>JBNJII010000012.1:0-57580 GCA_051749205.1 Thermodesulfobacteriota bacterium | reverse complement strand
CCGCTTCCAGTTCTCGGGCGTTTTCCTCGAAACGATGGCGGTTGATGGTATAGCCCCGGGTCAGATGCTCTTTGAGGACTCGGTTCGCCCATTGACGGAACCGAACACCCTGCAGTGATTTAACCCGATACCCCACGGAGATGATAACATCTAAAGAGAACTCCGCGACTGGTTTGTCCGAGGAGGCAATATGCATTTTTTGCATATTGGTCTCCCGCTCAAGCTCCCCTTCGTCAAAGACGTTTCGGACATGACGCGAAATAACGGACTGGTCTCGTTGAAAGAGCGCGCTCATCTGGGCTTGGGTCAGCCAGACGGTCTCTTCCTTCACCTGGACCTCGAAGATCCCGGACTCAGCCTCATAAATGGCGATTTCGCCTGCCCTACTCCCTTGCTCCATGCTTTGAATCCTCTTGTCTGTTCAAGGCCCCACCCCGAATGTCCTTGAGCTGGTCGCGCAGTTCCTGTATCTGCACCTGCTGGCACTCGTATGTGTCTCCAGGGTCATGGTCAGCTTCCTCTTCGGCGTGGAATTTTGCGGTCGGTGTTCCGCGGCGGTGTTCAGCGGTCGGACCTACGCAACCCACTCAAATGTCATTAAATATATCCCACAAAAGGCTGTTTTTTGCCCCCAGTGAAATCCGCTTCGCTTGAACTCCTTCGGAGTTATTTCACAAGGCAGGCTTAGAGCCTTCATTTCACCCTTAAAGTCAGCACTGTAAGCGGCAAGGGGTTCCTGTAAAGCATACTCGGCATCCCCATGTGTCAGGCTAGTTGTCGCTTCGGGGCCCTCCCACGAAACTGCCCTTGGACACGCAAGTGATTATACGCCTCGCCGTGCGACCCCCAAATGCTCCACATACCACTGCGCCGCCGCATCCAACCCCTCCCGGACCGAATACCCGGGCTGGTAGCCAAGCAAACCTGCTGCCTTGCTGATATCGGCCAAAGAATGCCGGACGTCGCCGGGGCGGAAATCCTGGTACACAGGGTCTGGCACGACGAGCTGCGGGCGCTGGGTCTGCACGCGCTCGCGGATAAGGGTGAAAAGCTCATTTAGCGTAGTGCGCTGGCCAAAGGCCACGTTATAGACCTGATTGACCGCCTCTGGATTCTGGGTGGTGGCGGCCAGGAGGTTGGCCTGGACGCAGTTGTCGATATAGCAAAAGTCCCGGGAGGTTTCCCCGTCGCCGTTTATCTGCACTGGATCTTTGCTGAGCATGGCGGCAAACCATTTGGGGATGACCGCGGCGTAGGCCCCGTTGGGGTCCTGGCGGCGGCCGAAGATATTGAAGTAGCGCAGGCCGATGCTCGAGAGGCCGTAGGTACGGGCAAAGACGTCGGCGTAGAGTTCGTTGACGTACTTGGTCACGGCATAGGGCGACAAGGGGGAACCGATGGCATCTTCCTGCTTGGGCAGCTCCGGATGGTCGCCGTAGGTGGAACTGGATGCGGCGTAGACGAACCGGGTCACGTTCGCGTCCCTGGCCGCGACCAGCATGTTCAAAAATCCGTCGATATTGCTCTGGTTGGCCGTGATGGGATCCTCAATGGAGCGCGGCACCGAGCCCAGCGCGGCCTGGTGCAGAACAAAGTCCACGCCCTGGCAGGCCTCGCGGCAAGCCTCCAGATCCCGGATATCGCCCTGGAAGAAAGTAAAATTGTGCCACTGGGCGGCGGTGACGCAGGAATGGACGTCGTTCAGATTGTGCTGGTGGCCGGTGGCAAAGTTGTCCAGGCCGATGACCCGCTGGTTTAGCTTGAGCAGGGCCTCCAACAGATTGGAGCCGATAAAGCCGGCCACACCAGTGATGAGCCAGGTATGCTTGGTCTTGTGGAGCGTATCGTGAAGGGCTGGAGAGGTATTTGCAGGCACACAGGATCCTTTTTTCAATAAGGGGTTCAGATGAAGCGTTTGTAACCACCCGCTCCTTACAGTAACATGACCAACGGCACAGGGGGCATTCCAACTCTGAAGGACATAAAACGACACTCTCGGATCCCAGCATCACAGCGGCCTTGTGCATGATAGTGTCGAAGGTTATAAGTAAGGTGTCTTCAATCAGGGCTGCTTGCGGCTCATATATCTCGTTCATCCGGGTCCAGCAAGCAATGGCAGAGGCCATTTCCACACGGGTCAATTCGCGCACCAGGACCGGCTGTGGAGTTTTACCCAAAAAGAGGATCCACTTTCCTACTGGACGCCTCCTCCCGGTAATAGGCAAGCTGGGCGCTTGTCTCCAGATAGATATTATCCCCGTTCATCTCGTATATCTCGGATCAGGGAAGCGGATTTTTGGAGCATGGGAGGTATCTTGTTGCGCAAGACACTGCGGTCCGGAAACCGAAAAAGGAGTATGCTCATCATCCTCAACCTTGGACATACGCGCCGCGGGTTTGCCCCGCCTGAGGATGATAATCTTCTCGCCGGAATATATTTGATCCAGCAAGTCACTGATTTTTTTTTGCGGGCATCTTTTACATTGTTTTTTTGCCTATCCCCTGTTGAATAGCCAGCATTGTAAAAAATGTACCTCCAAGAAATGGACACGTCAACAAATCGCCTCTGCGACAACAGAGCATTTCTTTGTGCTTCAGCTGGTCGCTCGGAATGGACAAGCACCCTGCGATCTTATTTTTTTGCGCTTTGCCCTTGGCAATTTTTTGAACGAGCTGCAAAATAAGATATTGCTCAACGGCCAGTGCCGCTTTTATGCCGCCTGACTCCTGCAGCGGCCAAGCACCCTGCTTAGAGGCCTCAAGGACAACGACTTCAACGATAGTGCCATCCTGCGCATAGCTGATGTGTGTAGTATTCCAGTCCTGGGAAATTTCTTTGGTTATTTTTTTCTCAGAAAGACGGATAAAAAGAATATCGTCAGCGACTTCACAGCTCACGCCGACTCCCCAGCGGCCTCCCGCAGCACGGCACACACCTTTTCCTGCTCCTCCCTCGTCAGATACGGATGCATGGGCAGACTCACCACCCGCCTGCTCACCTTTTCGGCCACGGGATAGACGGCAGGATCCAGCCCGAGGCCGGCGAAAGCGGGCTGCCGATAGAGCGGCACCGGGTAGTGCACGGCCGTGGGGATGCCCTGATCTTTCAGCGCGGCTTGCACCTGGTCCCGGTCCGGAACCTGGACGGTATACTGGGCGTAGACACTGGTCCGGTCCGGTTTGATCAGCGGCGGGGTGACGCCTGGCACATCCTGGAGCAAGGCGGTATACCGCTGCCCGGCCTGCTGGCGGAGTTCCACCTCTTGGGGGAAAATATCGAATTTGGCCAAGACGATTGCGGCCTGAAGGGTATCCAGGCGGCCGTTGATGCCGATTATGGGATGGTGATAACGCCGGTCCTGGCCATGGTCACGGATCTGGCACAGAGTTTTGGCGATCTCCTCCTGGTCCGTAAATAAGGCCCCGCCGTCGCCGTAGCCGCCCAATGGCTTGCTGGGAAAGAAGCTGGTGCAGGCGATATCCGACAGGGCGCAGGATTTGCGGGCCTTGTAAGTTGCCCCGAAGGATTGCGCGGCGTCCTCGATAACTGTAATGGTCTGATAGCCAGTTAAAGCATTTTGCTCCCCGAACGTACCGGGAAACACGGATTCTGTATAGCTGCCGCCGGATCGGCGGACGTTATTGTACTTTTCTGCGATGGCGTTTATGGCCTCGAAATCAGCAGGTTGTCCGTAAAGGGAGACCGGGAGGATGGCTTTGGTCCGCGGGGTGATGGCCGACTCGATCTTGGTAGGGTCGATATTGTAGGTCTGGGGATCGATGTCCACAAAGACCGGTGTGGCCCCGAGCAGGGAAATCATTTCCCCGGTGGCGATAAAAGTAAACGGCGAGGTGATGACCTCATCGCCCGGGCCGACCCCGATGGCCATAAGGGCCATCAGCAGGGCATCCGAGCCGCTGGCCACGCCGATGCAGTGCTTCACCCCCACATACTCGGCCAGTTTTTTTTCCAGCCTGGCCACTTCCGGGCCCATGATATATTTTCCGTGGTGCAGGACCTGGTGGATGTTTTGTTCCAGGGCCGAGCGGACGGCTTGTTGCTGGGTCTTGAGGTCAACAAAGTCAATCGTCTTTCTGGGTGCAGCATTCAGTGTCTCGTCAATAAAACCGTCAGGGGTGATGGTTTTGTCCGCATGGTTTCTGAGCAGAACCGCATCCCGGGTCAGCAGTTTTATGCTTCCAGGGGCAAATCTTTCAAGCGCCCGGATCAGCTGCTCATCCTCAGGATCGGGGCTGGCAAAGACAGCCCCTTCCCCGGCTAAAGCGGCGAGCCAATGTTTGTCCTTGGCAAAGGCGTCAAGAAGAATACGGGCTTTTTGCAAAAGGGCCTTATTGGAAAGCGGTGTCTGAGAATCTGCATTGTCCCGCTGAAGCTCATTATACAGAGTGTATTCCAGGGCCAGGGTGGAGCCGCAATAAAGCCAGAGCTTGCCCCCTGAGTACCTGGCAAGCTCCAAGGCCAGGGCGGATCGCTGTGCATACGGTTTGCGCTGGGTGCAGATGTCCAGCACAATGTTGACGTCAATCAAAATATCCATATTCAACGCATTGCTTTGATTTCATCCCGCAAGGCAGCGGCCCTGATTCGGTCCCGCTGTTTTGCGGTCAGTTCCGGGATATCCTCATCCACAGGCAGGGGGGCATTGCGTATGGCCTCCATGCGATCAAGCATCTCCTGGGCACGCAGTCTCACCTCACGCAAAATGGGTTGCTCTGCTTCCATTTCCACTGCCTCAACGTGCATACACCCTCCTGGTATATTGGTTGCCCCATTGCAGGAACTCTTTCTGGTGCGGCCCACACGGGAGTCCTAGTGCCTTGACACATATCGTATGTCCCCCAAAAAAAACCTCCCCTGTCCCCTCCTTCCCGCCTGGAGGACAGTCGGCAGGGAGGGGAATCAGAGGGGGAAGGGTTTCGTGCCGATACTGGGCAATGCACATATGAATCGACACTAGGGCCTTGTCATCAATCATCTGTCGCAATGCAAGAAACACCCCCCAAAACCCCCCTCAAGGGGGGACGAAGAAGAGTGAGCGACAGATGAAAGTTGATTTTTCATAGGGCCGCACGTGGCATTACGATCATTTTTTATATCTGCTTCATAAGATCGAAGTATTGTCAAGACATATTTTCTCTGATGCAAATGGTCAATCCTTGAAGTCATAAACAAACCGGGGCATGAGGTAGAAACCTATACACTTGTGTTGATAGTTTCAGCAAGGTTTTTTAGTGCCCGGTGCCATCGAGCCGCATACCCTCCTGAACTGCCTTGACTCTTGCGCCCATGCCGGATACACAGGCTTTATAATTTGACACATAATGTACAATCATTGTTTTCCTCTTTGGAGTCAGGGTGTGATTTGGTTTGATGAGGTTCAAAAATGGTTCGGGGACTATCAAGTACTCAAGGACATCAATCTCCACATCCGGGAAGGGGAAGTTGTGGTCGTCTGCGGACCCAGCGGCTCAGGCAAAAGCACCCTGATCCGCTGCATCAACCGCCTGGAACCTATCCAATCCGGACACATCGTGGTCGACGGGCTGGATATCAACAACCCCAAAACCAACCTGGCCCTGCTCCGGGCGGAAATCGGCTTCGTCTTCCAGCAGTTCAATCTCTATCCACACATGACGGTTTTGGAAAACGTCACCCTCGCTCCTCTCCTGGTCCGCAAGCTCTCTCCCCAGAAGGCCATGTCTCAAGGCATGGACCTCTTATCCAAGGTCAACATCCCGGGCAAGGCCCATGTCTACCCTTGCCAGCTCTCCGGTGGACAGCAGCAGCGGGTGGCTATCGCCCGGGGTCTGGCCATGAACCCCAAGATCATGCTTTTTGATGAGCCCACATCAGCTCTGGACCCGGAAATGATCAATGAGGTCCTGGACGTCATGCGCACCTTGGCCCAGGAGGGCATGACCATGGTCTGCGTCAGCCATGAGATGGGCTTCGCCAAAGAGGTGGCCGACCGGGTCATCTTTATGGATGAGGGCATGCTCATCGAGGAGAACCGGCCGGTAGAATTTTTCACCCAGGCCGAACATCCCAGAACCAAGGAGTTTCTGAGCAAGATCCTCAGCCATTGATTTTTTTTTCGGCGAAAATGCGTGCCAGCTGTCGACGCTTTCGCATCCGGCGGCATCTTCTTTGTTCACCTCAACCAACGGAGGAGCTATGTACCGGTTATCCACCACTTTCTTATCATTGGTGACCTTAGTATTCCTGTCCGCAGCAGCCTGGGCCGGGCCTACCTACGACCGGGTCATGGAAGACAAGGTCATCCGGGCGGGAATCATGACCGACTCCATTCCAGGAGCCTTTTACAATGAGGACAAAGAGTGGGTTGGATTCGACGTGGACATCGCCGAAGAGATCGCCGACCGCTTGGGATGCGATCTGGAGCGGGTGTCGGTGAACAACAAGACCAGGATGGCCTTTGTCCAGCAGGGCCGCATCGACATGAGTGTGGCCAATATGACCCATAAACGGGAACGGGACAAGTCCATCGACTTTTCCATCACCTATTTCTTTGACGGCCAGAAATTCCTGGCCAAAAAAGGCAAGTTCGAGGAGTGGGAAGACTTTGTGGGCAAAAAGATCGCCACCATGCAGGGCACGACCTCGGAAATAAATGTCAAAAATCTGCTCCAAGAGCTGGGCGATCCCGACTACGAAAAGAACGTGATCTCCTATCAAAAAGAATCCGAGTGCTTTCAGGCCCTGCAGATGGGTCGGGTGTCGGCCTGGAGCACAGACTCCACCATCCTCTTGGGCTATGCGGCCAAAGAGCCGGGCAAGTACGAGCTGGTTGGAGATTTCTTCAGCAACGAGCCGTACGGCATCGGGCTGCCGGAAGACGACTCCGATTGGCGCGATCTCATAAACTTCACCCTGCAGGACATGTGGAAAGACGGGACCTACATGGAGATCTACAACAAGTGGTACGGCCCGGACACTCCGTATCACTTCCCCATGACCGAAGAAATTGAAGTATGGCCATAACCAGATGCCCGGGGTTCAGGTTTGCCGGAGGCAAAGCTCGTATGAACAAGATCATAACCCCTTAAGATTGCTTCGTCGAAGACTCCTCGCAATGACGAGTTGGGTCTCAGCTATGGCCATCACTTGAGCTTGTCATTGCGAGCGTAGCGAAGCAATCTCCCGGAATACGTGACAGAGTTTCATTCTTGATCAAACTGGCGGCCGCCGCCAGCGGGGGGCTGAAACCTGAACCTTTGTACGTATATGCTCGCATACTGGCTGGAAAAAAGGTGGGTGCAATACACATGTCTGGCCGCCGTACTGGCGGCCATGACAGTGTATTGGGGATTCTTCTTCGACTTTGGCTATAAGTTCGATTGGAGCATCCTGTTTACGGAAAATCCCACCTATCAGGAGCACTTTGGGCTGACCCTGATTCACGGCCTGGTGCTGACCATCAAGATCTCCTTGATCAGCTCCGGGATAGCCCTGGCCCTGGGGACCATTTTCGGCCTGGGCCGACTGACCTCCTTTGTCCCCATGCGCTGGCTGTCCACGGCTTATGTGGAGTTCTTCCGCAACACCCCCCTTCTGATCCAACTCTTCTTCTGGTACTTCGCCTTTCCCATGGGTCTGCCCCAAGAGGCCAGGGAGTATGTCTTCGGCCTGAATTACGAGTTCTGGTGCGCCACCATCGGTCTGTCCGTATATACCGGCTCCTTTATGGCCGAAGTGATCAGAGCCGGCTTGCAGTCCATTCCCAAAGGACTCCTGGAATCCGCCTACTCCAGCGGTCTCTCCTATGTTCAGGTTTTACGGACCATTATCTTGCCTCTGGCCTTTCGCAGCATCATCCCCCCCTTGGGCAGCGAGTTCTTAAACAATATGAAGAACTCCTCCCTGGCCATGGTGGTCGGGGTTGCCGAGCTGACCTGGTCGTCCCAGCAAGTGGAATCCCTGACCTTTCGCGGCTTCGAGGCCACCACCGGAGCTACAGTCCTGTACCTGGGACTGTCTTTGGTCATTTCCGCCATCCTCAATCTGGTCAATGTCAAGCTCAAGATCGAACCCGAAACCCAACCCTCGTGGAATCGACGTCTGGCGGACATCTTCTTTGCCCCCCTGGCCATGGTCCGCAAGGTGGGCTCCAAGGCCCTGAATGCCTGGTATACCAAGCGGGCCGGAGGCCACAAGTCCCTGGTCCGTTCTCCCCTCCAGGCCTTGGCTGTGCAAGTCAAACAGTGGACCGCAAAGATTGTGATCCGGGTCTTGAAAGTCGCCTTTGTCGGATGCATTCTGTACATAGGATACAAGCTCATCCAGGGTCTTCTCGGCTTCAACTGGGGCGTTATCTGGGAAAACCTGGGCTCCCTGCTCATCTGGCGTTTTCCCAACGGCAGCGAGGATGAGCTCTTCTGGGGCCTGGGCGGACTGGCCTATTCCATCCTCATGGCCGTGATCGCCATTTCGGTGAGTTTCTTTATCGGTCTGGCTGTCGGTCTGGGTAGGGCCTCGAAAAACCAGCTCTTCCGCCTGCCCTGCATGGTGTATATTGAGGTCATCCGGGGCAATCCACTGATTATTGTCATATTTTGGGTCTATTTCTTTATTCCCATCGTCACCGGGGCCTTCTTCGACGTCTTCTGGAGCGCCACCATCGCTTTGACTGTCTTTACCGGGGCCTATCTGGCTGAAATCGTGCGCAGCGGGGTCCAAAACATTCCCCCTGGCCAAGTGGAGGCCGCCTACTCCACCGGCTTGTCCTATATGCAGACCATGCGCCGCATCATTTTGCCCCAGGCCCTCAAGCAAATGATCCCAGCCATCGTCGGCCAGTTCATCGCTATATTCAAAGACACCTCCCTGGCCTTTGTCATCGGCGTCTTGGAGCTGACCTTTGTGGCCCAGGGCCTGAACAACCGTCTCATGGTCTATCCCTTTGAGATTTACACCACTGTGGCCTTTTTGTACTTTATCTGCTGCTACGCCATGAGCCAGTACGCCAGACGGCTGGAGGCCAGGCTGTCTCCGGAAAAGCAGTCCCTGGTCATGTAGAACCGGGTTTTACACTCCCGCCCGAGTCTGCTAGACACATCTTCATGTCTTACTTTCCGGCTTTTTTCGATCTCAGCCAGCGGCCCTGCGTCGTCATCGGGGCCGGAAGGGTGGGCCGGCGCAAGCTGCAGCGCCTGCTCCACTGCCGCGCACATCCGCTGACTGTCGTTGAACCTTATCCAGACCCGGACCTGATCCGGGAGCTTGAAGGCCACCCAGACGTCTTTCTCCTCCGGCGGGAGTTTGACCCCGGGGACATACAGGATGCATTTTTGGTGGTGGCCAGCACATCAGATGCCCAGCTCAATGCCTCCATCGGACGTCTGTGCCGGGAAAAGGATATCCTGTGCAATGTCGTGGATGAACCACAGCTTTGTTCTCTGATCTGGCCCTCCTTGATCACCCGCGGCGATTTGGGCATAGCTGTGACCACGTCCGGAGCCAGCCCGGCCCTGGCCCGCCGGATACGAAAAGACCTGGAAGCCGAGTTCGGCCCGGAATATGCGTTATGGCTTGATCTGTTGAAAATGCTGCGTCCGGGCATCATCGCCCGCAGAGGACCCCAAGGGGACAATGCCGCGGTTTTTAGGACTCTGACCCAAGAAGATATCTACCAGGCCATATCCAAAAAAGACGGCCCACAACTCTTGGCCCTGCTGGAAGAACGTTTGCCCCGGGACTTGCATCCCTTTGCCCGCGAGGTGCTGCATGAACTTGAGTTTTCTCTTTGATTTGAGCATCGCCCTGCTGTACTTTCTGGCCTCTGTGCTCTATGTAGCCGGGGTCCTGGGGGCCAACACCTCCCTGAAAAGGACTGCCTTGGGCGGGCTGGGGGTGGGATTTTTCCTGCACAGTCTGGATTTGGTCCTCAATCTGGTCTCCAACCCTGCCTTTGCCGCCTTTCAGGGCCAGTTCTACATCAGCCTGCTGGCCTGGACCTTTCTATTGCTCTATATCCTGGTCTGGTGGAGGCTCAAGATCCAGTTTTTGGCCTTAACCGCCGCTCCTCTGGCCTTGATCCTCTTTTCCTCCTCCATGCTGGTGCACACCCCGGATCTGGCTGTACCGGCCCAGCTCAGCGGCCTGTGGTTCAGTCTGCACATTGCGTCCTTGTTTGTAAGCATCGCCCTCCTGGCCATGGCCTTTGGGGCCGGGGTCTGCTATCTGTACGTGGACTGGCAGATCAAGCACAAAGCCAAGCCGGGCCGGTTGCGCCGGGATTTCCCGGCCCTACTCAGCTGTGACCGGGTCAACCACTGGGCGGTGAGCGTGGGCTTTCCCCTGTTCACCATAGGTATGCTGGCCGGCTTTTTGTGGGCCGACTTTACCTGGGGCCGGGCCTTTTCCTGGGACCCCAAGGAATTGGCCAGCGTGGTCATCTGGTTCCTGTTCGCCTACCTCTTCCACCAGCGTCTGGCTGTGGGCTGGAAGGGACGCAAACCGGCCAACCTTGCTTCCTGGCTCTTTGTCCTCTGTCTGGTGTCCATGGCGGTCATCAACTTTTTTCTGCCAACCCATCACAGTTTTCGACCCTGATCCATGTCCCAAGAAATCATCCTTGTCGGCCTCAATCATCGCACCGCACCAGTGGATGTCCGGGAGCAGTACGCCCTGCCGGACACCGGTCCCCGCGAACTGGCCCTGCTTGAACCGAGCAGCCCGGTCCAGGAAGCCCTGACCCTATCCACCTGCAACCGGGTGGAAGTCCTGGCTGTGGTCAACAGCGGGTGCAATCCGACCACACCCATTCTCTCCGCCTGGTCTGCCCGGTGCGGACAGGATGCCGATCTTTTGCGCGAACATATCTACACCTACCAGGGAGCAAAGGCAGTGGAGCACATGTTCAGAGTGGCCTCCAGCCTGGACTCCATGGTGGTCGGAGAACCTCAGATCCTGGGTCAGCTCAAGCAGGCCTACCGCCAGGCCGTAGAGCAGGGCACGAGCCGGACCATCATCAACCGCTTGATGCACAAGGCTTTTTCAGTGGCCAAGCGGGTGCGCAGCGAGACCCGCATCGCCCAAAGCGCAGTGTCCATCAGCTTCGCCGCTGTGGAACTGGCCAAGGAGATCTTCGGCGATCTCTCCCGGCAGCAGGCCATGCTTATCGGGGCCGGAGAAATGGCTGAACTGGCCGCCACACATCTTTTGAATTCCGGATTGAGCCGCCTTGTGGTAGCCAATCGCACCCTTGACCGGGCCCGAGAGATGGCCGAACGCTTTCAAGGCCGGGCCATTCCCTACTGCGATCTTTTGTCCCATCTGCACACAGCAGACATCGTCATCAGCTCCACCGGGGCCACTCAGCCCATTCTGCATGCCCGGGATATGGGTCCCATCCTCAAGCAGCGCAAAAACAGGCCCATGTTTTTCATCGACATCGCTGTGCCCCGGGATATCGACCCGGACGTGAACCAGTTGGACAATGTCTACCTCTACGACATCGACGACCTCAAAGGAGTGGTTGAGGAAAACATGGCTCATCGCCGGGAGGAGGCCGGACTGGCCCAGGAGATTGTCAGCCAGGAGGTGGACAAGTTCAAGGACTGGCTGCACTCCCTGGAGCTGACCCCGACCATTGTGGACCTCTTGAACCAGGGCGATGCCCTGGCCCGCAAGGAAGCCGAACGGACCCTTAAACGTCTGGGACCGGAGGTTTCTCCGGAAACGGAAAAAGCGGTGCACACCCTGGCCCAATCCTTGGCCAAAAAGCTCTACCACCCGGCCATCACCTTTCTTAAGCGCAGGGGCCAGGAGGCGGACCAGGCCCAGTATTATGTATCCCTGACCAGGCGCATGTTTGATCTGGATCAAGACGACATTCCGGATGACGCCCACGCCCAGAGGCGGGGAAAGAAAGAGCCCAGCGGAGACCGCTAATACCGTGTCTTATAAGTCTTCTCCCATGTGGTGGGAATTGGAGACGTACTTTCGATTCTAAGGATAAAGTAGATGCATTCATACTTCATAGACGAATTGGTTCCCGAGCAGGTACAGCACCTGTCCAAACGCCTGCAGGAGATCCTCGGCCCCAGCCCCATGCAGGGGATCATCTGGTGTGAGCTGCCCTGGGAGCTCCTGACCCGCAAACAACAGGACCATAGGGCCTCCTGCGGCCCCTATATTCTCAGCCTGGAGACCGGGTCCACCTGGATCAAGCTGGAGCTGTTGGTCCGGGCCAGGCAGACCTTCCGCTGCGACTGCATCGGCCTGGCCACCAAAGAGCAGCGCGAATACGGCATTGACCTGGTGGACGGGGTTTTCAAGGAGCTGGAATTTTAGAGGGAGGGACCGGACCTGCGTGCTTTTCATACCTGATCAATCCGGCAAATTCTTTCTTTTTTGCCCGCTTTGGGGCAAAAAAATATTTCAGAGGCGACGCTCCTATGAAACGAGAACTTACTCCGAAGAGGGCCTGCCCTTGGGGGCAAGGGTGTCCTCCTTGCGAGCCGAGCTCTTCCAGGAGGGCGGGCTTAACCCCAAGCCCTGCCCTTTTGATAGAAAGGCTTTCCCCTAGATTGCCCGGTGAGTCTGATCCCGGTGTAATCGAAGGATCCTGGCCGGGCAATGACGGAGGGGGACATCCATGCGTTTCATTGGTGATCAAACTGGCGGCTTCTTGCAAAGAACAGATAACTGATAACCAATAACAGGCCGCCAGAGGCGGCGCTGACACCTGACGCCATTGGATTTCATCGTATACATTTATGTCTCAGCTGACCCTCCAGGATCTGCCTCCCAAATGGGCCCACTTCTGCTTGGACATCAACGCCTTTGTCCACAAAGAACTCGGGCTCGACCTGGGCGGCAAAAGCCTGCTCCTGGCCGCCTCCAGAGGGGTGGACTCCACTGCCCTCATCCTCTGGGGACACCTCCTTCGGCGCCGCTTAGGAACCACAGTCAAAGCCGCCCACCTGCACCACGGTCTGCGCCGGGAAGCGGATATCGAGGCCGCTTCATTGCAGGAGCTCTGCCACAATCTGGGTATCCCCTTAGACCTGGGCCGAACCGATTCGGCCACCTACGCCAGACGGCGCAATCTGGGCCTGGAAGAGGCCGGTCGCATCCTTCGCTACCGCTTTGTGACCCGCACGGCCCATAAACTGGGAGCCGATTATGTGCTCACTGCCCACCATCTCAACGACCTGGCCGAAGACGTGCTCATGCGCCAGATTCGGGGCACCGGCTGGCCTGCCTTGGCCGGCATGCCGGCCTGGACGCCAACCACCCGGATACTGCGCCCCTTTTTGCTGACCCCAAAGGCCGATATGAAGTATTTTGTCCAGGCCTGTGGGCACACCTGGATGGAGGACGCCTCCAATCAGGACCTGCAGTTCACCCGCAACCGGGTCCGGCACCATCTCCTTCCTGTCCTGGTCCGGGAAAACCCCAAGTTCTTACACCAAACCGCCGATTTGTGGCGGCAGGCCCGCATAGACCAAAGCTACTGGGACCAGGATCTTGCCATCCACATTAAGTCTGAACGCCCTGTGGACCAGGGCATCCTCCTTCCAGCTCAGCATCTGGACAGCCTGCATCCGGCTCAGCGCCTGCGCTGGTACAGAAGCGTCCTGGACCGCCTGGGGCCAGGCCAGGTCCTGGCCGGGACTCTTTTCCAACTGGACCGGGCCTGGCGGATGAAAAACCGTCCCAAACGCTTTCAGTTCCCGGGAGGCAAGGAAGTCAGGATCTCTGCTCAAGGCCTTCTGTGTATAGTTGATCATTATTCTTCTCTTGGATAGTCTGCCTGGCATGTTCTGGCTCAAAACAGCATTCATCGTTCTGGTTCTGGCCTTTCCGGTCTGGGACCTGTTGTGGTACGGCCTCGGCGTGCGCCGTATCCTGCCCTGGGACCTCAAGCACATGCTCCACCGTAAAGGGCCGTTTATCATAGATGTGTCCACGCCGGCTGAGTACCGATTGGGGCACATCCCCTCGGCCATCAACCGTCCCGACCTCCTGGGCCGGGCCAAACCCATGCCTTTCACCTCAGCGCAGCCCCTGGTGGTGGTCTGCTCCACCGGACACCGCTCTCCTGTGGCCGTTAAACGGCTTACACGCATGGGCTATCACAATGTGACCGCTCTGGCCTGGGGTATGCTGGGCTGGAAGCTGGCCCGGGGCCAAACCTCCAAGGGACCGGAACCCAGATAAAAAACAAGGTAAGATCTGAACCTATGGCCACCATTGACATTTGCGCCTTTGGGGATAGTTTGACCGCTGGCTTCGGTCTGCCTGAGCAGGCCAACATGCCCAGACAGCTTTTGGACCGCCTGCAGGGTGCAGGCTACCATGTTGATATTGCCAATCACGGCCTGTCCGGGGATACCACCTCAGGTGGGCTGACCCGCATCCGGCAGGCTTTGGCCCCAGGTCCGGACATGGTCATCCTTGAACTGGGGATCAACGACATTCTTATGGGGGTTCCGGCCTACCGGATCAAGGCCAACCTGGACCAGTTGATCCAGGCCTGCCTGCAGGCCCGATCCCGCGTCCTTCTGGCCGGATTCACCGCAGTGCAGGGCATACCCCGCGCTGAGGCAGAAGCATTCAACAATCTGTATCCGGATCTGGCCCAAACCTACGCCCTGACCCTGTTTCCGGACTTTTTGGACCAGGTTGTGGGCAATCCAGAGCTGACCCTTCCCGACGGTCTGCACCCCAATGCCCGGGGGATAACCCACATCGTCAGCCGGTTGGCCCCTGTGGTGGAAAAGCTGTTGGACACTGTGAGCCTCTAGTACTGCGTCTTAAAAATGTTGCCTCCATTTTTGGCAATTGGTTCCATTTCATAATTTTTTTGGGAGACAGCCCATATATGAAGACAGCGATCTACGGCTTTTCCGGGAGCGGCAAAAGTGAACTTTTTCGGGCCTTGGCCGGCCCCGGTGCCCTGCACACAGACCGGGCCATGGTCAAGGTACCGGATTCCAGACTCCAGCCCCTGGCCCGGCTGTTTCAGCCCCGCAAGATCACTCCGTGCGAGATTGAGTACGTGGACATACCCGGAGGCAGCGGCAAGGGACACGGCCTGGGACAGCGAGTGCAAAGCGCCATCCGGCCCCACGACTGCTTGGTCACAGTTTTGGACGCCTTTTCCGGACTGCAAGACCCTCAGGAGCAGTATCAGGACATCGAAACCGACCTGCTGATTACAGATATGGCCGTGATCGAAAAACGCCTGGAACGTTTGAACCAGGACAAAAAGAAGGATCGGAGCTTGGTCAACGCCAAGGAAGAAAGCGCCCTGAACCGAGCCAAGGAGGCCTTGGACCAGGAAACACCCTTGCGCGAACTTCCAGATCTGGCTCAGGCCCCTGAATTGCGGGGCTTTTGTTTCTTGACCGCCAAACCGGTGCTCTATGTATGGAACGTGCCGGACACCGATCTGGAGCGCCAGGTCCCGGAAGAATCCCCTGGACAGGCCCACCTGGCCTTAAGCGCCAAGCTGGAACGGGAACTGGCGGAAATAGAGGATATTGATGAGCGGCAGGAATTCTTGCAGGATCTGGGGCTGACCCAGTCCGCCCTGGACCGGATCATCACCGAAACCAGCACCCTTCTGGGGCTGATCACTTTTCTCACCGCCGGGGAAAAAGAGGTTCGGGCCTGGAAGGTGCCCCGGGGAGCCACAGCCCCGGAAGCTGCCGGCGTCATCCACTCCGACCTGCAAAAAGGCTTTATCCGGGCCGAGGTCCTGAGCTGGGAGGATTTTTGTTCAGTACGGGATTTTAAGCAGGCCAAGGACAAGGGTTTGCTCCGCCTTGAGGGCAAGGACTATATCGTCCAGGACGGAGATATTATTACCTTTCGGTTTAATGTATAAAAATCGCCGCAGGACCGGATTTTTATTCTGGATCAAACTGGCCGACTGAACACACGCGGGCCCTGCGGAGTGTCTTCCACCCGGTAACCCAGCTCCTTGAGCTCCTCCCGCAAGGCGTCCGCAGTGGCAAAATCCTTATCCGCCTGGGCCTGATGCCGCTTGCCGATCAAAGAGGCCACTTCTTTCGGCCAGGCATGGACCGGCAGGGGCAGGCCCTCCCAGTCAACTATGCCCAATACAGCGTCCAGGCGCTTGACTGTCTCCAGAACGGCTTTGGCTGCCGCCGGAGTGATCCCCTCTTTTTTCAGCCAGGCATTCACCTGACGGGAAAAGGTGAATAATACCGGCCAAAAGGTGTATACCGCCAAATCGTTTTCCAGGGCCTCGGTCCACCCTTGACGCAGATCGAAAAGGGCCTGCTTGACCGCCTTGCCCGGCTCATTTGCCTCTTTGCCCCCGGTCTCCAGACTGATCCCGGCCACCATATTCTGAACCCTTTGCCAGTTGTGGGCCCACATCCTGGCCGCCTCCCGGGTCAGCACCAGAGGCTTTCGATAATCGATGGACAAGAGCCACATGCGCAGGGCCAGGGGGTGGGGCATGTATTCCAGCAAGGCATCTACATCTGCGGGAACCGGATCCTGCTCGCCGGGTATGGCGGCCTGGACCAGGGCCCAGATGCCGGGATCTGCCCGGCCGGTCTTGGTCCAAATGGCCCGCAGATTGTCTAGATGCGGGAAGCGATGGGGGCGCCCGGCCAGGACAACCTGCAGATCTGAGGAGGCCTCGGCCGGAGCGGCGGCCATCTGCAGGTACCAGCTAGGGCGCACATTGCCCCACTCCGTCTTTAAGAAATTGCCTTTCTTCAGATTGTGCAGCGAGGCCCTTTTGAGCAGGGTGAAATCTCTGGGATTGTCCTTGGCGTAGTCGTCGAGATCCACAGTCTTCCCCAGACTGAGCTTGGTCAGATCTGTGTGCACCAGACCGCCGTAGTCTTTGTCCCGGAAGACATCGTAGTATACCGAGCGCAGCTTCTCATAGCCTCTTCCCTTGCCCAATAAAGCCCGGCACATGGTCAGCATATTCTCCACCTGGGAGCTGGCCGGAGAAAACTCCACGCACAGCCCCAAGGCATGGGCCCGGTTGTCCAGCTCTCGGACCAGCCCGGCAGAATACTGGCCTGGGCTCTGTCCTTTGGCTGCGGCCTGGGCCAAGGCCTGATCGTCCATGTCCGCAACTCCGACCATCGCCCGTACAGTCACGTCTTTGGACTGTACATACCTGGCCAGAAGATCCAAAAAGGCCAAACGACGCCATGCCCCGGCATCGGCCGGGGCATCCGGGGGTGGGCCGGGTGCGAAGAAGGAAACCGACTTGGCCCGCAAATCCAGACGCTGCAAGCGTTTCGTCTGCAGATTGAATACACTCATGCCCTGTTCCGCGGGAGGGACGAACAGGGAGGTACTCAAATAGCGCTCCCCTCCATCCGGAAAAATAACCACCACAGTTCCGGAGTCCATTCCCCGGGCCAATTGCAAGGCCCCGGCCAACGCCGCTCCGGAGCTCATGCCGGCGAATATGCCCTCCTGTCTGGCCAACTCCCGGCACAGGGCAAAGGCCTCATCGTCATCCACCCGCAGAATACGGTCCAGGGTATGCTTGTCGTATATGCCCGGAGGATAAGAGGCCTGCATGTTCTTCAATCCCTGAATCTTATGCCCCACATGGGGCTCCACAGCCACCACCTGCACTCCGGGACCTTCTTCTTTGAGCCTGGCGGCCAGGCCCATGGCTGTCCCGCTGGTGCCCAAGGCGGCCACAGCATGGGTCACCCCACCTTGGGTTTGGTCCCAGATCTCTCTGGCCGTGCCCTGATAATGGGCCGCTATACTGGCCGGATTATTGAATTGATCCATGAGCACATAGTGTTGGGGCTCTTCCCGGGCCAGACGATAGGCCTCCTCAATGGCCCCGTCTGTGCTCAAATGTCCGGAGGTGAGCTGAATCTCGGCCCCATAGGCGGCCATGATCCTCCGCCGCTCCAGGGAGGCGGTCTCCGGCATCAACAGTTTGAGCCGGTATCCTTTGACTGCGCAGACCATGGCCAGGCCGATGCCGGTGTTGCCGGAGGTGGCCTCAATAACAGTCTTGTCCGGGGTCAATTCCCCGCTTTCCTCCGCCGCCCGGATCATGGCCAGGGCCACCCGGTCCTTGATGGACCCGCCGGGATTGCGGGATTCAATCTTGGCCAGGAGACGCACTCCTGGATTGGGATTGATCCTTAGCAAGGGAACAAGGGGGGTATTGCCGATGAGATCGAGAACACTGCTCAGCATGGGACCTCGAGGTGCACGTATATGCAGATATCAGACAAAATCAGGGTCGATTCCGGCCTTGCCTTGATTGAGCATGGTCTTTATGAACTCCACGCTGCGGGTGTCGGCCGGGACTACCGGGAATTGGGCGGAGCACTGGTCGCAAGCGGCCATGGCCGCCTGTGAGGGTGCCAACAAGGGGATCTTGCGTCCACAGGAGGGACACGGATAGTAAAAGACGATCTCCAAGCCTTCCGGCTTAACAGGCATCAACAGACGTTTATCCGGCATAAAATCCGCTTTCCTTAACTTTTTGAAGAATGCTGGGCAAGGCTCGTTCCGGTCATTTCCTGAGGCTTTTCAACGGCCCACAAATCAAGGATGGTGGGGGCGATATCTCCCAGGATCCCCTGGGCACGCAGCTCTCCTGGCCCATGAAAGCTCCCCTCCAGCCAAACAAAGGGCACTGGATTGAGGCTGTGCGCGGTGTGCACTTCGCCCTGCTCATCGAGCATGGCATCCGCATTACCGTGGTCTGCAGTGACCAGCATCCGGCCCCCGGAGTCGAGGACGCACTGCATGACCCGGCCCAGGCAGGCGTCCACAGCCTCGCAGGCCTGGATCGTGGCCTGGAAATTCCCGGTATGTCCAACCATGTCCAAGTTGGCGAAGTTGCAGACCACCAGAGTGAACTTCTGCTTTGTCCACTCCCGGATCAAGGTTTCGGTCACTTCATAGACGGACATCTCTGGTTTTTGGTCGTAGGTAGCCACTTCTTGGGGGGAAGGGATGAGGATGCGCTCTTCCCCGGGAAAAGGGTTTTCTTCACCGCCGTTGAAGAAATAGGTCACATGGGCGTATTTTTCCGTTTCCGCCAAACGCAGCTGCAAAAGCCCCAGATCGGAGCAGACCTGGCCCAAGATATTTCGCAGCTCCTGGGGACCAAAGGCCACTGGAAGATCAAAAGTGGCGTCGTATTGGGTCATACTGGCTGCTTGACTCAACCTGGGGCGGGAAGAGACGTCAAACTGATCAAAGCCCGGCTCGGTAAAGGCCTGGACCATCTGTCTGATCCGGTCGGCCCGGAAATTGAAAAAGAACACCCCGTCCTGGTCAGTAATGCTTCCTGCGGGATCCTGGCCCTGGGGCGCAATGACCGTTGGCAGGACGAACTCGTCCGTCTCCCCCCGGGCGTAGGCCTCTTCCACTGCCAAGACCGGGTCCGCGGCAAAACGGCCCTGCCCATGAACCATAGCTGCATAAGCCAGGGCGGTTCGATCCCAGCGTTTATCCCTGTCCATGGCGTAGTAGCGTCCACTGACCGTGCCGATGCGGCCCACCCCGGTCTCCTGGAGCTTGTCCTGCAGAGCACGGATGTATTTTGCCCCGCTGCTGGGCGGTGTGTCCCGGCCGTCCAGAAAGGCATGGACAACCACATTGTCCAGGCCCTGATCCCTGGCCATCCAGAGCAAGGCATATAGATGGTTTTGCTGGCTGTGCACCCCGCCGTCGGAGACCAGTCCCAAAAGATGCAGGGCTGTGCCCTGGGCCTTCACCTCGGCCATGAGGTCCTTTATCGTGGAATTGGCAAAGAAGTGCCCCTCGGATATAGCCGCATCGATGCGCACAATGTCCTGATAGACCACGCGCCCGGCCCCGATATTGAGGTGCCCCACCTCGGAATTCCCCATCTGTCCGGCGGGCAGGCCCACTGCTTCTCCGCTGCAGGTTAATGTGGATCGGGGGGCTGTAGACAGAATACGATCGATGTTCGGGGTATTGGCAGCCTGGATGGCATTTCCGGCAGAGGCCTCACCCTGCCCCCATCCGTCCAGGATGAGCAACAAGGTGGGTGTATAGGTGGTCATTCTCTCGCTCCTTCAGGGTCTGTTGCTGGCCACGGCCGAGCATGCATCATCTATTTTTGCTGTGGCTGTTCTTGGCCCGGCCAAGATGCCAAGTCCAGCGGTGGGAAAGATTCAACTCAGCCGTGCAGCCTGGGCGCTTCGGTCCACAGGCTCTCCAAATGATAAAAGGACCGGGCTTCCTCCTGAAAAATATGGATAATCACGTCATTTCCGTCAATTAAAATCCAGGTCCCTACCTGGTAGCCTTCCAGGCCCAAGTACTCGTACCCCTTATCTTGGAAATGCGAAATGAGTCCATCGGCCAGGGACTGTGCATGTCTGACCGTGGTTGCCGAGACAATGAGCACGGCTTCGGTCAGGCTGTTCACAGCCGTGACATCCAAGGCCACAATGTCCCGTGCCTTTTTGTCTTCCAACCAGAGCACAATGGACTCCACTTTGTCCCGGTAGGTTTGGGTATTGGCGGTTTGCGCCTGTTCGGTATTCATCGTATCTTTATTTTTTCCCCTCATAGTCTCCCAACCATGTATATGTGCCTCGCGTTGGCTTCCGCCGCCTGTCTCGGTCATACTGAATGTAGCGCCCAATGGCAAACTCCGCAACCAACAGGGCTTGTATTTCCTTTTGCCCGCTTGGGGGCAAAAAAATACTTCAGATTTGCCGGAGGCAAAGCTGAACAGATCTTGACAAGGGGGATAAAAGACAGGACGATACATGTTTTTAAAAAGGAACCGCAATGTACACGGCGACACATCCGTCAGATACATGCGCATCCATAAAAATCAGGCAAGGAGAACGGCAATGATGTACGATGTGGAGATGGAGACCCTGCCCCGGGAAGAATTGGAAGCCCTGCAACTCCGCCGCCTGCAGCGGGCAGTGGAAAAGGCCTACCACGCCGTCCCCTTCTACCGGGCCCGGTTTGACGAGCTGGGCCTGCGTCCGGAACACATCAAGCGCCTGTCCGACGTGGCCTACCTGCCCCTGACTGAGAAGCAGGACCTGCGCAACAATTATCCCTTCGGCCTCTTTGCTGTGCCCAGGGAAAACGTGGTCCGTATCCACGCCTCTTCCGGCACCACAGGCAAAGCCACTGTGGTCGGCTATACACAACGCGACGTCCGCAACTGGGCTCGACTCATGGCTCGTTCCTTCATGGCCGCCGGGGTCACCCGCAGAGATACTGTACACAATGCGTACGGATACGGGTTGTTCACCGGCGGGCTCGGAGCCCATTACGGAGCTGAAGAGCTGGGGGCCACCATCCTTCCGGTATCCGGAGGGGGAACCAAACGCCAGGTCATGCTTTTGCACGATTTTAAACCCACGGTCCTCTGCTGCACCCCGTCCTATGCCCTGCACCTGGCCGATGTGGCCCAGACCGCCGGAATCAGCTTCAAGGACTTGAGCCTGCATACGGGCATCTTTGGTGCCGAACCCTGGACCGACCAGCTGCGGGCCGAAATCCAATCCAAGCTCAATCTCAACGCCTTAGACATCTACGGACTCTCCGAAATCATGGGCCCGGGCGTAGGCATGGAATGCGTGACCGCCCAGAAAGGTCTGCATATTTGGGAAGACCACTTCCTGCCCGAAGTCATCGACCCGGAGACCAAGGAGCCCCTGCCCTACGGAGAAGCCGGAGAGCTGGTCTTGACCACCCTGACCAAGGAGGCCCAACCCCTTATCCGCTACCGGACCCGGGACCTGACCCGCCTGACCCCCATTCCCTGCCGCTGTGGGCGCACCCATCTGCGCATGGACAAGGTCCTGGGCCGCTCCGACGACATGCTCATCATCCGGGGAGTAAACGTCTTTCCCTCCCAGATCGAGAGTCTCCTTTTGGAGACCGAAGGCCTGGCCCCACACTATCAGCTCATATTGCGGCGGGAGGCCTCCATGGACACCCTGGAAATCCAGGTGGAAGTCAATGAAAACATCTTTTCCGACGAGATCAAGCATCTCCAACGCCTGGAGCGCAAGATCCAGAAAAACATCAAGGAGTTTTTGGGAGTCACCGCAGGCATCAAATTGGTGGAGCCCCAAACCATCAGCCGCTCCGAGGGCAAAGCCAAGCGCATTGTGGACATGCGCCAGGAAGGCTGAACATACTCCAGGAAAAGGGGACGTTGTGTCATCTCCTCACACGCCGATGTCACCTGAGCGGGTAGACCCCGGATCATAATATGAGTAAACGACAATCTCTGACCAACCGCATGCGAGGTGGAATATGAAGGTGGAACAGATTTCGGTATTTTTGGAGAATCGAGCCGGACGGCTCTGCGATGTGACCAAGGCCTTGTCTGATGCCGACCTGAACATCCGGGCCCTGTCTCTGGCCGACACTTCGGATTTCGGTATTCTGCGCCTTATTGTCTCGGACACGGAAAAGGCCAAGGCCGTCCTCAAAGAAAACGGTTTTACCGTGGGCCGGACCACGGTGGTCCCCGTGGAGGTAGAAGACACGCCCGGAGGCCTGAACGCCATCCTGCAGATTCTCACCTCGGAAGACATCAATGTTGAGTATATGTACGCCTTTGTCCAGCAAAGCGGTCAGAACGCGGTCCTCATCTTCCGCTTCGACCGCACCGACCAGGCCATCGATGTCTTGCTCAAGAACAAGGTCAAGGTCCTGACCGGGGACGATCTGTACACTATCTGATGCGCCTTGGGTCAGGGTTGAGCTTTGCCTCCGGTCACAGAGACCTCAGACGTGCCGGAGGCAAGGCTCGAATGAACAAGGGCAAAAGTTTTTTTACGTTGTGCACGCTGCACAGGCCTTTCGTATGAAACGAAACCCTGTTTTGCTCGTCATTGACCATACAAGCCGGGAATCCAGGACAGATAGAATGGCTTTCCCCTAGATTGCCCGGCAAGTCTCATCCCGGTGTAACTGCATAATCCGGGCCGGGCAATGACGGAGGGAAAATTGCGGGTTTCATTGGTGATCAAACCGGCAAACTTTTCTCCTCCAGCCTGCGAACCCGCCAGGCCTCTTCAGGCAGGGGACCTGCCTCCAGGGCCTGCTGCAGCCGGCACAGAAACTCCCGCCTGGGGATTTCTCTGGCTCCCAGGCTGAGCAAGTGCCCGGTAGTCTGCTGGCAATCCATAAGCTGCACTCCATGGGCAAGCAGAATGCCGGTCAGATAAGCCAGGGCCACCTTGGAGGCATTGCTCACCCTGTGGAACATGGACTCTCCAAAGAAAGTCCGTCCCAACCCGACTCCGTAGATGCCACCCACCAGGTGCCCATCCTGCCAGGTCTCCACTGAATGGACATATCCAAGCTCATGCAGCCGGGTATAGGCAGCAATCATCTCCGGAACCAGCCAAGTGCCCTTCACTCCCCGGCGCGGCACCCGGGCGCAGCTCTCAATAACCTGGGGGCAGCTCATGTTCACGGTAACGGCCAAGGGCTTTTGGGCCATAAACCTGGCCAGCCGGCGGGAGATATGCAACTCCTCTGGTACAAGAATCAGCCTGGGGTCCGGAGACCACCACAAAATGGGGCTGGTTTCATCGTACCAGGGAAATATGCCTTTGGCATAAGCGGCCAGCAAACGCTGGGGGTTCAGATCTCCGCCTATAGCCAATAGTTCCCCCACTTCATCCCGGTACGGGTCTGGAAAATCCGCATAGGCATCATGAAAAGGAATACCCATAGAGGTCACAACTTTTTCCGGTCACGATTTCATAACCTGCAAGGTTCGCAACCTGTTGATGGCTGCGCAGATCTCTTCTTTTCTGGGCAGGGCCAGATCTCCGACCGGCCTTTGTCCAGAAGGGGAAAGGATATCCAGGCTGTGATCATACACCTCCTGGAGGAGTTCCTCAACCACCTGCCGCAGAGGCGTATCCGGGCCAATGCGCCGATTCAGGGTTTTCAGCACAGCCGCCAATGCCCGGATCTGGCTTTCGTCCACCAGTTGCTCCACCTGGGAGAGGTCAATGTTCTCCCGGCCGAAAAGCAGGCCGCCAAGTCCTTTGCTTTTGACCTTGTCCCTATCTCCCAAAGCAAAGCACTTGGCTTCTGGGATACGTTCCTTGATCCCGGTCAAGGACGAACCTACCTCCCGGACCCGGTTGGTTTGCAGGCTGTGGGCAATCTCTCTGGCCCGGGCGGTTACATTCTGTACCTGATAATTGTGAAGCATAATAACCTGATCAGCCACATCCAGGTAGTCGCCTGATCCTCCCAGGACCAGTATGGTGGACACCCCCAACCGGGCATACATCTCCTGTACCCGGTCAATGAATGGGGTAATGGGCTCGCACTCCCTGGCCACCAGGCGCTGCATGCGGCTGTCCCGGATCATAAAGTTGGTGGCCGAAGTGTCCTCGTCCAACAACAAAAGGGAACTGCCAACCTCCAGGGCCTCCATAATGTTCGCTGCCTGGGATGTACTTCCACTGGCATTGTCCGATGAAAAGGCCCCAGTCCCCCGACCCATAGGCAAATGGCTGATAAAAGGCTGGATATCCACCCCGGCCACGCTGCGTCCATCCTCGGCCCGTATCTTGACCGCACTGGCCTCGGTGACCACAAGCTCCCGCCCATCACCGGGGATATGGTTGTACACCGAGCGCTCCAAGGCCTTGAGCAGGGTGGATTTCCCATGATAACCTCCACCCACGATCAAATTCACTCCCTGCCCAATGCCCATGCCGGACACCGTCCCCTGGTTGGGCAATACAAACTCGACCTGCATATCGGCCGGAGACACAAAGGGAACTGCCTGCTGCGGACTCAAAGGCTGATCGCTCACCCCGCTCTTTCGGGGCAGGATGGTACCATTGCCTACAAAGGCGGCCAGTCCTCGTTCAGCCAAAGCCTGCCGCAGTAACTCCTGGTCCTCGCAGATCTCCACGTGCCGGCGAAAGGCGTCCATGTCCAGATTGGCCTTCAGCAGAGCGGCGTCAGCCAAACGGGGCAGAGTCTCCAGGATTATGACCTCCGCCTGCCGGCCCATAATCGTCCGTCCCTTGGCCGGAAGGCCGAGGACGAACCTGGCCTGGACAGACTGACCGTCGATGCGCATGGAGGTCCGGGGCAGGATCTCTTGCCCCGGCTCGTCGATGCCTAACGCTTTGCTCTTGCCCGGGCCCTTCTCCGATTTGCGCATCTCCTTGATTGCCCTGGCAAAGCTGCGGGTCAAAAAGTCCTCTGCAGCTGTGCACCGGACTGGGGTGGCCAAGAGCTCTTCAGGAATGGCCGCCCGTTTTTGGGGGATTGTCACCCGCAGCCGGCTGGGCGGGGCAAAAGGATCGCTTTGCACTTTATCTATGTGCACCGTGCAGGTCCCCAAATCGTAGTCGCCCAAAATATCTTTGTAGGCCTTGTAGCCTTTCCCATCAATGCGGCGCAGAATAGATGCCAAGTCTTTGCCCTGACGCATAGACAACTCCTTTCTTGATTTTAGCTCCGCTATGGCTTATCACCGGGGTGGTTCACATTGCCAAACACCCAGCCGGGAGCGGATATGCGCGTCGATCAGTCCTGGACCTTGTCCTATCTGGATGTGGACGAGTCCTTTCAGCTCAAGCCCGTGGCCTTGATCCAAAGAATGGAGGAAGCGGCCATCCGGCACACAGACCTGGTGGGCCTGCCTGCCAAAGACCTTTTTCAGGGTCAAGGCCTGGCCTGGATGATGCACAAAATAGGGATCAAAATCCACAGCCTGCCGGTCTACGGACAAAAGGTCATTGTCAGTACCTGGTCCAAGGGCATCAAAGGCTATCGGGCCCTGCGGGAGTTTGAGATCCGGGGAGAAGAGGGAGTCTTAGTGGCCGCCACCAGTCTCTGGCTCCTCTACGACTTGGCTGCGCAACGGTTCAAACGCATCCCGGAACAGATGGCCGCGGCCTATGAAATCGAGTCCAGTGCAGCCTTAAACTGGGATCTGGCCATGTGGAAGCCCGGGACCGATTTCACCGTTCATACCACAGTGCCTATCACCACCCGGGTCTCAGACTTGGACATTTACGGCCACGTCAATCACGCCGTCTACCTGGACTATATAGACACCGCCTTGGCCCGCTCCGGAGATGAAGGGCCCACCTGGGTGGGGGATACGCGCATAGCCTTTTACCAACAGATCTCCAGGCAGGTGGACGGCATTGAAGTCCAGATAGGGACCAAGCAGGAGAAGACGGTGATCAGCATCGGCAGCCGGGATGCCGTCTTTGCCCTGGCTGAACGCAGCCCTCAAAACAGGCCAGCCCATATACGAAGCACATCGTGAAACACCCAGGCCATTTCTGCATCACCCACACCCACGGGTCGGCCAGGCGGGGACAGCTGACCACAGCCCATGGAGACATTCAGACCCCGGCATTTATGCCCGTGGGCACCCAGGCCAGCGTCAAAAGCCTCAGTCCCCAGGATCTCAGAGAGATCGGGGCCCAAATCATCCTGGGCAACACCTACCACCTGTACCTGCGCCCGGGCCATGAGCTGGTGGCCCAATTGGGAGGTCTGCACAGATTTTCCAGCTGGGACCGACCGATCTTGACCGACAGCGGCGGATACCAGGTGTTCAGCCTTTCCGCCCTGCGCAAGCTGGCCCCGGAAGGGGTCCTGTTCCAATCCCACATCGATGGGTCCAAGCACTGGTTCACCCCTGAGGGGGTCATGGACATCCAGATCAATCTGGGCTCAGACATCATGATGGTCCTGGATGAGTGCGTATCCTACGACACAAGCTGGGAATACACCCGCAATTCCGTGTATCTGACGACAAACTGGGCCAAGCGCTCCCTGCAGGCCTATCCCCCGGAAAGCGGACAGCAGCTGGCGTTCGGCATTGTCCAGGGCGGGTTCTTCCCCGACCTGCGCACCAGGTCCGCAGAGGAGATCACCGCTTTGCCCTTTTCCGGCTATGCCGTGGGTGGACTGAGCGTGGGCGAACCCCAGGAGGTCATGCTGGACATCCTGGCCCACACTGCCCCCTTGCTGCCCAGGGATAAGCCCCGCTACCTTATGGGAGTGGGCACCCCACGCAACCTTGTCGACGCCGTGGCCCTGGGAGTAGACATGTTCGACTGCGTCCTGCCCACCCGCAACGCCAGAAACGGGACCCTGTACACCAGTCAGGGCAAGATAAACATCAAGCGGCGGGAGTTTCGGGCCGATGAGTCGGCCCTGGACCCGGCCTGCGACTGCTATACCTGCCGAACCTTCTCCCGGGCCTATCTGCGCCACCTGTATACCGCCAAGGAACTCTTGGCCTACCGTCTAAACACCATCCACAATCTGGCCTATTATGCGCATCTTATGCGCCGCATACGGGAGGCTATTGCCAGAGGAACATTCCCGGAGCTGCACCGGGAGATCAGGGAAATTTATGGACAACCTCGGGAATAAGGGGGGTTGAGTGTTTCAGTGTTCGGTGTTTTGCTTTGCCTCCGGCAAATCTGAAATATTTTTTGGGCCAAAGCGCCCAAAAAAGTGAATTTGCCGGGTTGATCAAGGATGAAACGTGTTGTGGGGATGCTGGAAGTCCCAAAAGGGCGACTGCCAGTCGCCCCGAGTTGTTCGATGACCCCTAGTTAAATATAAACACCGTACTGGCGTGAAGTTTGTAGGGGCGACCGGTGGTCGCCCTTTTTGGCTTCAGATTTGCTAGAAGCAAAGCTGAACACAGAAACCTTTTTTCTGACCTCTGTCTTATCACACCCATCCCTGTCGCACTCCATGACAGGCCACATACCTCCCGTCGGCTTGGGAGATCAGTTCCGGAAACTCTTGGCGGCAGATGTCCCGGGCGAAACGGCAGCGGCGATGAAAGACGCAGCCAGGAGGGAGGTTGATGGGCGTAGGCACTTCCCCCTGGAGCTTGACGTGTCCTTCCTTCTTCGTGCCCAAACGGGGAATGGCTGAAAGAAGGGCCTGGGTGTACGGATGCCTGGGGTTGGCGAACAGATCGGCTGTCTCGGCCAGCTCGCAGACAGTGCCCAGGTACATGACCGCCACCCGGGTGGATATATGCTCCACCACCGAGAGGTCGTGGGCGATGAACAAATAGGTCAGCCCCCTCTGTTCCTGGGCGTCGAGCATGAGATTGAGGATCTGGGCCTGGATGGAGACATCCAGGGCGGAGATGGGCTCGTCAGCCACTATGAACTCCGGGTCCACCACCAACCCCCGGGCAATGCTTATCCGCTGCCTCTGTCCTCCGGAAAATTCGTGGGGCAGGCGGCCCAGCCACTTTGGATCCCCTCCAACCTGGAGCATGACCTCCTCTAACCGGTCCTTTCGCTCAGCAACGGACATGTGCGGGAAGTGAAAGCTCAGGGGTTCCTCCAGGATACTTACCACCCGTTTGCGGGGGTTGAGGGAGGCGTAGGGATCCTGAAAGACCATCTGCATCCTGCGCCGAAAAGGGAGCATCCCTTTGGGGCTGAGGGTATCGATGCGCGTGGCATTGTAATAGACTTCCCCGCTGTTCGGGGAATGAAGGCCGATCATTGTCCGGCCCAGGGTGGATTTCCCGCATCCACTTTCCCCAACCACGCTCAGGGTCTCTCCTGGTTTGATCTCGAAGCTGACATTGGTGATGGCCTTGACCAGAGTCTTTTGCCGTTTGAGGCGTCCCTGATGCCAGGACAACTGATCCAGAAGCCCGCCGGAAATATCGAACACCTTGTGCAGATTGCGGACAGACACCAGGGAGGTCTGTTCCTTGTGCTGGGGGTTGTGCATAATCTCGACCATGCCGGCTAGGGTTGAAAATGATGGCAGGCCACAAAACGCTCTCTGGCCTGAGCGGGAACCAGCTCCGGAGTGTGTACGGAGCAGATATCTCTGGCCAATTGACATCTGGGATGAAAGGAGCATCCCGGCGGAATGCTGGTCAAGGTGGGCATGGTCCCCGGAATCTGATTCAGCCTGGTCCCCCTGTGCTCCACTTGGGGCAGTGCGGCCATAAGCCCCTGGGTATATGGATGTTTGGGGTCCTTGATCACCTCCTGAGTGGGCCCCTGCTCCACGATCCGCCCGGCGTACATAACAGCCATTTTTTCCGTGGTCTCCGAAACCACGGCCAAATCGTGGGTAATGAGGATAAGCCCCATGTTTTGCTTGCCGCACAGTTCCATGAACAGATCCATGATCTCGGCCTGGATGGTCACGTCCAAGGCCGTGGTCGGTTCGTCGGCAATGATCAGCTGGGGATTGTTCAGCAGGGCGATGGCTATGATGATCCTTTGCCGCATGCCTCCGGAGAATTCGTGGGGATACTGGGTGAGACGCTTTTCTGGAGATGGGATATGCACTTGGCGCAGCTTGTCCACGGCAATAGCTGCAGCCTCCTGATCGCTTATATGCTGATGGGCTCTTATAGTCTCCACCATCTGGGTCCCAATGGTCAGCACCGGATTCAAGGTCATCATCGGGTCCTGAAAGACCATGTTGATCACATTGCCCCGAATGCGCCGCAGCTGCTCAAAGGGCATGGCACTTATTTCCCGCCCCTGAAACAGGATCTTGCCCCCGGCTATGTACCCGGGCTTGCTTATCAAGTTGATAATGGAAAACCCGGCCACGGATTTGCCCGCCCCGCTCTCGCCCACCAATCCCAGCCGCTCACCCCTGTGCAGGGAAAAACTGACCCCGTTGAGGGCGGTCAGATCCCCGCCACGCAAGGCGAAATTGACCACCAGGTCCTGGACCTCAAGCAACGTAGGATGTGTCTCCATTCCAACTCCCTCAAGAAATATCACAAACAGCCCGTTCCAGCAGGCACCTTCATCAGGCCTTATACAGCTTGGGATTTAATACGTCCCGGAGAAAATCGCCCAGCAGGTTCACAGCCAGGACCAAGATGACCAGAAGAATCCCGGGAAAGGCGGTGATCCACCAGGATCCGCTGAAGATGTGCTCAAATCCGGAGTTGATAAGCGAGCCCAGGGAGGGCCTGGTCACCGGCATGCCCAATCCCAAAAAGGACAAAGCCGCCTCGCTCATCACCGCATTGGCCACCTGAATGGTGGACAAAACCAGAATAGGGGACATGCAGTTGGGCAGTATGTGCCGCCACATAATGCGCTGGGAATTAAACCCGGCCACCCGGGCGGCCTCTACATATTCCTTTTTTTTCTCCGCCAGCACCGAGGCCCGTACCGTCCGGGCATACTGCGGCCACTGGGCCAGGCCGATGACGATGATCAAAAAGGGAACCGCAATCTCCCCGAAACGTCCCACCCCGATGGCCGCCTGCAGCACAGCGCTCATGAAGATAGCCACCATGAGATAGGAAAAGGAAAGCTGCACGTCAGCCATGCGCATGAAGAAGGAATCCAGCTTGCCTCCGAAATAGCCGGAGATAAGCCCGATGACAATGCCCAGAAAGGCCTGCAGGAGGACAGCAAAGAGGCCGATGGTGATGGAGATGCGCATTCCGTAGATCATGGTGGACAAGAGATCGCGGCCCTGCGCGTCGGTACCCATCATGTATTCCGAGCTGCCCCCCTCCATCCACATAGGCGGTGTCTCGGAGGCCAGGATGTCGATATTGGCCGGATCGTAAGGATTGTAGGGCGATATCCAGGGTGCCAGCACAGCACTGACAAAGAGGAAAACAAAGACGGCGCAACTGACCATAGCCACCCTGTCCCGCTTGAAACTGTACCACAGATAGGAATCCTTGAACCGCTGCCACTGCCCTCTCATTTGGCCCCCGTAATGCGCACTGTGGGATTGACGATGCCGTAGATGATGTCCACAACCGTATTGACCACCACCATGACCAGGCCCACGAACATGAGATAGGCCACCAGCAGGGAGGTGTCCGAACGCTCCACAGCCTCCATGAACAAAAAGCCCAGCCCCTGCCACTGAAAGACCGTTTCGGTCAAAATAGTAAAGGCGATGGTTATGCCCAGCTGCACCCCGCCCACGGTAATCACCGGCAAAAGTGTATTCTTAAAGGCGTGCACAAACCAAATCCTGTATTTCTGGAGTCCTTTGGCCCAGGCGTACTTGATGTATTCCGTCTCCAGCACTTCCATCATCTCCGAACGGATGAGCCGGATGAACAAAGGCAACATAATCGAGGACAGGGAGACACTGGGCAAAATGAGGTGCTTCCAGCCGTCCAGGGTCAAGAACCCGGTGTGCCATCCCCACAGATTGACAGTGGCTCCCCGCCCGAAGGAGGGCAGCCAGCCAAGCTGTACGGAAAAGAGGTAAATACCCATGATAGCAGTCAAAAAGACAGGAATGGAAACCCCGACGATGCTTGCGCCCATGACTATCCTGGAAAAGACATGTCCCGGCTTGATGGCTGCAAAGATGCCCAGGGGAATGGACAGGCAGATGATGATCATCGAGCTGACCAAGACCAGCTCGATGGTGGCCGGTGCTTTGGACAGAATAACCTGAGTGGCCGGCTGCTTATAAAAAAATGAGGTTCCCAGATCACCGTGCACGGCCCGCTTTAGGAAATGGACGAATTGAGTGGGCACTGGATCGTTGAGCCCCAGCTCGTCCCGAAACTTCTCCCTCTCGGCTTCAGAGACTGAGATGCCGGTAATCTGGCGCACCGGATCGCCCACATTGTGCTTGATGATAAACCCGATGACGCTGATCACGAACATGACCAAAAGGGCCTGCAGGATGCGGCGGAGGATAAAGGCAAACATAGGTCATCTTTTCCCTACAGATTTAAGACCACGTACACATAGAACCTGTTCGCATGGAATCAGCACCCAGCTTTCAGGAGAAAGGCCAGATATTAAAAAAGGCAGGTCCACGCCGGTGGACCTGCCTTACCTCAAATGCCCGGGCGAGATCAAGCCCCGCCTACTCCATGACCAAGTCCCCGAAATAAGGAAAATTCATGACATTGACAATGGGCTTGATGTCCAGACTTTCTTTGCCGGCCCAGGACAGATGCTGCCAGTGCAAGGGAACAAAGGCCGCATCCTTATACAGAATGCGCTCCACTTGCTTGAGCATTTCCGTTCGTTTTTCCCTGTCTGTTTCACTCTGACACTTCATGATCAGCTCATCCACTTTCTCATTGCAGTAGTTGCCGCTGTTGTACTGACCATAGCCGGTATCCTTGTTCGGGCACATAAGCAAAAACTCTGTGTAGTTGGCCGAGTCCTCGGTATCCGGATGCCACCCGATCATCTGAATATCCGCCACTTGGGCGTCGAACTTGTCCCAGTACTGGGCCTTGGGCATGGTATTTAAGTTGACCTTGATCCCGATCCTGCCCAGCATGGACACAACGGCTTCAGCGATCTTTTCGTCGTTCACATAGCGGTTGTTGGGAGCAATCATGGAGCACTCAAAGCCATCCTCGTATCCGGCCTCGGCCATCAGGTCCTTGGCCTTTTGCAGATCATAACGGGGGGTGAGCTCCTCAACATAGCCCAGATAGCCCTCCGGGGCCTGCTGTCCGGCGGCTGTGGCCTTGCCTTTCATGATCTTGTCCGCAATGCCCTCATTGTTTATGGCCTGCACAATAGCCTGGCGCACTTTCCGGTTTTGAAACTCCGGGCGTCGCTTTTGGTTCAACTGCAGGGTGATGATCCGGCTCCCGGGCAGGGTGACCAGCTTGATGCCGTCAGTCCTGCTGATCCGCTTGTAGTCCTGAGGGGGCACAGGCATAATGAAGTCCACGTCTCCGGACAACAAAGCGGCCACCCGGGTGGCGTCTTTTTTGATCGGGGTGAGCACGATCTTGTCGATATTGCCTGGAGATTTTGTGTCCCAGTAGTCGTCGTACTCTTCAAAAACCACGCGCACACCCTGCTGGCGCTCGGTGACCATGTACTTGCCGGTTCCGGATTCATGGGTATTGGCAAAGGAGTAACCGGTCTTGACAATGGCGTCCTTGGGCTTCCCTTCTTCATCTGTCCCGGTGTAGAATTCGCTGTCCATAGGAAAGATATAGGTGGCCATGTTCAAAAGCAAGGGATAGGGCTTCTTGGTAATCAGGTCCACAGTGTGTTTATCCACAGCCTTGGCCCCGACAAAAGGCTCGAAAAGACCCTTGAAATCCTGGCTGCGTTTGAGGCGTTCCAGGCTCCAGACCACATCCTTGGCTGTAAAAGGATTGCCGCTATGAAAGGTGACCCCCTCGCGCAAGTGAAAACGAACCGTGGTCTCGTTCAACCGCTCCCATGACTTGGCCAGCCGAGGTTCAAAGTCCATATCCTGGGTCCAGCGCACCAAGGGGTCAAAGACCATGTGTGAATACTGCAGCATGCCCCCGGAGAGCTGGACTTGGGGGTCCAGGGAGACCGGATCCGCATCCATGGCCAGCCTCATGGTCTTGGCCTGCACTGCGCCGGCCAGAGCCAGGACGCACACCAATCCAATACATGCACAAAGAATTTTTTTCATCGGCCGCCTCCATTATTTGAATTATAAGATACTGGATATCTGTACCAGGGAGCCGTTGATGAGGCAAGGGGCCCCATCCAAGGACCAGGGCTTTTTGGTTCTGTTTTCCATTTTCAACAATTTCAGTTGATGTGCTCTGTCTCTGGATAATAGCAATTTGTGTTCAGTGTTCGGTGTTCACTGTTCAGCATAAAAACTTGAGATACATGACATTTCTTGATGGGCGTTTTTGATGCCTCAAAATGTCCCAAAATATGTTTTTAAAGTATAATATCCGCATGGATCAGGACTTCTGAAGCTGAACACTCCTGGAAACGTACATTTGAGAACAAAATTACCGTGATCCAAGGGCAGGCGCATTGGTGACAAAAAAAAGCCCCCGTTGCAGCGGGGGCTTGGGTATCTTTTATTGGGCCTGGGGCCGATTCTGCTCCTGGCGCAGGCTCTGGATCAGGGAGATGCCTCTGGTTTGACCGCAAAAAATCTCCTGAGGCTGCACATTGACCAAGGCCAGGGGCAGGACCTCGTCCATATGCTCCACCTCCACGATCTCCAGATCCTTGAGGATAGCCTGAGGGACCTCCTTGAGGTCCTTGCTGTTGTCTTTGGGAATGACCACCTTGGAGATGAGCCCCCGATGGGCGGCCAGGAGTTTTTCCCGCAGGCCGCCTATGGGCAAGACCCGGCCGCGCAGGGTTATCTCCCCGGTCATGGCCAGATCATGGTTCACCGGCATATTCAAAAGGGCTGACACCAGGGCCGTACCCATGGTTATCCCTGCTGAAGGCCCGTCTTTGGGCGTGGCCCCTTCCGGTATGTGGATGTGGATGTCCACCTCTTTGTGGAACTCGGCCTTGAGTCCGAAGAGATCTGCTCTGGAGCGGACATAACTCAGGGCCGCCTTGGCCGACTCCTGCATCACGTCACCTATCTTGCCGGTCACTTCGATCTTTCCGGTCCCGGACATCAGGGCCACTTCAATCATGAGCAGCTCGCCGCCCATCTCTGTCCAGGCCAGACCGGTGCTCAATCCCACCTGAGCCTTGTCCTCCCGTTCCCCATAGCGGTACTGGGGAACTCCCAGGAGATTGCCTACAGACTTCCGATTCACCTGTACATTTTTCCCTGTGTTCTTCTCCTGAACCACTCTCTTGGCCAGCTTGCGGCAGATGGAGGCCAGCTCCCGCTCCAGATTGCGCACCCCGGACTCCCGGGTATAGTGACGAATCACCTCCTGCACAGCCTGGTCCGAAACATGGACCTGCTCGGCCTGCAAGCCGTGCTTGGTGATCTGCTTGGGCAAAAGGAAGGATTTGGCGATCTGCATCTTTTCCGTTTCCAGGTAGCCGGGGATCTGGATGATCTCCATCCGGTCCCGCAGGGCCCAGGGAATAGTCTGCAGGGTATTGGCCGTGGTGATGAAAAAGACATTGGACAAATCATAGTCCAAATCCAGATAATGATCGCTGAAGGCGTAGTTTTGCTCCGGGTCCAGGACCTCAAGCAGAGCCGAAGACGGATCTCCGCGGAAGTCGGTGCTCATCTTGTCCACTTCGTCCAGACACATGACCGGATTGTTGTATTCCTTGCGCTTTAAGGCCTGGATTATCTTGCCGGGCAGGGCTCCGACATAGGTCCGGCGGTGTCCACGTATTTCGGCTTCGTCCCGTACTCCGCCCAGGGACAGGCGGACGAACTCTTTGTCCATGGACCGAGCAATGGATTTGGCCAAAGAGGTCTTGCCCACACCTGGAGGGCCGACAAAACACAAGATTTGGCCGGAGATCTTGTCCACCAGCTTTTGAACGGCCAAAAACTCCAGAATGCGCTCTTTGGGCTTTTCCAGTCCGTAGTGGTCCTCGTCCAGGATTTTGGTGGCCTCATCAATATCCAAATCCACCTTTTTGATCACATTCCAGGGTAAATCCAGAATGCAGTCCACATAGTTCCGGATCACGGTATATTCTGCAGAAGAGGGCGGGATGTGCTTGAGCTTTTGCATTTCCCGCTTCGTCTTTTCCCGGGCCTCCTCCGGCATGTCCTTGGCGTCCAGGCGCTCCAGAAGCTCATCCAGCTCCGCCCCGCTCTCCTGCTCCATGCCCATTTCTTTGTGGATGGCCTTGAGCTGTTCATTTAAGTAATACTGCTTTTGATTCTGCTCAATCTGTTCTTTGACCCGTTCATTGATCTTTTCTTCCACCTCGGAATGCTCAATCTGGGACAAAAGCAGACCATAGACCAGCTCCAGGCGGGCATAGGGATTGAGCTGTTCCAGGGCCTCCTGCTTCTGGCCGAACTCCACTTTCAGGTGGGGGATGACCATGTCGGCCAAATGCCCGGGTTCATGAATGCCGGTGATGGCCTTGATAGTCTCCTGAGAGAGATTCTTGTTCTTTTTCCCGAATGTGTTCACTGCCTCGTGGACCATGCCCACCAGGGTATCCACCTCTGCTCCTGTGGATATGTCCTCTTCAAGACTTCGGGCGGAAACCACGGGGAAATCACCGCTGTCATCGAATAAGGGGTCTTCGCCTTCCCAGGCAGCCCGGTCGTGTCCCTCAAACAGAACCTTGATGGTTCCATCCGGCAGACGCAAGAGCTGCAAGATCTTGCAGATCACGCCCACAGGGAACAGATCGGCCTGTTGTGGTTTTTCGTCTTCCGGATTTCGCTGGGTGACCAGAAATATCTGTTTATTATAGTCGGCAAGGGCCTTTTCCACAGCTTTGATCGAGGCCTCTCGACCGACATACAAAGGAATGATGGCCTTGGGAAACATGACCACGTCGCGCAGGGTCATCAAAGGCAGCTGGACCATCTCTGTATCCTGGCCTGCAATGTGATATGTATACTCGTTCATGGTTCCTCCTACCAAAATATCCCCGCATGAGGATGCTTGCCGCTGGCAAGATTAAATGCTTTGTGATGAACATGTATATGGGGTTGTACGTGAAAACGTTCTTTGCCGAATGCGCCGTACTCAGCGCACACGCGTCTTTTGGGACTGGAACACACAAAAGATGAGATAGCCAAGGAGGGGGTGCTGCCGATTGCTGCGCATAGGCCTTTGAGCCGTCTTTAAAGACGGCTCAGGACACCATTTTACTCGGTTATGCGCTTTTTGCTTCTTGCTGATAGAATATTAAGGGCTCTTTGCCGTCCTCTACAACCGCCCTGTTCACCACGCATTCCTGAACAGCCTGCATGGAGGGCAGCTTATACATTATCTCCAGCATAATGGATTCCATAACGCTGCGCAAGCCCCTGGCTCCGGTCTTGCGTTCCATGGCCTTGTGGGCCAGGGCCTTGAGGGCGTTGTGCGTAAAACGCAGGTTGACGTTGTCCAACTCAAAAAGCTTTTCATATTGCTTGACCAAGGCATTCTTAGGTTCGCTCAATATGTGCACCAAATCGTCTTCATCCAGCTCATCCAGGGCTGTGACCACCGGGATGCGGCCCACAAACTCCGGGATGAGACCGTACTTGATCAGATCCTGGGGCTGGTTCAGCCGCAGAAGCTGTCCCAAGTCGGACTCCTTCTTGGAGCTGACTTCTGCGCCAAAGCCCATGGCGCTGCCCTGAGTACGCTGCTTGATGATGGTATCCAGGCCCACGAAGGCCCCGCCCATGATGAACAGGATATTGGAGGTATCCAGGCGGATGTACTCCTGCTGCGGATGCTTTCTGCCTCCCTTGGGAGGAATATTGGCCTCCGTGCCTTCTATGAGCTTCAACAAGGCCTGCTGCACCCCTTCTCCGGACACATCCCGGGTAATAGAGGCGCTGTCCGCCTTGCGTGATATCTTATCGATCTCGTCGATATACACAATACCTTTAGAGGCTGCTTCCAAGTCATAGTCGGCATTTTGCAAGAGCTGGACCAGGATATTCTCCACATCCTCGCCCACATAGCCGGCCTCGGTCAGTGTTGTGGCGTCGGCCAGGGCAAAGGGCACTTGCAGCACCCGGGCAAGGGTTTGGGCCATAAGGGTCTTGCCGGTTCCGGTGGGGCCAACGAGCAGAATATTGCTCTTGTCCAGCTGTACATCTTTGGAAACCCGGTCGTGATAATGAACACGCTTGTAGTGGTTGTACACAGCGACGGAGAGGACTCTTTTAGCCTGCTCTTGCCCCACGATATACTCGTCCAGCGAATTTTTCAGTTCACTGGGGGGCAAAAGACGTCCTTCGCTCGTCTCTTCGCTGATCTTGTCCTGAGTCAGTATGTCGTTGCACAGTGCGACGCATTCATCGCAAATATACACATCAGGGCCGGCAATCAACCGCTGTACCGAGTCCTGACTCTTGCCGCAAAATGTGCAACAAAGCTCTGCAGACTTCTCTTTTTCTTGATTCATAATCCTACCTGAGATGTTCTTGGCTTCCTGCTCGGCGATGTGTGGTCGGCACCTCCGGCTTCTTCAGCCAGGGTTGTTCCCATCTATCTATGATCAGGAATTGTTTATGTATCTTTTTCGCCAAGCGCCTCCTTGCGTGAAGAAAGCATCTGATCGATGACCCCGTACTCCTTGGCCTCCATGGCTCCCATAAAGTAATCGCGGTCAGTATCCAATTCCACCTTGCTCAGCTCCTGTCCGGTATGTGCGGACAGGATCTCATTGAGTGTCCCTTTCAATCGAATAATTTCTCTGGCCTGAATGTCAATATCCGAGGCCTGGCCCTGAAAGCCGCCCATGGGTTGATGCAGGAGAATACGGCTGTGGGGCAGGGCATAGCGCATGCCGGATGTTCCGGCAGCCAATAAAACCGCGGCCATGCTGGCTGCCTGCCCCAGACACAGGGTAGCCACCGGAGCGGAGATATACTGCATCGTATCGTAGACAGCCAGACCTGCAGTCACCGACCCACCCGGGCTGTTGATATAGAAATTGATCTCTTTTTCCGGATCTTCCGATTCCAAAAACAAGAGCTGGGCGCACAGCAAATTGGCCACATAATCGTCGATGGGCGTTCCCAAAAGGATGATCCTGTCCCGCAAAAGACGCGAGTATATGTCGTAGGCCCGCTCTCCACGCCCAGTATGTTCGATAACAATGGGTACATTGGCCATATCTTCCACCTGTTCCATAACTTTATTGTCTCATTCGTGCACGCTGTATGCAGCTTTTTTTTTGCCCGGGATACATTCGCCGGACATATATTTTCTAAGTTCCAAAAGACGCTATCAGAGGCACAGCTTCAGGCTTTTTCCACCTATGCAGCGAGGCTGAGGGGACAATTTATTCCGTCTCTTCTTCTGGGGATGCTTCCTGGCTGCCTTCCTCTGGAGCCTTTTCCTCGATGACGGCATTTTCGTATATTTTTTCCATGGCCTTGTCCGCCAGCAGACTGTCCCGAAGGGCGAACATGAGATTGTTTTGTTCGTAGTGTTTTTTCAGTTCCTGGGGATCCTGCCCGGAATTTATAGCCATACGGTATACATGCAGATCCACTTCGTCGTTGGAGACGGTCAGCTCCTCTCGTTTGGCAATAGCCAAAAGCAGCACATGGGATTTGACCACCTCTTCGGCTTCAGGGATCAAGCTTTGCCGGACTGCCTCTTCGCCGCCCTCAGAATCCAGGCTCTTGCCCTGTTTCTCCAGGTTCGACCGCTTGGACTCCAGCAGGCGGTCTACCTGGGATTCGAGCATGGATTGGGGCACCGGCACCTGGGTTATGGCCAGTATCTGATCCAGCAGACGTTTCTGGGCCGCCGACTTTTCCATCTTATCCATGCGCTCGGCAAAGGCCTTGCGGATGTGCTCCCGTACTTCGTCGATATTGTTAAAACCCAGCTTATCCGCAAGCTCGTCATCCACTTCCGGCAGCCTGCGCTCTTTGACCACATTCAGGGTCACCTGCATAGTGACCGTGCTGCCCGCCAGGTCCTTATTCAAGAAATCCTCCGGAAAGGTCACATCTCCCTGGCCGGTCTCCCCAGGGGAGAGTTCCTGAATGATCTCTTCAAAAGACTCCAAAGCCTGACCCTCTCCCAGGGGGAGTTCGAACCCCGTGGCCTGTAGATCGCTCAGTGCTTCTCCGTCCTTGTATGCGGTGAAATCTATGACCGCCACGTCTCCGTCTGCAGGTTTCCGGTCCTCTTTGACCAGCTCCAGCGTACTATTTTCCCTCAAGATCCTCTGCAAGGCAGACTCCACCATTTCATCGGTAATCTCCACCTTATTCTGGCTGGTCTGAAGACCGTTGTATTCCGGCAGGTCCAACTCCGGGATATATTCAAAACCAAAGCTGTAGGTCAGGTCTTGGTCCCGCTGCAGCTGGGCCTCTCCCTCCATGTCGATACCGGACACAGGCTCCAGATCCAACTCTCCAAAGATCTGGGAAAAATGGACATTGAACAGATCCCGGGTCGCCTGATCGGTGATCTCCTTGCGGAACTTGTTTTCCACCACCGAATTCGGCACCTTGCCTTGTCTGAAGCCGTCCATCTTCAGATCTTTTTTAAACATGGCCACAGCTGCCCCGAGGGCGGCATTCACTTCTTCAGCAGACGTGTTGACAGTGACCCGCTTTTTCACTGCCGAGATGTCCTCAACCTGATATTCCATGACCCCTTGTCCTCCTTAAAAATAAAAAAAATCCGCCCCCGAGGGTTGGTATAGGCGGTAGGGTAGAAAAAACCAGACCCCTGGTCAAGAATTCCTTGATAAACTTACAGTATAAGATCTTTTGCCAGATTCGTCAACAGAACCTGGATTCCAGGGCCAGCTCTTTTTGGACCCCAAAAGGTTTGCCCTGCCGAAGTCAGCTTCGTCGCAGACTCCTTGCAATGACGGGCTGGATCTTAGCTACGGGATATCACTATGAGCCCGTGATGAGGGTGAGTGCAGGCGTAGCAATCTCCCAGAATACGTGACAGAGTTATCATACCTGATCAATCCGGCAATTTTTCCTTTTTTGCCCCCTTTGGGGCAAAATACAGTTCAGAATTGCCGGAGACAGGTCTGAACTATGATGTCATTGATTTTTACCTACAAATCATTTATAAGCAAGATGTATTCCATATAACACCTTGACCAAGGGCCACAGTGTCCGTATGAGTTTTGACTGGAAAGACGCATTCACCCAGGTGCCGGATATCACATGGCAAGACGCATTTGCCCTGCGGCACCCGGTCTCCATCAGCACCCTGGAGAACCTGCGCCGTTTCCTGGACTTTGTACACATCAAGTACTGCCTCCTCCGCCCATTTTTGCAGAGTCAAGACTATCCCCTTGTCTCTCCCCAGGAGCTGTTGCCCTCTTTTGAATCCAACCTGTACGAATATCAGAAATTGCCCGGGTTCAGCCTGGTTGTTTTCGACCGGCCCATCGACTATTTTCAGGAGATCTTTCAGTTCGACATCCTGCATTGCGTGGAGGACGCCTTTACCTCCAGCAGCGGGCCAGCATCCCCGTTTGAACCGGCCATCATCCAGCAAAACCACGATGTCTTTCAAAGCCGCCTGCCCAAGATGCATCAAGACCGGTTCAAGGCCGCCTTTGACCAAAACCGGGTGACCGATTTGCTCGCCTATCCCAGCATCTTGCCCTATATCCTGCACATGGACCGGGGGCACGTGCTGGCTAAAAACTCGGCCGGCGATTTCTACACCTCAGGGATCTACGCTTCCTTCCCCTCGGATCTGGACTCTGAGTTGAAACGTTTCGGGCTACGCATTGGACGCTTCAAACCCGGAGACAATCGGCTCTATGAACTCAACCGTCCCTTTGTCTATCAGTACCTCATGGAGCTCTACGGGTTCCCCATTACCTCGGAACGGCGAACATCGGGTGCTCTCTTCGCCCGCCGCCTGTTCAAAATGGGCGAGGACTTTCTCATCCGGGTCCTGGGTCAGAGCGACCGCACACTCACCACTTTGTCCTCCCTGACCTCAAATTCCCTGTATCCGCAACTGGACAAGATCGCCCTGGTCTCAGTGGCCAAGAGTCAGACGGAACAGCTCAAAGAGCTCAGGAAGGGGGGGTATTTACTGGAGCACGATGATCCTGCGGTCATTTTGCGTGTGCATTACCGGCAGCACAAATACGACCCGCGAAATGTCCGCAAGGACCGGGCCTTATCCGTGGTTAAACAGGAGATCATCCATCCCTTGACCGGAGAAGTCACCTCCTCGGTCAATTTGATCAAGGATACAAACCTGATGACCCTGATCCTGAACGACATTGTCAAAGGCGAATACTCCGGTCGAGTCAAATACAAGCGAAACGAGATCGTTGAGAACACGGATACACATATCAAACGCCTCAAGTTCCTGTACGCTTGGCTGCGCAAGCATCAGCGTCGAATCATCAGTTATTCGGACGAATTTTATACCAATGTGACCAAGGTGCTGGAAAACTATCTTTTGGATCCCGCCCTGGCCCCAGAGTTTGATAAACTCCATAATCTGTACCACGAGGTCTGGGAACAATACAGCTATATCCAGCAGGCCAGAAAAATCAAATTTCTCGAAGATGTCCTGAACAAACACTACCGGGGACAGAAACTGAACAACCTGCAGGTGCTGCAACATGCATCCCGCATCCTGACCGAGCTCAAGTTCGACCTGGTCCAATACTTCGACTCTATTACCGAACATGCCATCCATCTTGGTGAACAGATACTCAACGATTCCTATCTGTGCAAAAACTATATCCACCCTCCCCGGGATCAACTCACGGATTACGGTTTGCAAATCCGGAGCTACTACGGCAGACTGGTCCGGCTTATCGATGACTTCAAAGCCATTCGCCGCTCCCGAAGCCGAACCTCTGCTTCTCGAACTGCAGCCCCTGGCTAAGATGGGAAAAAATGTTTTGGCAGTGACCTCGGAGCAGAGTTTTGGGACGAGGTGAGCCCGCAAGAAAAGATATCGGAGCCCATAACCCCATGTTTTGCATCCACTGCAAGTATACCAGCTTTGACTACCTCCCTGCCTGTCCCCGTTGCGGTCGGGATTGGACCCGGGAAAAAAAGGCCCTAAACCTGGACTGGCTGGTCGCATCAGCGCCAGAGAGCAAGCACCAACGCCAGATCGCAGACTCCACATCTCAATCTCCGTCCCAGAGCTATGCCTTTGCCAGCCAAGGCCGTCAAAACATCTCCCGGGATCAGAGCCAAGAAAGGGATCTCTCACCGGATCCCCACCCAAACGCCGCTCCGTCTCCGGCGACAAGTCAGGCTTTAGACCAAGGGTCCCAGCCGGAGATCACTCAACCTTGCCAGGCACCTTCCGTGCTCGAGGAAGACGACCTCGACTTCCCGGATTTAGACGATATGCTCGCCTCTCAGACGAGCACCTCTTCCTCAAAGCCGTCTCAAGAGGCCCATTCTGCAGAGGATGATGAATTCTTGGATCTGGGTACTCTGGTCACAGACCTGGGCCTGGAAGATGATACAGAAAACGAACATGGCAGCCCATCCTCAGCCTCGAATCGGCCTGAGGAGAAAAAATCTCCGAGCAGTTCATAGTTTTCAGACCATGTCTTCAGAGCAGAAAAGCCGCACTCCGCCCTTGGCCGAACGACTCCGTCCCACCAGGCTAGAGGACTTCATCGGGCAAGAACATATCCGGCCCCAACTGAATTCCCTTGTGGCTACTGAACGACCATCCAGCCTTCTCTTCTTCGGTCCCCCGGGATGCGGCAAGTCGACTCTGGCCCTTTTGCTGGCCCAAGCCTTACAACGCCCTTACCTCCGGGCCAGCGCCCCGGAAATCGGTTTGGCCTCCTTGCGCAAGAAGCTGTCCAATATCGACATCTTGATTCTTGATGAGCTCCACCGGTTCTCCAAGGCCCAGCAGGACTTCTTCCTCCCCTTACTGGAGTCCGGCCGATTGCTGCTGTTGGCCACCACCACAGAGAATCCGTCCTTTAGCATCACCAAACAGCTGGTATCCAGGCTGCACATCCTGCGCCTGAGCCCCCTGCAAGAGAACGAGCTGCGACATCTGGCAGACAAAGGTCTGCACACCCTGCAACTCCAACTGCCTGAAGAAAGCATACAGCTTTTGATCAACAGCAGCCACGGGGATGCCCGAACCTTGCTGAATCTTTTGGAGTACACAAGCGAGCTCCCGGCTGCCAGCCGCACGGAAAAGGCCCTGCGTTCGGTTTTGCCCGAAATTCTGCAGCGCAGCGACCGGCACGGGGACAGCCACTATGAGCTGGCCTCGGCACTTATCAAGTCCATACGAGGCAGCGATCCGGATGCAGCCTTGTATTATCTGGCCGCCATGCTGGAAGGCGGTGAAGACCCGCGCTTTATTTGCCGCAGACTCATTTTGTCCGCTTCCGAAGATGTCGGCCTGGCTGACCCCAACGCCTTGACCCTGGCAGTTTCCTGCTTTCAGGCCGTGGACACCGTGGGCATGCCCGAAGGCTTCATTCCCCTTGCCGAGACCGTCAGCTATCTGGCCTTGGCCCCCAAAAGCAATTCCGCCTATGCCGGCTATCTTGCGGCCCAAAAGGAGATCCGGGACAACGGCCTCAAACCGGTCCCCTTGCACCTGCGCAACCCATCCTCCTCCCTGCACAGAAAATGGGGTTACGGACAGGGCTACAAGTATCCCCATGCCTATCCCGGGGCCTGGATCGAGCAGGAATACCTGCCTTCAGGACTGCAAAACAGCACCTTTTATCAAGCTAAGGACCAAGGATTGGAGCCCAGGCTCAACCAGTGGCTCAAAACCAGAAAACGATCCCCGAGCAAAAAATCATAACCAAGAACGTATAAAGGCCTGCCGGTACCGGCAGGCCTTTATACGTTCTTGGCAGTCTCACACTGCCCCTTGCCCCACTATGCCCCATGTCCTTTGCAGGCTGAGGACGAGCAGTTGGATCTCTAAATACGTCTACAGCTCCAGCCAGGAATCGGAGTACAGGGAGCGACCCATGAGCACTTTGGTGGTCTTGGCTACGTCGACCATGTCTTTGGACAGGCTGTTCAGATCCGGCTCATTGCCGTCCATCATGGCATAGACCACTTCTTCGAGATCCTTGCGCTGATCTTTGGCAATAGCGGTCAGGGTATCGTCCCTGGGATCGGAGATAATGGAGGCCATGCCCACTTTCTTGAGCATCACCGCATACACCTGGTTCAGAATGTCCCGCAAATGGTCAGGCGCTCCATTGGAGATATTGGACAATCCACAGGTGGATTTAGCTCCGGGAGCAATGTCCGGAAGCATCTCATAAAATTTGATCAAGCTCATGGAGTGCTCTTGCTGCACATTGACCGGAGTGACGATACCGTCCACCCAGATCTTCTCGTTGGGAATACCCATTTCATTGGCTACGGTGATCAACTCCACAGCCAGGGCAGCTCGCTCGTTCTCGTCCCTGGGCAATCCTTCCGGGCCCCACATCAAGGCCACAAAATCGGCATTGTACTCCAGAGCCAGGGGGAGCATCTTTTCATATCTCTCCGGCCGGCACATAATGGAATTGATGATCGGGGTCTGCTTGCAGACCTTGAGCCCGGCCTCAATAGCATCGATATTGGAGGTGTCCAGAAGCAGGGGCAGATCAACCACCTCTTGGACTGTCTCCACCACCCAGGGCATCAGCTGAACACCGGTCTTCTTGGCCGGGCCGAGATTGATGTCGATATAATCCATGCCTTTTTCTTTTTGAAATACGGCCTCTTCCTGAATGGGCTTGGGATCCATTTCTTTGAAGGCCTTCCCAATCTTTGTGCCCATTACGTTCAAGCTTTCTCCGAAACACAACATGGCCATGGACAACCTCGCTTCCATTTGAGTTAGTATCTTGTACGCCCCGGCTCTTGTCCGAGGCAAAGAACCCCCTTTGCCGGGGCAAAGAGGGTTCTTCCAAAATGACCTATTTCTGCTTGTTTTTCAAAAAGGCCGGGATATGCGCAGCTTCCCGAGGACCGACCGTTACAGTCCAATCCGGAAGCTCCTCTTCGATTTCACCGACAATGGCCGCCGCGTATCCAGGAATGATCAGCTCTTTGTTCTTGACCTTGTCCGCAATGCCGCACTTTTTAACAAACATGCCCACATCATCGCCGGCAAACTTTCCAGCCGCCCAGGCGGTGAGCACGGACAGTCCTTCTGAATCCTTAATCAGCAGCCAACTGGGCACCTTGCTGCCTTCTATCTCCCCGGCCACGATGAAGTAGGTCAAGGCGAAGTTGGTGGTCACCAGAACCGGTGAATTCTCGTCCGGCTTGCCGATCTCGTAGATGCCCTCGGTCACGGTCATGGGCCGCTGCGGATCGGTATAGATGTTCAGCCGCTCCAGCAGGAGGGGGAAGAGGAGCTCGGCGCTGAAATCGGAGAAGACCATCATGGAACCATATTTGGCCACAAACATGGCCCCGATCATGGCTTCCATGTCCAAGTTGGAGGCCATTTCACAGGGGAAGGTGATAGTGGGAAAACCCACGGACCGGTTCTTGGAGCGCAAGGCAGCCCGCCGCATGCCGACCATGTCTTCAAAGGCCCCTTTGAGCTCCCGGCTTCCGGTATCGACCACCAAGTCCTTGAGGCCCATGCCCATAAGCTTGTCCGTGAGTTCGGCCACCTTGTCCACAGACTCGGCTTTCACCGCCAGAGGGAGTTCATTGTCCTTGGCCAGCTGCCCGTACTCGTCTACATTGTGTTCTGTAGCTGCATACAGCAAGGGTCGCTTGAACTTGCAGGCCTCTATACCGGCTTGCATGACGCCCTTGTCCTCAGACATGAGCACCAGGTTAAACTCCGATTGTTCAGCAATGTACTTGGCCTTGGCCGCAAAGGCCTCCTGGTCTTGATTGACATCCTTCAAGGCCACGAACTCCGGGCGGAGATTAAAGCCCACCCGGTCGTATTGGAAGGCGTTCCATTTCTTGATTTTGGTCTGCAGCTCATCGTCGCCGATGTCTGAACCGATCATGGCCGCCAGGGCCGGCTGGTTGAAGAAGGTCTTTTCGTGGCGGTATTCCACAGTCTCTCCACCCAGGGTCCTGCCCCGCACACCTTTGCCCACCTTCACCGGGCGGATGGGTGGAGCAGAGGCCTCAGCCAGTTTTTCCCTCGCTTCATCGGATACATAGGGGCAGGCGTCCAGCTCAGCCTTGCCTGCGGCCAAATTCATGGCAAAGGCCAGGCATGTCGCCGCCCCGCACTCCTTGCAGTTGGTCTGCGGGAGCATCTTAAAAATTTGAATTCCTGTCAGACCCATATCGCGCTCCTTTTCTGTAGCAATAGTCAACGCCTGTCAGCGCACATATCCGTCGTCACATCAGGGAACAGAGAAAGCCGAGGGCGTGTTTTTGCCCTCGGCATTTTCTTTACCCGCCCATGATCGGTTCCATATCCAAGGCCGGATGCTTTTTCTCCTTCAAGAAGGGAAGGATATCAGCTTCTGTGGTCCCTACGGTCTCATCCGCAACCCTATCCAAGAGATCAGGGATGCCGACCTCTTTGGCCCGTTCCTCGAAACGCTCCTTGACCTCGTCTTTGAGCATTTTGGGCATCCACACAAGCCTGAGCAGACCGGCATGTTCGTCCTTTTCAAAGGGTCCGTCACCGCGGATGAACTTGCGCTGGGTAATGTTGAACTTGGAGTGGCCGACGAATCCCGGGGTGGACGCCCCACCGCCGATAGTGCCGGCCAAGGTGGTGAAGGTCATCCCGCAGGGAGTCTCGCCCTGATAGTCACGATTGACGGTCATCACCCCGTTGGACTGGGGCAAAACCGCAGCCACACATTCGCAGCAGCCGCATGTGGTCATGGGATCAAAGACTATGGAGTAGAAGTTGTAATGATCGATTCCACCCTTGGAGGCCTTGTACACAAAGTCGTTGACCCCTTTCCATTGTCCATATCTGGTATCAAGGCATTCACCTTTTTCAATGGGCTGGTTGGGCCCGGTGGGATTGATCTCAAAGGAGGCCTTGCAGTCCATCCAGTTGTAGGCCCCGCACAGTCCGGTTCTTTCCGGGCTCACAGTACATACATGGTTGGGAGCGAAGGACTGGCACAGGGTGCATGAATAATAGGTTTCCACATCCTCGTCGCGCATGTTTTCCACCCGTTCATCACGGGTCTTGTATTCGGCCCGGGCCCGTTCGGTCAGCTTTTCCACATCATCCTTGTTCGTATACAGGATGACCTGGACCTTATCCAGGATCTTGCCGAAGTCCTGGTGGAACTTGGCGTGGAGGACAACGCCGATGTCTTTGAGGGTGAAGCCTTTCTCCACAGCGGCCTTGCCCACCCGGACCCAGGATATATCCCGCTGTCCGATGTGCATCACGCCCTGGATGTAGTTGCACAGGTGATGGATCTGACGTTCCAGGATGGGCTCGAAGTCGGCTTGCATCTCCCGGCCGGCCACCTGCACATAAATGCCCAGGGGCAGAGTATCGCCTTCCTTGAGGTCGCCCAGATCCTTGCCGACCACATCCACCTTGCTGTCCTCGATCTCGTTCATATCGGCCATCTTGACCAGCTCGGTGCACTGGGTCTTGCCGCCGCCCATTTGGGCGAAGAGATCGGCCTTGCGCACCCGCTCGCCCTCGTAGGCCGGACCAAAGGCACAGGGGATGTCCACCTTGGATACAGAGACCTTCAAGCCGCGGACTTCAATGGACTTTTGGACCAGCTCTTGATGGGGGACATTGCCCACCACGTGTTCATAGGTGCATACACCTGTGGGCAGGATCTCTGGGATATCGGTGTCTGCGATGGTGGGAAAGCCCCAGTTGACAGCACCTGCTGCCGCAGCGGCCCATTCCGCGTTCACGTCGCCCAGGGCATTGACAAAGGCGAAAATGCGGTTTTTGTTGTACATCAAAACCCGTTTGTAGTCGCCGGGTTCGACACCGCCGAAGGCCAGTGCGGCCCTGTTGGCGAAGCCCAAGGCGAAAACTGCCGAGGAAATATCCGGCCCGAAGGGCACAATCCTGGTGTTCCAACCGATCTGGACCCCGGCTTCCCGGAGCTGCTCAGCACAGGTGGTCCCGTTTTGATTGCCGGCCAGAAAGATGTACAGATTCTTTTGCTGATACTCTTCCACGATCATTTTGGCTGTTTCCGCATCCGGTGCAGCACCCACGATGGCGGCAAAACCAGGCGCGGAACCATCCACGAACTCCACGCCCCGCTTACGCATGATCACATCGTCAGCAGCACCCAGCCAGATTTTGTTGTTGTCCTCGTCGACTTCCTCTGCGGTGGGCAGATAAAAGTCCGGTTCATAAAGGTACCGCAATGCTTCCTGGACCTCAAAGGAGAACAGGGCGGCCATACCTGCGTCCAGGAGGGAGCCTAGGTACGGAAGGTGATTCACGCCCTTGATATGGGGGGGAAGCAGCTTGCGGGCAAATTGCATCGGCTTTTGCAGGTCTTCCAAGGTTTCGCATTTGATCCCGGACAAAGAATAAATAACCGGGAGATAGTAGGCTGTATTGGGAAAGCCGATCTTGGTGCTGGCTTCATATGTCTCCAAGGCCTGCTTGAGCTGACCTTCGGCCTTGGACACAATGTTGTAGCCGCCTTGGATGGCCGCAAAGGCTACGAGTTTGGACATAGTGCACTCCTTTTTGCGGGTTTATCCCTTCTCTGGTGTCGTCCCTCTTTCTTAGGCCGATCTTCTGTGAAAGCGATCAAGCAAGGTCACAATCCTTTCAGTCACTGAATCCGGAACCGGTTCGGCCTTTTTCTCATCTGCCCTGGAGCTGCCGGATTGGGCCTTGGCAACTTTCTTGCGGATCTCCTCCGCGTCCTGTTCCAGCTTTTTGACCTTTTCTTCAGCTTCCCGTTTGGCTTTTTCTTCGGCCTCTTTCTTGGCTTTTTCCGCCTTGGCCTTTTCTTCTTCTTCGGCCTTGGCCTTGGATTCCTCCTCTGCCTTGGCCTTTTCTTCCATCTCCCGCCGGACCTTGGTCTCTATCTCAGCCCGCATCTTGGCCTCATCCGCAGCCGGTGCGGCAGCTTCTGCCGGCTTGGCCTCGGGCTGCGGCGCAGGCTCGGGCTTGGCCTCTTGGGCCGGCTTTTCCTCGGGCTTGGCCTCAGGTTTGGCCTCGGGTTTGGCTTCGGCCTTTTGCTCGGGCTTGGCTTCCGGCTTGGCCTCTTCTTTGGGCTTTTCTTCCTTTTTGGGTGCGGCCGGCTTCTTCTCTTCCTCTATGCTCAGATCCATTTCCGGAGACATGGACAGATAGTCGATGTCCGGCTCTTCCAAGAGCTTGGTCACTTCACCCACCTGATCAGCCTTGCCTCCTTCGATCATGAGCTGAATGAAAGAGCGGACCAGGCGAACCGACTCTGGATGGCGAAGAACCAAGACATTGGATCCAGACATGAGATAGGAGACTGCAGCCACAGATTCCATCATCACGCCTCTGTGCTCCGGGTTTCCCAGCAGTGGATTTTCTTCCACAGGCTCCTTGGCCTCTTTGCACTTCCAGACTTCAAAGGCCAAGTTATTGTAAATGGGCAGCTGCAGCTTGTCGTCGCCAAAGGTCAAGGCGGCCAGCTTGATCCGTTCCATGACTGAATAGGAGTACTCCATCCCATACCCCAGACCGCCGGTGGTTGGATCGATGAGCACCCGATCCAGGGGCATGCCCAGATTCTCCAGCAGGATATTGATCTGCTTGGCCAAGTTGATGTCAATGGGCGAGGAGGCTATGGCTGTATGTCCAAAGCCCATGGTCCCGGCCCCGATAGTCTTGTGGTTGGCATCCTCAATGGGTCCGATGGCCAGGTTGGCCCCTTCGCACTGTTCGGAAACCTTTTTCAGGACCTCGGCGTCCTTTTCCACGGCAGTGGTTCCCCAGACAATAACCGGAACTTCCACCGCGTCCAGCACTTTCTTCACTGTGGCCACCGCTTCGTCCGCGCTGGCGTCTTTATCATTGGGGTCTGTGCTGCGAAGCTGGAGGGAAATCATATCCGCTCCATACTCCTGGACACATTTCTTGGCCCAGGCGGCTGGATCTCCCAGGCAGTCTTTAAAAGGAGCAGTGGCCGCTTCCGGCCACTCTTTGGGCTCCATGTCCCAAACTTCCATGGCGATCTTCGGCGGATTGGGAATTTCGCCTTCAAAGGCGTGAAAAGGGAGGCAGGATTCCCCGCCCACATTCACGGCTTTGTCGCCTTGGCCCAATTTCACGGCCTTGATCGACCCGGTATAGTTTTCCTTCACCATTTCAAAGCCCATATCCACTCCTTATTGCTTGAAAATGATTGAAGAACCTAAGGCATATATCAGGTGCACCCCCTGCGGATCGCACCGCCTTCTCCGAAATGCGCTCTTGAGTACTGCCTCGTTCACTTTGGACAGCCCAATATTTGTGTATGGAGTTCAAGACTTTAATAAATGAGAATTCACTAGCTGCAAATTTCCTTTTTGTCAACAAATCAGCACAGAGAAAACCAATAGCCGACTAGGTTTTGGACATTTCCCGCCGCTTGCGCATACGTTCATTGAGCCGGGGAAAGTTTTCCATTTCCGTGTGCGGCAAAAACAGGGAGGCCATGTAATTGTCCATATAGGACGTGGTTTCCGAGAGCTCGAAGTTGGTCATCTTGGTGGTCACTTCCACCACATCCCTGCGGATATGGTTGTTTAAAGAACTCATCTTGGCCCCCATCATGGACCCGTTGCCCACATAGGTTATCTTGTCCGCATCCATCTCCGGGAGCAGGCCTATGCTCATGGCCTTTTCCAAATCGATATAGCTTCCAAAGCCTCCGGCGATCATAATCCGGTCCAGGTCACCCAAAGACAGGCCTATCTCATTGAGCAGGGTCATGCATCCGCTGTAGATGGCCCCTTTGGCCCGGATCAGATTGTCCACATCCGGCTCCTGCAAGGTCACATCCCGGCCGATGTCCGTCTCCTCGGCCCAGACCAGGACATATTCCATGATCCCGTCGTTGTCCCGGATGCGTTTGGAATCCATTTCCGGATTGAACTTGCCCTGGTTGTCGATCACTCCCATCTCGAACATGACCGCGACAGCAGTGATAAGGCCTGAGCCGCAGATGCCGCGGGGCTTTTTCTGGCCCACGGTCAGGACCATGGGCTCCAGGGTCACCGGATCCAGGGAGAAGTCCTCAATAGCCCCTTTGTCCGCCCGCATACCGAACTTCATCCCCCCGCCTTCAAAAGCCGGTCCGGCGGAGCAGGCGGCGCAGGCCATCCAGTCCTTGTTGCCGATGACAATCTCAGCGTTGGTCCCAATATCTACATATAAAGTGACCGCCTCTTCCCGGTACATGAGCGAGCCCATGACTCCGGCCACAATGTCTCCACCTACATAGCTGGACACAGCCGGGTAAACCAGAGCCTGGACATGGGGCCCCAGCTCTATCCCCAGCTCCGAGGCCTTGAAAGGAGGAAACAGGGTGCAGGCCGGCACATAGGGAGAACGCCGTATATAGCGGGGATTGATCCTTAACAACAGCTGGGTCATGGTCGTATTTCCGGCCAGAGTAATGCTGGAAATGAAGTCCGGATCTATGTCCGCCTTTTTGATCAGCTTTGCGTTTATGGAGTTGATAGTCTTGATAACAGCTGCATTGAGTTCTTCCAAGCCCTTGCCCTTTTCCGCATGCACGATGCGGTTGATCACATCCTCGCCGTAGCTCATCTGGGCGTTGAAGTCTCCGTACTCAGCCATGACCTGTCCGGTATTCAGATCCAGAAGCTGTCCGTAGATGGTCGTGGTCCCGATGTCCATGGCTATGGCGTAGTTTTGATCCGTGGTGTCCCCGGCATGGACATTGATAATCCCGGTCTTGCTCCCTTCCCGGACCGGCCTGGCCAGGGTGACCGTGGCATTGAAGTCCTTCTCCCGCAATACGTCGACAATCTTGCGGATCACGGCCAGATCCACCACCAGCTGGTGCTCATTGTGCTTGAGCTTGAGATGGTTGATGAGCCGGGTCATATCCGGGGAGTTGTCCTGGGAGTTGGGCGGGGGCAGCTGGATGTTCAACTGCTCCACAGCCGGAAGGAACACGCCCTTGTCCTTGAAGTCCTCCAGGTTCACCTGCTGAATATGGGCCGTACGCCGGGGGGTGGCCACCAGGACACTGGCATCCATCTCCGACTCCACAGGTACGCGGATGGTCAGGTCGCTGTGCACCTGAGCCAGACAGGCCAGCCGGTATCCTTGATCCACGTCTTCCTGACTCAGCTTTTCGCTTATCCCTCCGGAGACCTCCCCGTCTTCTATGCGCACCCGGCACTTGCCGCACACACCGTTTCCGCCGCAGGAGGCATTGATATGCACCCCTGCATCCAGGGCGGCCCGGATGAGCGTGGTCCCTTCTTCTACCTGCACACTGCGTTCATGGGGTAAAAAGTATATCTTAGGCATACAAACCTCCTTGAAAATACATAGCCGTTTTTCCTTTCCAAACTGAGCTGTTGTTCAAGACTGGACCCGGACAGAAGGGAACTTGGACCGTTCGGTATGCGGCAAGAACTTGGCTGCACTGAACTGATTCATAAAGGCCTGATTCACATTGAGCTCCAAATAGGTTATCCGCTCCTTGACCTGTCCGACGACTCCAACTACTTGTGCATCCTGCAGAAAGCGGACTGCCCCTCCCACTGAGCTGTTGCCCAGAGGCTGAAAAAGATCCCGGGGCAGATCGGGCAGCATGCCGATGCCGATGGCCGACTCAGGTTTGATATAGTTTCCGAAGGTTCCGGCCACAAAAAAAGCGCTTAAATCCTGAAAACCGATGCCCACTGAGTCCACCAAGGTCTCCAGAATAGTGAACATGGCCGCTTTGGAGCGGATCAGGCTGTCGATTTCCGGTTGCCCGATGAGCAGGTCCTTGCCGGTTCCCGATACCTCGGCAGGCACCAGCCGTATATGCCATATCTCCTGGTCCTGGACAAAGAGTTCCGGACATTTGTCCGGAACCATCTTCCCCCGGAAATCCAACAGTCCGGCAGAAAACATCTCAGCAGCCAGGTCGATGATCCCCGAGCCGCAGATGCCCCGGGGGGGCAGATCCTGTATGGTGTGCACCCTGATCTGCAGGCTCTGGGGATCGATGTCCACGGAGTCGATGATCCCGGGTCCGGCCTGGGCCCCGATCTTGCTGACCCCGCCCTCCAAGGCAGGGCCGGCCGCCCCGGCGCAAGCGATGAGCCAGTCCTTGTTGCCCAAAATGACTTCCGCATTGGTGCCCACATCCACCATAAGGGCCGCTTCCTCTCTGGAGTTCAGCCCGGAAAATATAATACCAGAGAGCAAATCCCCTCCAAAATAGCTGCCGATATTGGGAAAACAATACACCCTGGCAAAGGGGTGGGCACCAAGACCCAAGGCCTGGGCCCTGATCAAACCGGGGGTGTTCACCGCCGGGATGTACGGCTCCCGGATCATCCACCTGGGGTCGAGCCCCAAAAAGAAGTGGGTCATAGCCGTATTTCCGGCCAAGGCGATGTTGTGTATGCATCTTGGGGTGACCCCCTCCTGGGCGCACAGCTTGTCCAGGGCCTGGTTCATGTCCTGGATCAGGGTTTGCTGGAGTTCTGAGAGTCCCTCTTCTTTGGCCGCATGATGGATCCGGGTCAAAATATCCGGTCCGATCCGCCCCTGGGGGTTGCCCCGATCCGCACTGCCCAGCACCTGGCCTGAACCGAGATCCACAAGCTGCAGCACGTAGCGGGTGGTTCCCAGATCCACTGCCAATCCCAGGCTGGGATGCTCAGCCCCGGCCGGGTCCACGCCGGTGACCACAGCCCTTTGTCCATCGGAAAACAGGGTGCAGCGCACGGTGAAGTCGTTGTCCCGCAAGAGGTTCGGAATCTGGCTCATCACCTCCACGTCGCAGATCAGGTCAGCCAGCCCGCTTTCGCGTCGCAAGGCGCGCAGCAAGCGGTCCACATCCGCAGTATTGTCTTCAAAAGAGGGCCGGTCCAGATGCACGGTGTGCACCCAGCTTGTGGCCCCGTCCTTGGGCCCTGTTGCTTGTTGTGTCATAGCGGTAACGGATAACACCTGTTGTTAAGAATTTACCAATCACCCTCGCCTGGGGGACTCAAGGTCGTTTCCCTGCACTCTTGCCGACCGACCAGGGTAAACCAGGTCCCGTCGTCCAAGATCCCGTTTACATCCGCTCCAAGAGCCTTGAGCTTTTCCAGGGCATCCATGGCCTGGGAGCGCAGAAGCCCGGAAAGGATGAAGCTGGGCTTTGCCCTGAAGGCGTCATGTTGCAGGATTTGGACCATAATATCGTAATGGATATTGGCCACCACCGTCTGGGCCGGTATCTGCAGAATATGCTCCGCCCGGCCTTGAACCGGGAGAATCCGTTTCTGCAAGCGGTTCCTGTGCACATTGGCCCGGGTGGTCCAGGCAGCCAGAGGGTTGAGGTCCACGGCCACAATCTGCTCCCATCCCAACCTGGCTGCAGCCAGGGCCAGGATGCCCGTCCCGCTGCCCAGATCCAGCAACCGCCCTTGAAAGCCTTCCCGGGACAAAAAGTTGAGGGCCTTGAGGCAATCCAGGGTGGTCTGATGCGTGCCCCCTCCAAAGACAACCCCAGGGTCCAAGGTTATTACTTGACAGGAGGTCCTCTCCGGCTTCTCTTCCCATATGGGACATACATGGATGTGGCCCACACTGAAGGAATGCAGCTCTCCGCCAATCCAGTCCGTGTAGGGCATCTCATAGGAATCCAGCCACTGGACATGGGGATGGATGCGCAGCAGCTGTCTGACCTGGTCTTGAGCCGGGTGCTCAAAAAAGAGAAAAGACAGCTCCTCCTCCACCCAAGTACCCAAAAAGTGACCTAATGACCGGGTGGCCGCAGGAGGAAACCTCCCTTGGAAGGAGTAAATCCATACGGTGTCTGGTGGGGCCTGGGGAGTCGTCGGGGTGTGATCAGCACTGGTTGGTGCACATGGGGGCAAATGTATTCACCGCCTACGGTCTGTAAGGAAGGGCATCCTTTCTATTCCGGCACAATCTTGTCAAACAGGGCAAAAGCCTTTTGCACCACCGGGTTGTCTTCCGGCAACTCCACAGTGGGCCGTCCGGCCATATCGTATTCAGTCAGGGTCTGGTCCGCATTCACACTTCCCAGAAGCTTCAGGCCCGCCTCATCGATAATATCCAAAACAGCCTGGGAAGGCTCCTGCTGCACATTGTTCAAAATGAGGTAAATATCCTTGACCCCGATATTCAAAGACTGAGCCAGCTCCTTGATCCTCTGGGCGGCCTGCAATCCCCGTCTGGAGGGATCGGAAACCACCAGGAGGGTATCGATGTTTTTGGTGGTCAACCGGCTGATGTGCTCCATCCCGGCCTCGTTGTCCATGACCACGCTTTCATAGTTGGTGGTCAGCTTGCCCAAGAAATCGCTGAGCAAAGTATTGGCGGCGCAGTAGCACCCCTGACCTTCAGGCTGGCCCATGACCACCAGATCAAAATTATCGGCTTCCACTATGGCCTGCTCCAGCTGCATGGACATGAACCGATCCTTGGTCATTCCGCTGGGAACGTCCCCTTTCTTCATCCGTTCCCGCACTCCGCCCAGGGTTTCGTGAACCTCCACGCCCAGGACTTCATTCAAGTTGTAGTTGGAGTCCGCATCCACAGCCAGAATCGGCCCCTTCTCGCGCAAAATGAGATAACGGACCAGCATGCCGGCCAAGGTTGTCTTTCCCGTACCCCCTTTCCCTGAAAATGCTATGGACAATGACATACGCTTTCCTTTGTGCGTGTTATGTAAAACAAAGCCCCCAAAGGGCTGATGCCGGATTATCGAAACTGCTCCAAAACCGACTCGCATACCCGATCTAAAAACTCGCTTTCTGGCAGATCCAGGACCGAGGCGGTATATTGTTGCCGCTCCACCAGTGAGGGCAAGGATGGAATCCTGGCCCCAATGGGGGGCAAAACCATCTCCGGGGGCACAGTGTATCCCTCCGGGGCTCTGTTGACCACCAGGGTTTGTTGTTTCAGACCCAAATCATAGGCCAGGCGGCTGATTTCCGAAGCTGTATTCAAGCTGCGCACACTCGGTTCACTGACCACCACCAACCCGTCCACGCTGGAGATTGTTCCCCGGCCCAAGTGTTCCACACCGGCCTCCAGGTCGACTATCAGCCACTGGGTTTTGTGCATGATCAAATGGAGCAAGAGGGCCTTGAGCAGAGCATTGGCCGAACATCCGCACCCCCCGCCTGCCCCGGCTATGGTTCCCATGACCAAAAGATGCATGCCCCTGACGGTGGTGCTCAGCCGAGAGGCCAGATCATCCACCTTGGGGTTCATGTTGATAAATCCCCCGCTCCCCACCCTTTCCTGAATGATTTCTTTTTGTTGGACCAGCGGCGTGGGAACGTGATCCTGGGCAAGCCCCAAAGCAGGCCCCAGGGACAGGGCTGTGTCCGCATCCACCATCCAGACGTCCTCGCCCTGTCTGGCCAGGTAATCGCCAAGCCATACAGCCATAGATGTTTTGCCCACCCCACCTTTACCAGCTACGGCCAGCTTCATGCCGCCTCCTGATTACTCAAAAATGCCAAGATGTTATACACAGAAATCCCCCAAACGGATTTACCCTAATAAAAATAAGACCAGGTGGCAAGAGGAGTTGCCATTTTATCTCCCTCGCCAGCCAGCGGATCTCCTGAATGTGCTTTGCCAGTGCCGAAAAAATCAACGTTGAAAGAACCAACACTTTTGGCCCAAATCCCTTGACGACTTCCTCGCATCGGAGTATAGAATATAGCAAAATAGAAATGTCCAAAAAACAATGTTCTTTCACCGAACCAGTGGATGTGCAGGGAGCCCTTCCAAGGGTCTTAAAAAACCTCACGGCGTATGCTGGAGTTTACGCCATGACAGCGCATCGAACCCTAACGCACCGGGCATGGTGAGGAGGTGAAATCAGGGGTATGAAATCCAAACTCGAAGCCGGGGAATTTGTTCTCCTGGCAGAAATGGAACCCCCCAAGGGGGTGGATGTGTCCGAAATGGTCACCAATGCCACCCGCATCAAGGGGTTGGTGGATGGATGCGTGGTTCCGGAGATGAACAGTGCAGTCATGCGCATGAGTTCCCTGGGCGGGGCTGTCGTGCTTCAAGGCATCGGCATGCCGACCATCATGCAAGTCAACTGCCGGGACCGGAACCGTCTGGCCCTGCAAGCAGACCTTTTAGCTGCTTATGCC
>JBNJII010000011.1:0-57887 GCA_051749205.1 Thermodesulfobacteriota bacterium | reverse complement strand
TCCCCAGACCTATGCCCAGGCCGAAAATATCAAAGAGCTCAATAAGCGTTATCAGGAACTGCAAGAACGCGCGGAAACCATCTTTCAGGATCTGGCCCAATTGGAGCAGGAGATGGAGGAGCTTGGGCATGGGGAATAAAGGGAAGCGGGCTTGTGTGCCCGGGCTCTTATTTGCTATGTCCTAGGACATCTTGAGTGTTCAAGGTTCAGATTTGCCGGATTGATCAGGTATGAAACGCACGGAGGTCCGGTCTCTCCGTCATTGCCCGGCCCGGATCCTTCGAACATATCGGGATGAGGCTCTCCGGGCAATCTAGGGGAAAGCCTTTCTATCTGCTCTGGATTCCCCCTTCGCGGGAATGACGGACGAAGTGGTGTCTTGTTTCATACGAGGTATTGGTTTGTGAGCTTCAATGAATTTCAGCCCATGAAGGAGTGAGCATATGGCTGCGAAAAAAAAAGCCAGTCCCCAATCTCCTGAGCACGACTCCCCAGCCTCAGACCGGGGGACGGATATTGAGGCCCAGATGGCAAACAAGCTTTTGCTCACTGGTGCGGATATAGTGCACATAGGAGAGGAAGCCGAGCTTTTGGTGGGGGGCAAAAACTACAATACGGCTATGATCAGCGAGTTGGAGAATATCCGAGCCCCTCAATTCAGGGCCATATCCTCCAAGGCCTTCCACCGTCTCCTGGATGAGACCCGGGTCAATGCGGCGGGCATCCGGTCCGTGGTGGATCAGGAATATGCCAAAGTTGACTGGAGCGGGACTGAAGCCAACAGTGATCCGGAGTTCTTAAAGACCTTTGTCCGGCATACAGCAGCCCGGGTGCGTGATGAGCATAATCGTTCCGAGGGAGAGCAGCTCATTCGCCTGCGCCGGTTCATCAACAATGTGGTGGAGGGCTTTGCTGTTTCCCCGGAAGGAATCGATCAGCTGAGGAAGCGCTCGGTTTTGGTCCAGGTGGCCATTTTGTCCGTCACTCTGCCCACTGACGTGCAGGAGGCGGTTGCTCAGGCCTATCGGGAGATCTGCAAGGAGGCCGGGCTGGACAATGTGCCTGTGGCCGTGCGCTCTTCGGCAGCTGGTGAGGACAGCCGGAAAAAGGCCTTTGCCGGGTTGCAGGACACGTACCTCAATATCACCACGGAAGCCGACTGCGTCACCGCCTATCAGTGGGACTGCGCTTCAGCCTATAATCTGCGCTCCATGACCTACCGCCGTGAGGCCATCCTGGACGCTGTGGTCCAGGCGGAAAAGACCGCGGATGAGAGTATCGCCGAGGAGGCCAAAAAGGAGTGGTCCATTGAGAACACCTCCTTGTCCGTATGCATCATGCGCATGATCAACCCGATCATTTCCGGAACCGCATTCAGTGCGGATACAGCTACCGGATGCCGGGGCACAGAAAAAAAAGATCTGGTGTCCATGGACGCCAGCTACGGTTTGGGGGAAGCGGTCGTCTCGGGCATGGTCACTCCGGACAAGTTCTACGTCTTTCAGCGTGACGACGGTTCAGAAGTGGTCATCCGCCAGATGGGCTGCAAAGACAAAAAGATCATCTATGATCCAGAGCGCAGTGGGACCCGGATTGAGAGTATTCCAGAGGAGGATATCTACCGTTGGTCCCTGTCCCTGGCCCAGGCCGAAGAGGTGGCCAAGGGAGTGCGGCGTATCAGCCGGGCCTACGACGGGATGATCATGGATACTGAGTTTTGTATCGATGAGTGGGATCGGTTGTGGTTTGTGCAGGCCCGGCCGGAGACCAGATGGAATGCGGAGTTTGAAAACAATCCGGATGTCTTGTACATGCGCCGCCTGGAAGTTGATCCCCAGGTCCTGCCCCGGGCCGATGTTCTCCTGGAGGGCAACGGGGCTTCCAGGGGGGCCGGTCGGGGCAAGGTCCGCTTTTTGCGCTCAGCCCTGGAGCTGAATAAGATCAACAAGGGGGATATCCTGGCTGCGGAGCGCACCGACCCGGATATGGTTCCGGGGATGCGCATTGCCTCCGCAGTGTTGGCCAGCGCCGGTGGAGATACCAGCCATGCAGCCATAACCTCCCGGGAACTGGGCATCCCTTCGGTCATCGGCATCAATCGAGCGGAGCTCCTGCGGGCCCTGGACGGCCAGGAAGTGACTGTGGACGGGTCCAGAGGCCAGGTCTACCGAGGACTTCAGCCTTTGATGGAAGTGGGCGGAGAGGTGGACATCAGCAAGTTGCCGGAAACCAAGACCAAGGTGGGCATCATTCTGGCTGATGTGGGTCAAGCCTTGTTTCTCTCCAGGTTACGCAACTCTCCGGATTTTGAGGTCGGCTTGCTCCGAGCGGAGTTCATGCTCAGCAATATCGGGGTCCACCCCATGGCCTTGGATGCCTACGACCAGGGGGTCCTCAATCAAGCGGTGCAAGAGAAGCTGCAGGCCCTGGACAATCAGTTGACCAAGATCATCAAGGAACAGCTGGACTTCGGAATCTTAACTTTTGATCTCAATCTGCGCAAGTACGTGGGCATTGTGACCGGGCTCAGCGAGGAGATCGAAATGCTCAGTGAAAAGGCCAGTGCCCGGGGTACCGAGGAGGTTTTGGCCTTGCAGCGCAGGATCCGGGAGTTGGACTACAAGCTGGACGACTATCTGGAGCGGGCCACCCAGCGCCTGGATGTGATCAAGACTTCCACGGACCTGGCCGAACATGTGAGTCAGATCATGGGGTATTCCGAAGAGCTGGTGAAGCTGAGCTCCAAGGATCCGGAGGACCGGCAGCGGCAGGAGGAAATCCAGGAAAGGATCAAGGCCCAGGTCAGCCGGATCCAGGATGATCCGGAGGTGGGCAAGATCTTGGACCGCATCCGTAAGATGCGCAAGGATGTGGCCCAGAAGGTGGGCCTGAGTCGGGCCATGGACGATGTGAGCAATCTGGAGGACAAGATCCGGCAGATGATCAGGATCAAGGGCTACCGCACGGGCAAGGAGCTCTATGTTCAGAGCTTGGCCCAGGGCCTGGCCCTGTTCGCCATGGCCTTCTCCGGCCGGGAGATCATCTATCGGACCACAGACTACAAGAGCAATGAGTACAGAAACCTTATCGGCGGGATGCTTTATGAAGAGTATGAGGACAATCCCATGCTCGGATATCGGGGGGTATCTAGAAATCTCCATGACTGGGAAATAGAGGCTTTCAAGCTGGCCAGGGGGGCCTTTGGAGGCAAGAACTTACAGATCATGCTCCCTTTTGTGCGCACCTTTGAAGAGGCCAAGAGCATGAAGCGCTATCTGGCCGATGTGCACAATCTGCGCAGCGGCGAGGACGGCCTCAAGGTCATCCAAATGTCCGAGATCCCCAGCAACGCCATATTGGCCAAGGAGTTCATCAAAGAATTCGACGGATTCTCCATTGGTTCCAACGACATGACCCAGCTGGTTCTGGGAACGGACCGGGACAATTCCCGCTTGCGGCATATCTATGATGAAGAGGATCCGGCCGTGGTTTGGGCTATTCTGGTCACTGTGTTTACCGGTCAGCAGCTGGGAAAAAAGGTCGGTTTTTGCGGCCAGGGTGTCTCCAACAGCACGATCATCCGGGGACTGGTGTGCGTGGCCGGCATTGTATCCGCCTCAGTGGTCCCGGATACCTATGCCCAGACCAAAAGAGATATCGCAGCCCTGGAACAGGAAGAGATCAGAATCCGTGATCTGGGCCAGTGGCTGAAAAAGCAGCATTTTGAGCACCTGCGCCGTTTGCTGGAGCAAGAGCGCTACGGGCATATACTGCGCAACAACACCACACCGGAGCAGATTCGGGACTGGTATGAAGGAGAGCTGGCCCGCTTGCACGAGCAGGTTCAAGCCCATTTAGGCACAGCCAAGGAAGAGTTCTATCGACAGGAACTGCAAACCTTACGTTCCAGCCTGCATAAAGCTGTGATCAGCGCCAACTGGGACTGGGAGGTGACGGTTTGGGATGCTTTGCGCCACGCAGGTTTTGAGAGCTTTGAGGAGCAGGAAAAGGCCTTGGAGGAACAGCGCAGCCGCTCTTGGTAGATGTGATGAGCACTTCCGGCCTGGTGCTTTCCAAAAAGCCAACAGCCTGAAACCACACAAACACCTCAAAGAGTGTTTGCAAGGAATAAGGGAGAAGAAGGCTATGTCCAGGATCATGGTTTTGGGCCTGGGAAACATCGTCAACCAAGACAAAGGATTGGGTATTTATGCTGTCCGCGATCTGTATAAGGAGCAATGGACGAGCGATGTGCGCTTTGTGGACCGCAGTATGCTTGGCGATACGCCCATGGATCTCAATGGCGTTTGGGGCCTGGTGGTTCTGGATGCCTGGCAGGCCGGAGACCCTCCGGGCAGATTGTCCCGTTTGAGCCTCAAGCACGTAATGGACCGGCCCTCCTTGGTCCCGGAACCTGCGCTCTGGCGCGGCCTGGCCTTGGCCGACTTTTTGGGCCAGGGCCCGCGGGTGGTTTTTTGGGGGCTTGAGGCTGAGAATACAGGGTGCCAGATCATGCTTTCCTCGAAAGTTCAAAGAGCATATCCCGGTTTTCTTCAGGCGGTCCGGGCAGAGCTTTTTTCTATGATCCAGGACTTTGGGCTGGCCGCCCCCATGGAAGAGGCGGCTTCGGCCTGAGGGAAGACAAGAGATACAGGTAAATTTTCAGGGAATTGAATGCTTACATGCAAGACGGCAGGCGATATGCGGCATCGGCGTCAGGCCATGGTCCGGGAGCAGCTCCAGGAGCAGGGTATCGACGATGACCGGGTATTGTCGGCAATGGGGCGTGTGCCCAGGCATCTCTTCGTGGACCAGGCCCTGCAGGCTCAGGCCTACAGCTGCAATGCCCTGCCCATCGGATATGGGCAGACCATATCCCAGCCCATCAGTGTGGCCCGGATGAGTCAGGCTTTGCAGGTTGTCCCTGGACAACGCATCCTGGAGGTGGGTACCGGCTCTGGATACCAGGCCGCAGTCCTGTCCGAAATGGGGGCAGAAGTCTACTCCGTGGAGCGCATTCACGCCCTGTACATGGCCGCTCTGGACCGGTTGACCAGATTGCGCTACTTTCAGGTCAGCTTGAAGGTGGACGACGGGACCTTGGGATGGCCGGAAGAAGGTCCATATGAGCGCATCTTACTCACAGCGGGCGGACCTCATGTGCCCAGTCCTCTTTTGCATCAGCTGGCTGATCCGGGGATTCTGGTCATGCCCCTGGAAGAGGAAGGCAGACAGAGGATTGTGCGCATTCGCAGGGAGAAGCAGCGGTGGTACAAGCAAGATATGGGACCGGCCCGGTTCGTAAGCCTTGTCGGGGCCTACGGCTGCCCAAAATGATGGCCAAATGCTTCCTGATAGGCCTCCTCCTGTCTTTCGGTCTGGTTCCGAAAGGGTTGTCCTGGGCGGGAACAATCTATGTGTATGAAGACAGCCAAGGCGTTGTGCACTTTACCGACTTGCCTGATTCAAAACACTATTCCCCGTATAGTACATGGCCGGAAGATGACCGCAATGCTCCAAGCCGGGAACAGATCCTGAGCTTTGTGGAGACTTGCAGCCACAAGTACGGGCTGGACCCCAACTTGGTCCGGGCAGTTATCCAGGTGGAATCCAACTACTCCCCCAGAGCCGTATCCCGGGCCGGAGCAGAAGGGCTCATGCAGCTGATGCCCGAGACGCAGCAGGATCTGGGAGTGCAGAGTCCCTTTGACATCAGGGACAATATTCAAGGTGGGGTCCGTTATCTGTATCAGATGCTTGAGAGATTTCCCAGTTTGGATTTGGCCTTAGCCGCCTACAACGCCGGACCGGGCCAGGTAGATGCCCATGGCGGCATTCCACCGTTTCCGGAGACGCAGCGTTACGTGCGCAAGGTGCTTTCACTCTATAAGGACCTATCAGCAAAGACGAGGGAATATGTTCAATCTGGCCAATAATCTGACCATTGCCCGGATATTTACCGTGCCCTTTATTGTGCTTTTGCTCTATTTTCCCAATAAAGGCAGCTGCCTTATGGCAATGCTCATTTTTATCCTGGCCTCCCTGACCGACCTTTTTGATGGCCTGCTGGCCCGGCGGTACAATATAGTAACCAGCTTGGGGAAGTTTCTCGATCCCCTGGCGGACAAGCTCCTGGTGGTTTCGGTTTTGATCATGCTGGTTCACCAGGGTTGGCTGCAGGCCTGGATCGTGATTCTGATCATCGGTCGGGAGATCATGGTCACTGGACTTCGGGCCATAGCGGCAGATCAGGGCCAGGTCATTGCTGCGGACAGATACGGGAAGCTCAAGACCATCATCCAGGTTGTGGCCCTGTGTCCGCTCATCCTGCACTATCCGTGGCAGGGCTTTGACCCCAATCCTTTGGGCATGTTTTTGATCCTGATCGCCTTGGGTTTGACTCTGTTTTCCGGGGCCAACTATCTGTATTCCTTCTTTAAACACAACCTGTCCGTACAGCATCGGACATACTAAAAACTTTGTGTCCTGACTCGTAGAGGCCCGGCAGCTCCATTATGATGCCTTTTGGAGGGTAGATGGCACAGATTGATGCCTTTTTTAAGATGATGCACGAGGTCGGGGCCTCGGATTTGCACTTGTCCACCGGCTCTCAGCCGGTGATCCGCCTGCACGGGGAGATGCAAAGGGTCAAGTACAAAGCCTTGGAAAATGAAGACCTGAAAACAATGCTTTACGAGATCACCCCGGAGCGCAAGGTCAAGGAGTTTGAAGAGAGCGGTGACGTGGACTTTTCCTATGAAGTCCCCAATCTGGCCCGGTACAGGGTCAATTTTTTTCAGCAACGCCGGGGTGTGGCTGCGGTGTTTCGGGAGATACCGCAAAACATTTTGAGTATCGACGACTTGGGGCTGCCTCCAATACTCAAGAATATGGCCGGGTTGCCCAAGGGATTGGTTCTGGTCACCGGTCCCACCGGATCGGGAAAGTCCACAACCCTGGCGGCCATGATCGACTACGCCAACCGTGAGCGGCGTGATCATATCCTGACTATTGAAGATCCCATCGAGTTTGTGCACCAACCGGCCAGGTGCCTGATCAATCAACGCGAGGTGGGCCGGGACACCAAGAGCTTCAAAGCGGCCTTGCGCGGAGCCTTGCGTGAGGATCCGGACATCATCCTGGTCGGGGAGATGCGGGACCTGGAAACCATCGAGCTGGCCCTGGAAGCGGCCGAGACCGGGCATCTCGTCTTTGGTACCCTGCACACCATATCTGCAGCCAAGACCATTGACCGGATCATCGATGTTTTTCCCGCCGACCAGCAGGGGCAGATCCGTTCCGGACTGTCCGAGTCCCTGCGGGCGGTGGTGGCTCAGAACCTGTTCAAGCGGGTGGATCAGAAAGGCCGGGTGCCGGCCCTGGAAATCCTCATCGCCACGCCTGCAGTACGCAATCTGATCCGGGAGAACAAGATCTTTCAGCTCGGCTCAGTTATCGAGACCGGACGCAAGTACGGGATGCAGACCTTGGACGATGCCATCATGGGCCTTTTGCGGGCCAAGCACATAGATCCGGAACAGGCCTACAACAAGGCGGTGAACAAGTCCAAGTTCAGGGACTACCTGCCTGAGCCGCCCCAGGACTTTACCGAGGTGTAAACGCATGCTCCGCTCAGACCTCAACCGTTTTCTCGGACAGATACTTACCCAGGTCCCGGATCTCTCTGATATTCATCTGACCGTGGGCAAGCCCGTCTTGGTCGAAGAGCACGGGAGCCTTCGCCAGATGGAGCTCAATCCTGACCCGGGTCCTCTGGTCCCCTGGCAGGTGGAATGCATGGCCGCAGCTATGCTGGGCCAGGACAGACGCCTGTACAGGGATCTCATCCAATCCGGGTCCTGCGACCTGTCCTACGAACTTCGTGATCGAGCCAGATTCCGGGTCAATGTCTTTGGCCAGAAAGGCTCGCTGGCTGTGGTCATGCGTAAGCTTCCCGCCTCGGTTCCCACCATCTCCTCTCTGGGGTTGCCCGAGATATTTTCCCACATGGCCGGAGAAACTTTCGGATTGGTCCTGGTCACCGGGTCTACAGGAAGCGGGAAATCCACTTCTTTGGCCGCATTGGTGGAGGCGGTCAACGCTTCCAGGCCGGTACATATCCTGACTTTGGAGGATCCGGTGGAGTTTGTCCATCACCATCAGCAAGGTCTGGTCAATCAGCGGGAGTTGGGCCGGGATTTCGACGCCTTTGCCTCCGGCCTCAGAGCCGCTCTGCGCCAGGCGCCCAAGGTCATTTTAGTGGGCGAAATCCGGGACCGGGAGACAATGAGCATTGCCTTAGAGGCCTCGGAAACCGGTCACCTGGTTTTGGGGACTCTGCACACCTCGGATGCGGCCCAAACCATCAACCGCATCATCGGTATGTTCGAGCACAGTGAAGAACGGTTGGTCCGCGGTCGCTTGGCGGAAAGCCTGAAATATGTCGTTTCCCAGCGCCTGGTCCCTCAGGCTGGCGGTGGACGTGTGGCGGCCCTGGAGATTTTGAAAAACACCATCCGTACCCGGGAGTTGATTCTCAATGGTGAGGATGCGGAGAACACTTTTGCCCAGATTTTAGAACAAAGCGCCACATACGGGATGCAGACCTTTGACACCCATTTGGCCCATCTCTTTGAACACAATGTCATCGAGGAACAGATGGCCATGCTGCACGGATCGGACAAATCCAAACTGGGGCAGATGATCGATCGCATCAAATCCGAGCGGGGGGAGAAGGTGACGGATATCGACAACCTGGAACTGGACCTGGACTATGAAAAACGCAGCCACTAGGGTACACTCCCATGCGTCTCACATGTGAACATTGCCTTCAAGGCTTCGATGTGCCTGAGGACAAGGTGCCCCAGGCCAAGGGATTTCGATTTAGGTGCCCGTCCTGCAAAAAAAGCAATCAAGTCAGGCTTTCCGAGGACAGGGCGCAGGTCACGCCCCAAGAAGAGGAAGAGGGGTTGGAGGTCACTCCGGTCCGGGTGGGGCCGGGAATCAGTCTGGCCTTGATGTTGGTCAAAGATGAGCAGATTGCCTCTGAGGTGCGGACCTACTTCACATCCCGAGGGTGGGAAATTATTGAGGTTCAAGAAGCCCGGATGGGCAGGGCCTACGTACAGGTCAACCGTATTCAAGGGGTGGTTCTGGAGGACAGCGAGTCCGGTCTGGAAGTCCTCAAGGAGGTACACCGCCTGCCCGGAACACAGCGGCGGGAAATGCACTGCGTTCTGGTAGGGGACCGGGCGGAAAGCTTTGATTCCATGACTGCCTTCCTCTTGGGGGTGAACAGCTATCTGCGTCCAGAGGATGCACCAGGACTGGAAGCTGCCTTGGATAAGACCCATACCCAGTTTGACCACTACCGGCAGCTGTGGCTGGCCGGGACAGAACAATAGCCGGCAGTGATGATGGGCAGCAAGATAAAGAAATGGTTCTGGGTAAGGTTTTTGAACCATCGTGGTGAAGGACGGTGATGTGGACCAAAGTCATGCTCATAATCCTTCTGGCAGTGAATGTGTTGCTTGTATGGGCCATATTGTTCGGAGAGAAGGGGCTGGGGACGTATCGGCAGCAACAGGCGGTCCTGGAAAAGATGCAGGCCGAGTTGCGCCAGGTGAGAGAAGACAATGTGGAGCTATCCCGCAAGATCAGGCTGTTAAAGAATGATAAGGCCTATCTGGAACAGAGGGTGCGGACCAGGTTGCATTATGTGCGCAGCAATGAGATCATGTATCTGCCTGGAAGATTTGGGTCCTCGACATCACCTTCACAATGAAAAGCCTGGACAACGGATGGATCATGCAGGACAAAATCACTTGGTATGAAGAGGTCTTGGCTCAAGATCCGGCTTCCCCTCTATTCTTCAATCTGGCCCAGCTGTATCTGGAGCAAGGGGACCGGGGCAAGGCCTTGGCCAGTCTTCGGTCCGGGCTGGACAGAAATCCGGCCCATGCCCAGGCCCGGCTGCTCTTGATACAGGTCCTGGTGGAGGCAGATCGAAGGGATGAGGCCCGGTGGTACGTGGATCCCTTGGTGGCTGCTCTGGGGACGTGTTCGCATTTTTGGTTTTTATGGTCTGAGCGAGCTCAGGCGGAGGGGCAAACAGATGTGGCTGCGGCCCTTCGCTTCATTGGCCAGGATATACACAACGGTCCCCTGAGCTGGGCCCAGATCATGGATAAGGGCCTGGAGGCCTTGGTCCAGGAAGCATCCAGCCGATACCAGGACGAGGTCCGGGAAAAGATGAAGGCAGGCCATGAGGACAGCCGGACCGAACCTGAGCTTGCCGACACTGAGTCCGGGCCTGATGAAGCGGCCTGGGATGTGTATGTGCCAGATCCTTCAGAGGGAAGCCAAAAGATCGCCAGCCAGGAAAGTCTGCCCCCAAACGGCTACCGAACTGTAACCATGGCCGATATTTTGGCCGGGCAAGGGGAGTATGCCTCAGCTATTGAGATCTACTCCCAGCTTTTGGAAGAGGAAACCGGCCGGGAACGGCGGCAGCAGATCCAGGAAAGGATTCACAGCCTCAAGCGCCGTATGCACGAGGCGGATACCTCCACTGACCAAGAGGGGCACCAGGACGTTCAGGAACTAGAGACCGGGGCAATTGGGGAGAACGATCAGCAAGATGCCATGAGCCCAGAATCCAAATACCCAAGCATCAGGCCGGAAAAACAGGAAATCCTGCGCCGTCTGGACCGGCTTGCCGCACGTCTGGAGGCCAAAAGCTGATTGTGATCCCGTGGCTTATCGGGCCCACAATGCACAGCCCAAAAGACACAAAAGGCCCGCCAAAAGATATTTGGATCCGGGCCATAATGCTCAAGAGGAGTTTTTTAAGTGGATCATCGCAGGCTCGTGTGCATCGTTTTGCTCCTGTTGGGGTTGACAGGGTGTCAGCCTTGGCAAACGATGAAAGAAATATACCGGGGCACAGTCTTTCCCGCGGACGTAGAAGTGGGGGCCAAGGCCAAGGTGGGAGAGGATGTCAGATGCCTGGCCGGGGGGGTTGCCTCTGTGGATGCCCAGCTGGAAGAACTGATCAGAAGCGCAAAACGGTTGGACAATCCCTCCCCCTCAGAGCTTCAAGGCGTGCTGTCCAAATTCTCTTGGCTCAACGGAGGGGCGGTGTTTGATGCATCCGGTCAGCTCGAGCATCAGGTTCCGGCCCAGCCGATCAAGGATATCTCTGGGCAGGGCCTTGGAGACGGACTTTTTGAGCGGCACGCGGAAATCGGTCTTAAGGTCTTGGAAATGGATCTCGGCCCGGAGATGTGCCTGATCAGGCCAGTGCGCGACGGAGATCAGGTGACAGCCTATGCTGTGCTGCACTTTGACCCGCGTTCTTTGTTCGGTCAATTTCCTGACCCTCATGATTTTTTGGTGATATATAGAGACAAAGTGGTTTGGTCCGGGATGGAGCCGCAAACAGAGGCCAAAATCCAGGAGATGAACTGGACGCAGAAGCTTCAGGACGATGTCCAGGGGGAGGTGACTGTCCATGAGGACAGATTTGTCTGGCTGGCCCGATACGTCGGGGAGCGCCCCCTGGTGTATGTCCTCCGCAAGGTTGATAAAGACGGAGATGGTCAAGGCGCGTAGTCTTTGATACCTGGTCGGCTTTGCCTTTGGCAGGTCTGACCTGTTTGTTGCCCCAAAGCGGACACCAAGAAAGAATAGCCGGATTGATAGAGAATGAAACTTGGGATTTGCGTCAAAGACAAAAAGTCAAAGAACCATCAAGGCTCCGGGCATCTATATTAGGAGGTGATATCATGCGCCAAATCACGGTCACTGAACATCTGCTGCTGCATCAGCGGCAAAATCCAATGGCTACCGGACAATTTACAAGGCTACTCAATGAGCTCATCCTCTCGGCCAAGATTATTGCCCGGGATGTGAACAAGGCCGGGTTGGTGGACATTTTGGGCTACACAGGAAATGTGAATGTGCAGGGAGAAAATGTTCAGCGTCTGGACGAGTTTGCCAACAGCGTGCTCACTCACCGCATGGAGCGGGCGGGTGTGCTGTGCGCCATGGCCTCGGAGGAAAATGCGGACCTGATCCAGATTTCTCACCGTTTTCCCAAGGGGGAGTACTTTCTGGTCTTTGACCCCTTGGACGGCTCGTCCAATATTGAGGCCAATGTGAGCATTGGAACCATATTTTCTATTTATCGGGTCAAGGAAGGTTTGGGAGGACAGATTGAGCTCCACGATGTCCTTCAGAAGGGAGCCGAGCAGGTGGCGGCAGGGTATTTCATCTACGGATCTTCCACAGTCATGGTCTATACCACCGGCAATGGGGTACACGGCTTTACCTTGGATCCCAGTGTGGGCGAATTTTTGCTTTCCCATCCGGAGATCAAGATACCCCAGCAAGGCAAGCTCTACTCGGTCAACGAGGCCTACTGGAACTACTGGGACGGAGCGACCCAGAGGGCAGTGGGCATGTTCAAGGATCCCAACAGTGAATTGGGCAAGCTGTACTCACTGCGCTATATTGGCTCCTTGGTTGCCGATTTTCACCGCAACCTTTTGTACGGCGGGGTTTTTATGTATCCCATCGACTATCGGGATCCTAAAAAGCCCAAAGGCAAGCTGCGCTTGTTGTGCGAGGCCAATCCCCTGGCTTTTATCGCTGAGCAGGCGGGGGGCATGGCTACGGACGGGGTGCATCGGATATTGGACATTGAGCCCCAGGAACTGCACCAGAGAACGCCTTTGTTCATCGGGTCCTCTGCGGAAGTGGAGAAGATCCGGGAGATTTATTCCCAGGCCGGGTAGGACGCAGGCCGGGAGTTTTGTGTCCATGACGAGCACCACACATGCTATGTTTGGGAATTGAAACCTCTTGCGACGAAACAGCTCTGGCCCTGGTCAAAGACAATCACGTGGTGCACGAGGAACTGGCCTCTCAGGACCGTATCCACTCTGTATTTGGGGGGGTAGTCCCGGAGCTTGCCTCCCGGGAACATATGCGAACTGTCGGCCCCCTGCTCGATGCCTTGCTTTCCGGCACCGGGACTGCGTACGATGCGATCGATGGTATTGCTGTTGCCCGTGGTCCCGGCCTGCTGGGCAGCTTGCTGGTGGGAATGGGCCTGGCCAAAGGATTGGCCTTGAGCCTGGATTGTCCATTGATCGGGGTCAACCACCTTCTGGCCCATCTTTTTGCCTCTGGCCTGGAGCAAGAACTCTCCTTTCCTGCCTTGGGGCTGGTCGTTTCCGGGGGGCATACTCAAATAGGGCTTTTGAGTTCACCGTTTGAGTATTCTTGGCTGGGACGGACCTTGGACGATGCGGCTGGAGAGGCCTATGACAAGACGGCCAGGATGCTCAATCTGCCCTATCCCGGAGGCAGAATCATCGACGCCTTGTCTCATTTCGCCCGGCCCGATCCGGACCTCCTTCCCCGCCCCTATCTGGACAATCAGAACCTGGATTTCAGCTTCAGCGGCCTGAAAACGGCATTGAGCAGAATAATCGCCGCGAACCCCCAGCTCGTGCCTCCGGCACTTGATACCCAGCCGGACGCCGCTTTGCTGGCCGCTTCCAGGCCGGGCCTGGCCGAGTTGTGCGCCTCCTTGAACTGGAGCATAGCCTCGACTATAACTGTGAAGCTCAAGCGGGCTGCGGCCAGAAACCCCCAGGCCAAAACATTCATTGTGGCCGGAGGAGTGGCCGCCAATTCCTGGCTCCGCCAGGAGCTGGCCGTTGCTGCCCAAGAATGCGGGGTTCGGCTCATTGTTCCCAGCCCTGGGCTGTGTACTGACAATGCCTCCATGGTTGCTTTTACCGGGGGGCTGTATTTACAAGCCGGCTACAGACATGGCATGGATCTGGAGGCAATACCCCGGGGGCGCGGAATCCCCAACGATTGGTCCCGAGTTCCTTGACAGGCCACAAAGTGGTTCGTATTATTCTCAACTAGTGTTGAGTTTTCGTGCAGGTTGCTTAATGCGACCCGTGTATCGGAGAAAAGCTATGGTGCAGGACGAGTATCTGCGCCGGCCAATAGGGGCAGATCATCTAACTGGAGAAGATAAAAGGAGAGCGGCAATGCCAAACGCAGTGACAGACAGCACGTTCGATCCTGAGGTAATCAAGGACAGCCAGCCGGTATTGGTTGATTTTTGGGCCCCTTGGTGCGGTCCATGCAGGGCGATTGCCCCGGTATTGGAGGAGTTGGCCAAAGAGTTCGAGGGCCAGATCAAGATCTTGAAAATGAACGTGGATGAAAATCCGAGCACCCCCAGCAAATACGGCATTCGGGCCATCCCCACCTTGATTTTGTTCAAGAACGGAGATGTGGTGGGCCAGGTGACCGGGGCAGTATCCAAGAGCAATCTGAAAGATATGATTCATCAGAAGGGCTTGTCATGACTTCTTTTGACAGTGTGGTTATCGGGGGCGGTCCGGCAGGGATGACTGCCTGCCTGTATATCCTCCGAGCCGGTGCCAATCTGGCCTGGGTGGAGAAAATGGCTCCCGGAGGCCAAGTGCTGATGACCGATTGGATCGACAATTATCCCGGGTTTCCGGAGGGAATTAAGGGGTATGAGCTTGTTGACCGCATGGCCCAACACTTGGAAGGCTTTTCCTATCAGAAATATACTGAGGAAGTGCAGAGCATAGAGCCCGGCCAGGATGGGCACCGCATTCAGGTGGGCGAAGAATGGATTCAGGCCAAGACAGTGGTTCTGTGCCCTGGAGCGGAACACAAAAAATTGGGTTTGCCCGGCGAAGAACAATTGGCCGGCAGGGGGGTTTCCTATTGCGGTTTATGTGACGGCCAGTTCTTTAAGGACCAGGTCATAGCCTGTGTGGGGGGCGGAAATACTGCCTTGGAAGATTCCCTGTATCTTTCCGGGGTCGCCCAAAAAGTGTACCTCATCCATCGCCGGGATGCCTTCCGCGGAGACAAGGTCTACCAGGACAAGGTCTTGGCCCAGGAGAACATTGAGGTCTTGCTGGATACTGTGCCCCAGGAAATCATGGGCCAGGATCAGGTTGAGGGCCTAAAGATCCAAAATGTCAAAAGCCAGGATACGTCGGTATTGGACGTCAACGGAGTGTTCATTTTTGTAGGCATCACCCCGCAGTCGGGGTTTATCCCCAGCCAGGTAGACATGGATGACAACGGCTTCCTGATCACGGATACTGAAATGCGGACCAGTGTACCCGGCATATTTGCGGCTGGAGACATCCGGTCCAAGCGTTGCTGGCAGATCTCAACGGCAGTGGGAGACGGGGCTGCGGCCGGACATTCCGCCCAACTCTACCTGCAAGAGATTTCCAATGGGTAGGCCTTTCAGCGGGTTGGTAGCCCTTGTACTGTGCAGCTTGGTCCTTGTATCCGGGTGCGGAGTTATCGATGCCGTGTTCATGCGCCCCCCTGATGACACGGCTTTGGAGCTTCTGCAGGCCGGGGACACAGCCATGCAGGAAAAAGACTACGATGAGGCTATCTCCTACTACACCAAGCTCAAGGATCGATATCCCTTCAGTCCGTATTCAGCCCAAGCCGAATTACGACTGGCAGATGCCTATTTTCAGGACATGCGGTATGCAGCAGCGGAGAATGCCTACAAGGAGTTTGAGTCTCTGCATCCCGGACATGAGGATATAGCCTATGTCCTGTTTCGGATTGGGCTGAGCAACTACAAGCAATTCAAGTCTATAGACCTTCCTCAGGACAATGTCACCGAGGCATTGCAATACTTCAGCCGGGTGAACGAGGCCTATCCCCAGGCTTCCATCGCAGACAAGGCCTCAGAGTATGCCCGAAAATGCCGTCGCTTCCAGGCCGAGCACGAAATCTTTGTGGCTGATTTTTACTGGCGGACCGAGCGCTATCTTTCGGCGTGGAAGCGCTATAGCTATGTGGCCCAGGAGTTCTCTATGTTCGAGGATATTCTGGAGTATGCCCGGACTCGGAGCGACCTGGCCTATATCATGTATCAGCGTAAAGCGGCGGAAGAAAAGCGGGTTTCCCAGCAAGGGAGCTGGAAACAGCTCTTTGACTGGCTCTAACCCCTTGTCACCCAGAGACATGGGCGCGTTTTGCACATATCCTTCCACAAAGCGCAGCAACTCAGCACAGATCTGTGGCGTCAAGTGGTTCCGGCCAGAGAAATATGCTCGGGGAACCCCGGATTTGAGGGGTAAGCTCTTACAAGAGCGGTTTGCGCTCAAGAGGAGCTTTTGACAATCCTACCAGCTGTATGCCCTCTGGCTAAGGACCAAAATCTCAACCTGGGAAAGGCCCTTGCCCATGCCTGGTATCGGGCATGGACAAGACACGGATATGGGTATGGAACTGCTCCCGGACTGGATGCACACCTACCAAGTGGGGGAAGATTCCTTTGAGGCTGCCTACCAGGGAGTGTGGGCCACAAAGCGGGCATTGATCAAAACCGCGGTGGCCAGCCTGTATGCCTGGCTGGAGCCGACAGGGACCAAGTGGCTGGAAAAGAAAACCCGAACCGGTTCCGGGCTGTGTTTGAAGCATATACACACCTCCAGAAAGTGGGCTGTGGTGTATGTGCCGGCATCCTGCGCCTCACCGGGGCTGGTAGTGGGTGCAGTCCTTCCTGTGCTGGCGGCCGGAGTGTGGCCTGTTATTGCAGTCGTGGAGGCCGAAAGCAGCCAGGAGCAGGCTGTCCTGGTGACCTTGGAGCTGTGTGGGGTAGAGACGGTTTACCTCCTGTCTGGAGAAGATATGGAGGCCGCCTGGAGACATGGGCAGACACTCAGCAGTATCCCTCCGGGCATGCTGGTCTGGATTGGACAATCCGGAACAGGGGGCCTGCAAATAGCAGTAAGTCCATCAGGCGGACCTATGCAGATTGTCCTGTCCCGGCCGCGAAGGGCAGCAGTATGGCAGAAAGATCAGGAAATTGATGTCCAGGCCTTGGCCTGGATGCATCCCGGATTGGACATCGAAATATGGCCTGCCGAAGGAACGGGAGCCGGGCAGGCGGACAAAGACCTCTGGGCCAGCTTTCTTGCCCAGGAGGCTGATGTGGTGTGGGTGCCCAGGGCGTTGATCCCTCAGGCCCTGACCGTATTCCCTCTTGTGTTGGGGCCTGGACAGGAACCGGTATGGATGTGGCCCTGGTTTGATACAGCCCTGGCCTCGCACACATGTCTGGCGGTATCCTGGGCAGCAATAAAATAACCGCAGGGATCGGGCACAAGAAGGGGACAGTCGTGAGCGCCAAGGATAAGTATCTTAATTCTATCCGTAATATCGGGATTATTGCCCACATCGATGCCGGAAAGACCACCCTGACCGAACGCATTTTGTATTACACAAAGAAGATCCATCGCCTGGGAGAGGTCCATGAAGGCACGGCCACCATGGATTATATGCCCGAGGAACAGGAGAGAGGCATTACCATTGTCTCAGCCTGCACCTCGTGCGAATGGAACAAACATCAGGTAAACATCATCGACACCCCGGGCCATGTCGATTTTACTATAGAAGTGGAACGTTCTCTGCGGGTGTTGGATGGGGCAGTGGGCGTTTTTTGTGCAGTGGGCGGAGTGGAGCCGCAGAGTGAAACTGTGTGGCGTCAGTCTGAGCACTACAAGGTGCCCAAGATCGCCTTTGTAAACAAATTGGACCGAGTGGGCGCGGATTTTGAGGGTGTTTTAAAGGAGTTGCGCACCAAGCTACAGGCCGTTCCTTTACCTTTGCAGTTCCCGGTGGGTCAAGGGGCCGACTTTGTCGGTCTGGTGGATGTGATCGAGCAGAAGTTTCTGCGTTTTGATCCGGAGAGCAAAGGGGCCAAGGTCTTTGAGGAAGAGGTGCCTCAGGAACTTGAAGAAAAGACCGCCGCCTGGAGAGAAAGTCTGGTGGAAACCCTGGCTGAGGGAGATGAGACTCTTTTAGAGGCCTATCTGGCTGGAAGCGTTTTGGATGTGAGCACACTGCACGCTGCTGTCCGTCAGGCCACGCTTGATTTGCGCTTGGTGCCGGTATTGGCTGGCTCGGCCTTAAAGAACATTGGCGTGCAGCCGGTCATGGATGCAGTCATCGAGTACCTGCCATCCCCCATGCACGTCCGCCCGGCCCAAGGCGTCGATCCAGTCACCCACAAAAGCACCTCCTTTCCGGTCTCCACAGCCTCTCCCCTGTCCGCCCTGGTGTTTAAGATCATTTTGGACGGTGGTCGACCGCTGACCTTGATGCGGGTGTACTCAGGCCGTATCAAAGCCGGGGAGAGCGTGTTCAATGCCACGCAGCAGAAAGAGCAGCGGGTGGCCAGGCTCTTTACCGTGCATGCCAGCCACAAGGTTCGCCTGGAAGAGGCCAGGGCCGGGGAGATTGTAGCTGCAGCCGGCATGAAGGGGGCCCGGACCGGTGATACATTGTGCCGAAAGGACAATCAGTTGGTTTTGGAGCAGATCTCCCAATACAAGCCGGTTATGTCCCTGGCCCTGGAGCCGCGGAATGCCACCGAAGAAGAGAAGCTCCTCCAGGCCTTGGACAAGATGCTCTTGGAAGATCCGACTTTGAGCTTGACACGGGACGAAGACACGGAGCAGATCATTTTGTCCGGGATGGGTGAGCTGCATCTGGAGGTCTTGCTTGAGCGCTTGCACCGGGAATACAAGGTGAACCTGCGCTCGGGAAAGCCTCAGGTCGTGTACCGGGAAACCATAGCCGAGGCGGCTGAAGCCGAAGAGGAGTTTTACCGGGAGTTGGGGGAGGTGATGCATCATGGCCGGGTATGCCTGCGGGTGGAGCCCAGGCAGGGTCGCAGCCACAATCGGATCTATTGGGAGATGGATACTCAGGGCTGGCCCCAGGTCTGGGTGCAGGCGGTGGATCAGGCTGTGGAAGACGGCTTGCAGAGCGGCGTTATCCGAGGATATCCGGTGCAAGGAGTGGATGTGGCGGTGATCTGTATTCAACGCATGCCAGATGTCTCCAGCCAGGCGGGATTTCACATGGCCGCCGGCGGGGCCTTGAAAAAGGCTCTGCAAGCCGCAGGCCCTTTGCTCATGGAGCCCATAATGCATGTGGAAGTCATTATTCCCGAAGAATTCGTGGGCGATGTGGTCTCCTTGTTGGGGACCAAAGGGGGCAGGATTGAAAACATGTACGACCGAGGCGGGGGCAAGGTGGTCCAGGCCCTCACCCCTTTGCGTCAACTTTTCGGCTTTGCCACAGATTTACGTTCAGCCACCCAAGGGCGGGGCAACTTTATGATGACGTTTGATCGATTTGACGTTTTGGAGTAGCTTGGAGGAAAATTTTTTTCTAAGCACAGGGAATGGGCATGATACATGATTCATTCGATCGTTTGGTTGTGGTTTCCAACCGACTGCCGGTTGTTTTGAAATGGGAGCACGAACGCTGGACGGTCCGGGCCGGAGCCGGAGGATTGGTGACCGCTTTGGCGCCGGTGCTCAGCCGCAACGGCGGGGTCTGGATGGGATGGCCGGGAACCTCGGAACAGGCCGACGTGCGCCAGCCGCTGCAGGAGTTTTCCGAGGCCCAGGGCTATCTGCTGCATCCGGTCATATTACAAACCGAAGATGTCCGCGGCTACTACTACGGGTTTTCAAACGAAGTCCTTTGGCCCCTTCTGCACGGATTCCACACCCATTGCAACTTCAAGCTGGAGTACTGGGAAAAGTATCAAAAGGTCAATAATCGTTTTGCCCAGGAGATCCTGTCCATAACCTCTGAAGATGACTATATCTGGGTCCATGACTATCATTTGATGTGCGTAGCCCGGGAAATCAACAACGGTTTATCCCGGCGCAAGTGCGGCTTTTTTCTGCACATCCCCTTCCCGGGCCCGGAAATATTCCTCAAGCTTCCCGGGCGGCGGGCCGTTTTGGGAGCCCTTTTGGAGTACGATCTCATCGGTTTCCAGACCTCTCAGGATATGCGTAATTTTGTCCGTTGCCTGGAGTGCCTGTGTTCCAATACCCAGGTACAGACAGAGCAGAATCTGGCCTGGATCGCCTGCGGGGACAAGGAAGTCAAGGCCGGGACATTCCCGATTAGTATTGATTTCGATGAGTTCGCCGATCTGGCGGCCTCCAAGGAGGTGTCCACGCGCACGGACAAGCTGCACACGCTGCATCCGGATCAGCAAATAATTCTGGGGGTGGACCGCCTGGACTACACCAAGGGCATTTTGCAGCGCTTGGAGGCCATCCGCCAAGCCCTTGTCCGTTTCCCGGATCTCAAGGGCAAGATAGCCTTGCTCCAGGTCTTGGTCCCCAGCCGGGAGGAGGTTCCGGAATATCAAATGCTCAAGGAGCATATCGAGCGCTTGGTGGGGGAGATCAACGGCCAATTTACGGAACCGGGCTGGATTCCAGTGCATTATCTGTACCGGAGTGTGCCCAGGACGGATCTGGTATCCTTTTATCTGGCCGCGGAGATAGCCCTGATCACGCCTTTGTGGGACGGCATGAATTTAGTGGCCAAAGAATACTGTGTGTGCAATTACCGCGAGAACGGGGTTTTGATTTTGAGCGAGTTTGCCGGAGCAGCCTCCCAGTTGTACTCCGATGCCATATTGGTCAATCCCTACGACGTCAATGCCGTGACCGATGCCATCCGACGGGCCTACTACATGCACCCATCGGAACGTCAATCCAGGATGCGCCGCTTGCGTCAGACCATTCAGTCCTACGATATCCATTTCTGGCTGGATTCTTTTTTGAAGGCTGCCTTTGACAGTCGGTCCCAAGAGGTGCCCATGGCCGGATTTTCAACATTTCTGTCCAGTATCGACCGCCTATAAACAGGCCGGGGTGTGGACAAGGGGGTAAGGCGCATCAATCAGGGGAACAAGGCGGATCTGCAGTCCACCCGCCGGGGGGGGAAGGCCAAGAAAAGCTTAGGCCAGAACTTTTTGGTCGATCCCAATGTGGCCCGCAAGATTGTCCGCTGTCTGCAGGTCCAAACCGGAGACCGGGTATTGGAGATCGGGCCCGGACCAGGAGCCTTGAGTGATGCATTGCTGCAAAGCGGGGCCCGGGTTGTGGGGGTGGAAAAGGATCTGAGCCTGGCCCGGGAGTTGAAACTTCGCCGACCTGATATGGACCTTATAGCCGGAGATGCCCGGGATGTGGCCTGGGGTCGCCTGTCGCGGGCCGGCATCGGCAAGGTCATCGGCAATCTGCCCTACAATGTGGCTTCCACCCTGATATGGGAGGTGGTCAGCCTGTTTGTGCAGGCCACAGGCATGGTCTTTACTGTGCAAAAGGAAGTGGGCCAGCGCCTGGCTGCGAATCCGGGAACAAAGGAATACGGAGGGCTGTCGGTTTGGGTGCAAAACTTTGTCCGTCCCCAAATGGAATTTACCATCGGTCCCGCGGTTTTTAGGCCCCGTCCCCGGGTGGACTCAGCGGTGGTCTTCCTCGAACCCTTGGCCCAGTGTCCGGCCCCTGAACAATGTGCTGCCTTGGCTGCCCTGGTGCGGATCTGTTTTCAAAAAAGACGCAAACAGCTCAAGACTTCCCTGCGCCCAATGTGGTCTGATGCTCTGCAAAACTGGTTTGATGAGCACGGTATACGGCCTCAGGCCCGGGCCGAAGAGCTGACCCCCCGTGATTTTCTGTCCCTGGCCCAAAGGGTTTATCCCCCTCAGGAGCTGGGTGGAAGATAAGTGAACATATTGGTTTGTCTGGCGATTTCGTCTTTATCTGTATCCGGGTCCCGGAAACCCTTGACAAATGCGGCTTTTTGGGTTTTGGTCTGAAAAAAGACGGGTCAGGGGCCCCCAAACGGTCAGGACGAGAAAGCGATCCCGAAATTCACCCATGATTTATAAGGAAGGTTCGGGCGACTGTGATCGCACGTTTACAAAACATGCAAGAGGAGGAAGAGTATGACCAAAGCAGATCTCATTGCCAAAGTGGCGGAGAAGTCGGAACTGACCAAGGCCGATTCTGAAAGGGCCCTGAATGCCTGCTTGTCGGCTATTGAGGACATCCTGGTCCGGGAAGGCAAGTTGACTCTGACCGGATTCGGCACCTTTCAGGTGGAAGAACGCAAAGAACGCAAAGGTCGCAATCCGCAAACCGGAGACGAGATCACCATACCGGCGGCCAAAGTGGTCAAATTTAGGCCGGGCAAGCTGCTCAAAGATGCCATCCGTTAAGAGGAGACGTCATGCTTCCCGGTGAGTCCCTGCACAGTATCCTTCCGTGGGATATTCCCTGGTGGAGACCTGATCACGCCCTTTTCTTCGGTGTGCTCTATGCCACTCTCCTTGTCATTATTTCAGGGCTGGGGATGGTCATCTTACGGTCCATTGCCCAAACCATCCAGGACAGATTGCGCACCCGCTCCCAAAAAGCGTCTCTTGAGGTGACTTTTCCAGGACAGGATACACAAGGCAGCAAGGCTTGAGCAGGGCTGGAGACAGTTTTTGGATGAATGGACCCACCGGAGTGGATAGGGGCACGCCGCTTGTCGATATGGGTTGCCATTTGCTGGTTTTTGGGATAAATTGTATGATTCCTTTTGAGGCGACTCAAAGGGGTAATTCTCGGAATAAGGAGGTGACGACGTTTGCCTGGCATCATCCTCAATGATAATGACAATTTTGACTATGCCTTGCGCAAGTTCAAAAAACAATGCGAGAAGTCCGGAATCCTTTCTGAGCTCAAAAAACGCCAACATTATGAAAAGCCGAGTGTGCAGCGCAAAAAGAAAGAGGCTGCAGCTCGAAAGCGATTGATGAAGAAAATGCGTAAGTCCCGCATGGGATCCTAGCCTGCTCATTCTTCACCTCAGGGCGGATCGTCTCCGGTCCGCCCTGTTTACGTTTCCATGCATATATGCACAACCAGTAAAAGCTTACCACACCCCCAACGCGCAATATGGCCAGACGTTGACCACGTTCATCCGGCTTTGACCCCCGTTCTTGAAACCAACTTATAAGCTGCCGTGCCAGCGCTATATCCGTATTGGACGGCCCAGGCTGTCCACAGAGGATGTGAGAAAACGCGTATGGATTCGCGAACCCTTCGTCAGTTGGATTATTTTGACCTCCTTGGTCATCTGCAAAAGTATGCCCGCTCTGAACCCGGAGCCCGGGCCTGTCTCGAAATCGCCCCTTTATCTGATTTCCAGCGTCTTGACCAGGAGACCGAACTGCTCAGCGAGGCCCTGGAGGCTTTTGAGGACATGGGCAAGGCCGTATCCTCATTTCCAGAGCTGCAAGGTGTCTTTACCTGCTTGGACCAGGAGTCTTCCCTGGACGAGGATGGCCTGTGGGGGATTCATATCCTTTTGCAGGCCGCGGAAAAGGCCCGCTCAGGGCTCAAGAGTCTGGATCAGGACCGATTCCCGCGACTCACGGCTCGTTCAGAGCATATATCCTGGCCGGAGAAGACCTGGATGGCCTTAAACCGCTGTATTGATCCGGACGGGGCCCTCAGGGACGAGAGCAGTCCGGAACTGCTGTCTATTCGTCAGGAAGTGCGGCGTATCCACAGTCAGTGCACCAAAAAAGTCACTGAATATCTGCGCCAAGAAAAGATAGGGCCCTATCTTCAGGACGAGTATCTGACCATCTCCGCAGATAGATATGTGTTGGCCATCAAGTCGAACTTTAAGGGCCGCTTGCATGGAATCATTCATGACTACTCCCAGACCGGGGAGACGTGCTACTTTGAGCCCATGCTCCTGGTAGAGCTCAATAATACCCTTCAGGAGCTCAGGCAGGAAGAGCGGGAAGCCAAGCAGCGCGTTCTGCGATCACTTACCTCCACCGTCAGTCAGGACGTTGTGCGCATCCGGAACGTATTTTCCTGGATGGTCCATATGGATGTCTTGCTCTCCAAGATCCTCATGGCCCGGGACATAAAGGGTGGCAGCGTCAGCTTGGGCCAAGAGCAGCCACTCAAACTGCGGCAGGCCCGTCATCCTTTGCTGGTTCTCAATGGCCAGGAAGTGCGAGCCGTGGACATCGAGCTGGAGTCCGGACAGCGGGGGCTGATAATCAGTGGGGGGAACTCGGGAGGCAAAACCGTTTGCCTGAAGACTTTGGGGCTTATCAGCCTTATGGCCCTGTCCGCACTGCCGGTTCCGGTTCAGGAAGGCAGTTCCCTGCCCTTGTGGCACAGGCTCTTTGTCTTTATCGGCGATGAGCAGAGCCTGCAGGAGCACCAGAGCACATTTACCGCCCAAATAGATCACTTTCGAACCAGGTGGCCGGAAATGGACGCCTCCAGTTTGGTTTTGCTGGATGAGTTTGGGGCCGGCACAGATCCCAGCCAGGGCGCGGCTTTAGCCCAGGCGGTCATGGATGCCTTGCTGGAAAGACAGGTTTGGGTGGTTGCGGCAACCCATTTTCCGGCCTTGAAGGCCTATGGGCTGACCAAGGATCAGGTTCGGGCGGCAACTGTGCTTTTTGATCCTCAGACCCAACTGCCGTTGTATACTTTGGGCTATGACCAAGCGGGAGGCAGCCGGGCCCTGGACGTTGCCCGGGATCGGGGCCTGCCCGGGGAGATACTCAATAAGGCGGAGGAGTATCTCTTGCTGGACGGCAAGGATTCCAGCCAGCTCATGGGCCGCCTCAATGAGCTGGCCGTGGCCAGAGAAAAGGAGCTCCAGGAGCTGCGCGAACACAAGAGAAAGCTGGATCAAGAGCAGAAGCGCTTGCAGGCCAAGATGGAAGATGAGGCCAAACGTTTACTGGAAGAGATCAAAAGCCGCTCTCGAGAGGTGGTCGCCCAGTGGAAAGCCGGCAAGCGGCAGCGCAAAGAGGTGCTCGGCGATCTGGCTGCAGAAAAGAATCGCTTACGGGAACAAATCCAATCCGGTCAAAGCCAGGATTTGGATCAAAACCGAGCCAAACCCCTTGAGTCCGGAGATCGAGCCTATTACCACCCTTGGGGAAGAAACGGTCTGGTCAAAGACGTAGATGCCAAAAAGGCCAGAGTTAAGCTTGATTTGGGGGGAGTGACCCTTTGGGTGCCGGAGACAGAGGTTTCTTCCCAGAGACAACAGGGGACTATGCGCTCAGCATCGACCTATAGGCCGGGCTCCTCAGGGTCAGGGCCGCCCGGTCGTCTGGACTTGCGCGGGATGCGCACAGATGAAGCAGTCAGCGCTTTGCAGCAGCATATGGATCAAGCCGTGCTGCAGGGACGAAAAGAGGTGGCCATCATCCACGGCCGGGGGACCGGGGCCTTGCGCAAGGCAGTCCACGAGGAGCTGGCCCGCTTTTCGGAGGTCGTCGAGTACTCCCTGGCCAATGAAGAGCAGGGGGGAGATGGAGTGACCATAGCCCGTCTGGGGAAATAATGTCTAGGATGTGCATCCAGAGACAGTGAGGCCCGGTTTGCGCCGAGGTCAGCTTATATGCCCAAGGTTCCTCCAGAACATATTCAGACCATCAAGGAAAGAATCGACTTTCTGGACCTGGTTCGACGCTACGTGGATTTACGTCAGACCGGCGATCGGTGGATGGGGGTCTGCCCCTTTCACCAGGAAACCAAACCCTCTATGAGCGTCCAGCCGGAGCGGGGGTATTTTTACTGCTTCGGCTGCCATGCGTCCGGGGATGTGATTGATTTTTACTGCCGCATACACGGGCTGGAGTTTATGGACGCGGTGCGGGAGTTGGCCAGAGAGGCAGGTGTACAACTGGGTCAGGCCGAGGATTCCCAAACCGGAAATCAGGCCGGACTGCGCAGGCAATGTCTGGACATGCATGCCGTGGCCCAAACCCTTTTTCATCGGGCCCTGTACAGCGACCAAGGAAAGCCCGGCAGAGACTACTTGCAGGCTAGAGGCTTTGACCAGGAGATCATTGAGCGCTTTGAGCTGGGCTGGGCACCTATGAGCTGGAGCGGCTTGAAAAACTCCTTGGCCCAGAAGGGGTTTGCGCCGGAGCAGGGGGTGCAGGCCGGGCTCCTGTCCCAGAACAAGCAGGGCCGTATATACGATCGGTTTCGGTCCAGAATCATGTTTCCCATCCACAATCTGGGAGGCAAGATTGTGGCCTACGGGGGGCGGATAGTGGGCCAGGGTGAGCCCAAATACTTAAATAGCAGTGAAACACCGATATTTACCAAGGGCGATCTCCTGTACGGACTGCATCAGGCCCGACGCAGAGTGACCCAAAGCAAACAAGTTTTGCTCACCGAAGGCTATGCAGATGTACTCACCTTGGTCCAGTTCGGCTTTGACAATGCATGCGGGGTATTGGGCACCTCCTTGACCTCCACCCAGATCCGCCGTTTGGCCGGCCTGTGTACAGAAGTGGTCTTGATCTTTGACGGGGATCGGGCCGGCAGAGAGGCTGCCCTGCGCAGCGCGGAAATGATTTTGACCGCTGGGTTGCAGGTCCGGGTCGTCTCCCTGCCAGACGGCCAAGACGTGGACAGCCTATTGCGCAGCCAAGGCAAGCAGGCCTTGCAGGAGTTGATACAGGAAGCAAAAGAAGGCCTTGCATTTTGCCTGCACATGATTACATCAAATGCAGCACCGAAAGATATTATGTCTTGGGCGGTGCGTTTCTTGACCTCTCTTGGCCACGAGTCCTGGAAGGCCTATTATCTGCCCCGGCTGGCCGAGGGACTGCATGTCTCGGAAGCTGAGCTACGAAGCGCACTGCAAAAGATCAAAAGCCCTTCGTCACCGCAGCAGCCCGCCAAGACACCCATTACCACCCGGGCTTCGGGACAGCGGGACCGGGAGCTTTTGGCTTTTGCCGTGCGCTGTCCGCAGTATATGCCCCAACTCAAGGCCCATGGCTTGGCCGGTCTTTTGCGCACCGAACGGGGGCAACGATTTTGGGATAAGCTCTGCACCCATGGAAGCGATTATATATTGCCTTTTTTGGATGAAGGAGAAAAGGCCTTCTTCGTCTCCTGTCAAATGCACGAGGAGGACCCGGAAAAAGATCGGGCCGTTTTCGAAGATATATGCAATTTGCTCATTCAGGGCAGGGAACGAACAACCAAGCAAAGGCTGAGGGCAGCCATAGCTCAAGCCCAAGACAGTGGCAATGAGCAAGAAATGGCCAGATTGCTCGATGCATACAGTCAATTTTTGAAGGGGGGGGAATGAGTACGATTAAGGACATTCAACAGATCAAAACCTTGATCGCCAGAGGGAAGCAGAAGGGATACTTGACCTTTGAGGAGCTCAATGAGGCCTTGCCGGCGGAGGTGAGCGAGCCGGAGCAGATCGAAGAGATCATCACTATTTTCCAGCAGCTGGAAATTGCCATTGTTGATGAGAACAACAACAAAAAGATCGAGGTCATGCCCAGAGAAGTGGGCTTGGAGCTTGAGAACCAAAACAGCGGCTCAGACGACGATGAGGAGGCTCAAGAACTCTCCCGCAGCTCGGACCCGGTGCGCATGTATCTGCACGAGATGGGCTTGGTCCCCTTGCTGGATCGGGACGGAGAGGTGCGCATCGCCAAAAAGATCGAGGCCGGTGAGATGGAGGTCTTGTATGCATTGGCCGAGGTTCCCGTGGCCATTGAATACCTGATCGGTGTCGGCGAGGAGCTGAAAAAAGGAAACGCCAAGCTCAAGGATGTGGTCAAGACCATAGAAGAAGACGACCCCACTGAAGAAGAGATGAACCAGCGGCAGCGAGTGATCAACCTCTTGGATGAGGTCAAACAGATATACCGCAAGAAAAAGGGGGTGTACACCAAACTTGCCGAAACTGCCACCCTGAATAAACGGGTGCGGGGGGTGCAAGAGCGCATCCTGGAGTATAAGCACGAAATAGTGGACCGGTTGGTGGCCATCAAGCTGGAAAAGAAGCTCATCGACGAGATCATTGAAAATATCAGCGACTATGTGCGCCAGATGAACAATTGCCAGCGGGATTATTCGGCCTACATCCTCTCAGTGGGCAAGACCCAGCAGGAGATAGAGGAGTACTTTGGGCAGCTGGACCGGCGGGAGGTGAACCCCGTGGTCCTGGCTGACGAGTTGGGCATGACTGTGGAAGAAGTCTTTTCTTTCAAGGAAATGTTGACCGGTAAGATGGAAATCCTGCAGCGCTTGGAAGAGAAATGCTGCCACGATGTGCACGAGCTGGAAGATATTCTGTGGCGGATGGAAAACGGCAACCGTATGGCCCTGCGGGCCAAGCAGGAGCTGATTCGAGCCAACCTGCGCCTGGTGGTCAGCATTGCCAAGAAGTATACCAATCGGGGTCTGCAGTTTTTGGATCTTATCCAGGAAGGCAACATCGGTCTGATGAAGGCAGTGGACAAGTTTGAATATCAGCGCGGGTACAAGTTCTCCACCTACGCCACCTGGTGGATCCGGCAGGCCATTACCCGGGCTATTGCCGATCAGGCCCGGACCATCCGCATCCCGGTGCATATGATTGAAACCATCAACAAGCTGGTGCGCACTTCCAGGTATCTGGTCCAGGAGCTGGGACGCGATCCCTTACCGGAAGAGATCGCTGAACGTATGGATTATCCCTTGGAAAAAGTCAAAAAAGTGCTCCGTATCGCCAAGGAACCCATTTCCTTGGAGACTCCGATTGGAGACGAAGAGGACTCCAGTCTGGGCGATTTCATTGAGGACAAGAGGGCCTTGGCCCCGGCGGACGAAGTGGTGCACACCAAGCTTGGGGATCAGATCCAGCATCTTTTGTCCGAACTCACCCCCCGAGAGGAGCAGGTGCTGCGCAAGCGTTTCGGCATTGGGGAGCGCTCGGACCATACCCTGGAGGAGGTTGGCAAGCTGTTTAATGTGACCAGGGAGCGTATCCGACAGATTGAAGCCAAGGCCCTGCGCAAGCTCAAGCATCCCTCCAGGAGTCAGATCCTTCGCTCCTATTATGAGGGATAAGAACAGAATCCAGCCATGATTGGAGGGTAAGGCCTTTACGCCCCCCAACGGATACATTGGAGCAGAGAGAGATCCTCTCTGCTCCTTTTTTTTGGTTTATGGCTTTTCTGGGATGGGATATTGTTTCCGAGCTCAACATGTGGTACGTTTTCCCAAAACAAACTGGATACTGCCCAGCATAATCCAACCCGGGGGTCGGCTCATGCAGCGAGGATGCAGATGGTGTGTCTTTTTGATGATCACTTTGGGTTCTCTGGGGGCTTGGGCCGGGAGCGAAGACTTTTCAGCCCGGGTGCGCTGGGTGGTGGACGGAGATACCATTATTCTGCACAACGGACAGACTGTTCGTCTTATGGGGCTGGACGCTCCAGAGCTGAGCCGGGAAGATCAGCCGGGGCAGTATTACGCCCAGCAATCCAGAGAACGGGCCTTCAGGCTCATGGATCAAACCCAGGTTGTGGTCCATCCCCAAGGTGTTGACCGCTTTGACCGTTTGGTCGCCCGAGTGCACTTGGCGGATGGGACCTGGGTGGGCAAGGCCTTGGTGGCCGGGGGAGCGGCCTTTGTATATCCCTCCTCCGAGAAAAATCCAACTCCGGACACCAGGCTTTTGTCCGCCCAACGTCGAGCCATGGAGAGAAAGCTGGGATTTTGGAAAACACTTCTGTCCCTTCCCCGAGCCGGGGACATATATATCGGCAATCAGCGCAGCAAGAAGTTTCACTCCCGAGGGTGCTCTTTTGGGCAGTCCATATATGCCGACAACCGTCGGCCTTTCACCACCCTGGAGCAGGCCTTCTACGCCGGGTATGCTCCAGGCAGATGCTGTACACCCTGGCCCAGCCGGGTGGATGTGCAAAAAATGAAGGGAGAATAAGCAATGAATGTACTCATGCTCTATCCCGAGTATCCGGAAACGTTTTGGGGATTTCAGCATGTCTTGAAGTTTGTGTCCAAAAAGGCCGCTTTTCCGCCTCTGGGCTTGCTCACCGTGGCTTCCCTGCTGCCTGAGCATTGGGGGAAACGGCTGGTGGACTTAAATACCGACTCTGTTCAAGACAAGGACTGGGAGTGGGCTGACCTGGTCTTTATAAGCGCCATGCTCATCCAGAAAGATGGTGCTGACCAGCTCATCGACCAGGCCAAGGCCAGGGGCAAGACTGTAGTGGCCGGAGGTCCGGCCTTTTTGGCCCAGCCGGAATCATTTCCCCGGGTTGACCATTTTGTCTTGGATGAAGCGGAGATCACCCTGCCCTGGTTTGTACAGGATATGGAAAGCAACCAGGCCGGGAAGATGTATTCCAGTAAGGAGCGCCCGGATTTGACCCAGGTCCCGCTGCCCATGTGGTCTCTTATCGATGTGCATAAATATGCCACTATGCCCATTCAATTCTCCCGGGGATGCCCATTTGACTGCGAGTTTTGCGATATCTTTCTGCTCAATGGGCGAAAGCCGCGGACCAAGAGCCCGGAGCAGATGGCCCGGGAGCTGCAGAGCCTGTACGATGCCGGATGGCGTTCCAGTGTGTTCATCGTGGACGACAACTTTATAGGCAACAAACGCCGGGTGAAGGAGATGCTCCCCCGGGTCATTGAGTGGCAAAAGGAGTACGATTATCCTTTTACCCTGCTCACCGAGGCCAGTGTGGATCTGGCCCAGGACGAAGAGCTTATGGACCTGATGAGCTGGGCCAACTTCAACAAGGTCTTTTTGGGTCTGGAGACCCCGTGCCTGGAGAGCTTGAAAGAATGCGGCAAAATCCAGAACACCAAGCTGGATCTGGCCGAGGCGGTCCAGATCATCCAACAGCATGGGATGCAGGTCATGGGCGGCTTTATTGTCGGTTTTGACAGTGACACAGAGTCCATCTTTGAGGCCCAGATTCGGTTTATCCAGCAGATCGGAGTGGTTACAGCAATGGTGGGCATCCTGGGGGCCATTCCCCAGACCAGGCTTTGGCACCGGTTGCGGGCCGAAGGGAGGCTGTTGTCCGAGACATCGGGGAACAACACTGACGGGAGCATCAACTTCATACCCCAAATGGGCATCTCCAACCTGCTCTCCGGGTACAAGCGGGTGGTGCGCACTATTTACTCCCCGCGGATGTACTACGCCCGGATCAACACCTTTCTCAAGAACTACAGGCCAACAGCCAAAGGACACTACAGCATACGGGAGATCAAGGCGGTCATTACCAGTATGTGGCGGATCGGCTTATGTTCCAGGGCCTGCATCTGGTACTGGCCGCTTATCATCAAGACGGCCTTGACCCGGATCAAGGCCTTGCCCGTTGCCCTGGAGCTGGCTATCTACGGGTATCATTTTCAAAAGGTGGCCAAACGCTGTCAAAAGGCTATGCAGGTATCCGAGAACGAGAAGGGGGCTGAGTCCAACATCTCCATGGGCGCATGCTCATAATGGAGCAGGATCTTTCTTGAGGCCTTATTTTCATAACTTAATAGCCAAAAGCGATGGCAAAAAGTAAAAAAACTTTTTGCCCTTATTCGTAAGAGGGACTCAAGGCTCGGGCTCCATCTGGATCAGTCGGCTGGCGGTTTCCCGGGCCTGGGCCAAGATGTCCTCCTCTCCGGCTACCGTGCGATCGTGCATCAATATGCGGCCGTTGCAGATGGTGGTATGCACACAGTCCCCGCAGCCGGAATAGACCAGATTGGAGATCAGATTGTAGTTCGGAGTCAGTTGGGGATGCTGGAGGTCAATGAGCAGACAATCCGCCAGACGGCCTTCGGCTATGTTGCCGCAGTCGATGTCAAAAGCCGCCGCAGCCCGGGCGGTGGCGGCGGCAAAGGCCTCCGGGGCCGGAAAAAGGGTTGGGTTGTGGGCTGAACCCTTGGCCAGCAAAGAGGCGAATTTCATGGTCTCCAACATATCCAGGTTGTTGTTGGAAGAGCATCCGTCGGTACCCAAAACAATGTGTACCCCCCTTTCCTGCAAGGCCTTGTAGGGGAAAATACCAGATCCCAGTTTGAGGTTGGAAACCGGGTTGTGGACCACGGTCACCCCCTTCTCGGCCAACACATCCATCTCATCCGCAGAGAGCCAAATGGCATGGCAGGCTATAAGATTCGGACTCAGCAGGCCCAGGCTGTCCAGGTAGTGAACGGGCCTGCATCCGTTTCTGTCTTGGCAATCCTCAACCTCCTTGGCCGTTTCACTCACGTGGAGGTGAATCTTGAGATCGTGTTTGTAGGCAAAGTCCCGAACCCGACACAGAGAGTCGCGGCTGACGGAATAGATTGCGTGCGGCCCAAGAGCGAAGCTGACCCGGGAGGAGAGGTGCCTGGTGCGGGAATAGAGGTCCTGGCACTCTTGCCAGCGTTTCTCGGCGGTTGCCGGGTCATTGAAGTCGATAAAGACTGAGGACAGGGCAGCCCGGAGTCCCATCTCCTCCACAGCTTGAGCTGTGGCCGGTAAGTGCCAGTACATGTCGTTGAAAAAGACTGTCCCGGACTTGATCATTTCCAGGCAGGCCAGTTTGGTTCCTGTGTAGACATCCTGAGCCTGGATTTTGGCTTCCAGGGGCCATATATGGCGGGTAAGCCAGGTGTGCAGTTCCATGTCGTCGGCATATCCCCGAAGCAGAGTCATAGCCGCATGGGTATGGGAGTTGAAAAATGGTGGAATAATGGCTTTACCCCGACCGTCAATGATTGTCCCTGCCTGCAGTTGAATCTCAGGGGCAATCTTCTGAAAACGGTTGTCCTGGATATACACATCCACTGTCTGTCCATGGAGTTGGACTTTTTGGATAAGGAGAGTGTTCATAAGCTGTGGTCCGTGGTTGGCAGCCCCGGAAAGAGGTCCTCAGGGCGGGTGCGAGGCTTTTGTTGACAGTGTACGAATTTTCAAAATGCTCATCAGTTTTCTTGATTTGAGAAATCCCAGCTCCTTGCCTGTTCCGAAGCAAAGAGTCTAAAAAAACTGTGAGGAAAAGACAAGGAAATCAAGCTGCTTTAGCCGGCAGTCAGTACAAAGGCGGAAAAAAATAAAAAACAGCATTTTTGCCTTGAAATCCTTTTTTATTATCTATAGTATTTAATAAGTTCATATACCTCTCTGAGTTTCAAGGAAAGGATACCTTTCAAAAACACTGTTTGCCTTACCGAATTCCGTACCTGGCTCAAAAGGATGTTGACATCAAGGAAACAGGGGGCAGGCCGGTGGAGACAAAATCGACGTTCATTCAGCTCAAGTATTCAGAACGGGAGTATAGGCGGGAATTGATTTTAGATGCGGCGGTCAAGCTTTTTGCCCACAAGCCGTTCGCTGCCATCGGTATGCGTGATATCGCCAGACAAGCCGGGATATCACCTGCTTCAATCTACCGCTATTTTTCCAGCCGGGATGCTATTTTGATGGAAGTTTTGGGGCAAAAGATCCAAGATGTCAAGAGCGAACACTTGCGCAGATCTGGAAAGAGCATAATGGACCTGGAAGAAGTAGCCCTAAGTATGGTTGATTTCTTTCTAGACAAGGGTTCTATACTGCACTTAATGACCCACTTTCTGTTGAAGGAGGATGTTGATCCAGAAGCCATGGCTAGGTTTCAGGAAGTCAGAGATTACTATTTGAACAACTTCGACCACATCATGCTCCAAGCCGGGGTTTCTCCACAAGGCGTGCGCTTGTTTTCCCATGCCTTTTTTTCCTCCATCCTAGGCCTTATTGTGGTCTTTCATGGCCAGGATGGGCAGGACAAAGAGGAGCGCAGACGTCATCTGCACCGTTTGGCCCGACTCACGGCTGCTGTCTTCAGCAAGGGCCTTGCCTGACAAAAGGGCAGAAAAGAAGAACAGATGGAATAGGATGTAGTAGATGATCACCCAGTTCCCCGCAGGTTAAAAAAGGTGTCGTTTTCGAGATAGATTTGCTCCAGACGCTTTTGATATTGGGTAAACTCCGGTCCAGACCGGTTGGCCAGCTCCAGGGTCAAAAACCGGATCAAAGTGTTGAATATGGTCAGGTCGCCGAACAAGGGAATGTTTTTGGAGGGAGCGACCAAGGATAGGTCGGCAAAGGCCAAAAGCGGACACAGGGAACTGTCGGCAATCACGATAAGGGTCTTGTCCAGGCGTTTGACTGTGCGGCCTAGGCGAATGAGTTCATTGGGGTAGCGGGTGGTGGAGAAGATAATGACCAGGCTGTTGTCCTGGGCATTGGCCAGCCAATCAAAGCTGGTGGAATCACTGCCCTTGAGGATGTGCACACCGCGCCGGATCTTGGTCAGCACCCAGCCCAGATAATAGGCCGGCAGGTAAGAGAGCCTGGAGCCGATGACAAATATATCCGGACTTTGTTCGAGTTTATCCACAATCTTTTCCAGCTCAGCCAAATCCACCTGCTTGTAAAAATGCTGCAAGTTTTGAATCCCTTCCGATACAACTGTGTGCAGACGGCTGCCCATGTCCGTTTCCGGGGGAGAGAGGTTGAGGCGTTCAAGCATAGGGGAGTCCGTATCCAGCACATCCCGGAGGGCATGTAAAAAGTCGTTGTACCCGTCAAAGCCCAGGGTGCGGACAAAGCGGACTACCGTAGCCTCACTGACTCCAGTGGCCTGGGACAATTCCTTGATGGTCATGAAGACCACCTTTTTAGGGTGTTCTTGGATATAGGCATTCAAGATTTTCCCCTTTCCCGTGAGCTGGGGATGCAGATCCTTCAGTCTGGTCAGCAGGGGTGCTTGGTGCTTATGCATGGCAGTCCGTCCTTGTCTGCAATATACACAATTCAAGAGCAAGGGAAATAATTTCTGTCATTTTAAATAACCGAGGTCAATACGTACTGTCCTGAGGCTGTGAACCATCTGGTGCATATGGATACTAGGGCAGATGCCAATATTGCAGGGCAGGCATGGGAAGAATGTAAATGAAATATATTTTATCATTGACAAGATATATTTCATTTTTTAAAAAGCCAGAATCGAGGTTGAGACTCAAGGGGAGTATATTTGTCAGTTCATTGCGCAGGAGGTAAGGTTTATGAGCGATATTCTTCAAGAAATGTCCGATGTGCTGATCAAGGGGCAGATGAACAAGATCTCTGAGTTGACCCAGCAGGCCCTTGATCAGGGGATTTCAGCTGAACAGATCTTACAGCAAGGCCTGCTGGCCGGTATGGACGTTGTGGGCAAGCGGTTTAAGGATGGGGAAATGTTCATCCCCGAAGTGCTGCGTTGTGCCAAGACCATGCACAAGGCCATGGACATTCTGCGGCCCATTTTGGCTCAATCCGAGGTCCAAAGCCAAGGTGTTTTTCTCATCGCTACTGTGGAGGGGGATTTGCATGACATCGGCAAGAATCTGGTGGCCATGATGTTTGAAGGCTCCGGATTCGAGGTCGTCAATCTGGGCATTGACCAGAAGGCCCAGAGCGTCGTGGACGCAGTCAAGGAAAAGAAACCGGACATTCTCGGCTTGTCCGCCTTGTTGACCACGACTATGCCCAAAATGGAGGAAACCATCCAGGCCCTGCAGGAAGCCGGCCTCCGGGAGCAGGTCAAGGTGATGGTCGGTGGAGCCCCGGTAACCGCTGAATACGCCCAGAAAATCGGTGCGGACGGATATGCGCCCAATGCAGCCAGTGCAGTGGATACGGCCAAGGAGATACTGGTGGCTTAGGGCCTGAAGGCAGAGATCATCCCCGCCTCTGGCGGGCCTGTTATTCGTTGTTTGGTATTTGTAGGAAACCGCCAGGTTGATCCAGATGAAGCTGGCGGGTGAGGAGGAGGGGGCGAATAATCATTCGCCCTTCCTGACCAGGCTGGAGCCAGGCGGTCCCGAAAGGGAGCTAGCGACCGGGGTTGACTCTTGCTTCATGCGAACCTTGAATGGCAAAGGCATATTGTCTGCTATATCAAGATGATGGACCGTGCCTTGAATCTTGGGCAGGCATCGTGTACATAGGGCCCACTGAGTTATGGGAACATCACAAAGGATCACACTGTATATTCACCCTCTGGATCTTAGTGTCCAAACGGATAGAGGGCAAACTATTCGCCATGCTTTGCAGGAACACGGCGTTTATGTGGATAGTCCGTGTGACGGGCAGGGGGTGTGTGGACGCTGCAAGATTCGGGTGCAGCCATCTACAGCTGTTGCAAAAACCCCGCACGCCAATATTTCCCAGGCAGAGGCCCAAGACGGTGTACGCCTGGCCTGCCAGGCTGTGGTACACCAAGAGGTGCACGTCTTTCTTCCCCCGACGTACAGGCTGGATGCCCAGGCCACACACCTGGACGGTCCGGTTCTTGTGGGCGGGTCCCGGTCAGCAGGGCAGGTGCAGCCTGCTGTGCAGGTTGTGGAAAGGGCCGGTACCTACCGGTTTATCCATGAAGAAGCTCCGGGGCAAAAACACCTGCTCGCAGATTGGGGGCCACAGACAACACCCAAAGGCTTGGCCCTGGATGTGGGGACCACAACCCTGGCCGCTTCCCTGATCTGTCTGTCCAGCGGCCGGGAGCTGGCCAGTGCCGGCCGGCTCAATCCGCAAGTCAGCTATGGACACGATGTCTTGACCCGGATTCAGAGGGCTTCCTCCCCAGAAGGACTTAACCTTTTGGCCACCACTGTGCACAGGGCTGCTTCGGAGCTGATCCAGGAAGTATGCGCCCAGGCCGGAAGTCATCCGGAGCATATCCTGGATGCGGTGATCGGGGGCAACACAACCATGGTCCAAATATGCGCCGGGGAGGATCCCGCACCCTTGGGACGTCTTCCTTTCAGCGTGGGATTGAAAAGTGGATGCAGCTATCCGGCCCGCAAGCTCGGGCTGCAGATCCATCCCCAGGCTATGGTGTACATCCCGCCCATCGCCCACGCCTTTGTTGGATCGGATATCAGTGCCGGCCTGGTAGCCATCAAAGATTTTTTCCATACCCAAAGCAAGTTGCTTTTTTTGGATGTGGGCACAAACGGAGAAATGGGGGTGAGTACAGGATACACCCGCATGCTGACCTCCACAGCTGCTGGTCCGGCCTTTGAAGGTTCCGGACTGAGCAGCGGAATGCGGGCTGCCCCGGGAGCGATTCAGGCAGTTTCCTTTGACGGAAGGGATCTGAAGATACAGATACTTGGATCCCTGACTGAGCCGAGAGGAATCTGCGGCAGCGGGCTTTTGGATTTGGTGCATACATTGCTGGAGACCGGGGTCATTGACCCCAGTGGCAGATTGCTGTCTGGAAAGGACCTCACGGGGTGTCCCTCCCCTCTTGCGGACAGGGTGCAGGAGTTGGATGGTACACCTGCGGTCAAGTTGGGGCCGGAGGTGTGGTTGACTCAAGCCGATATCCGTCAGCTGCAATTGGCCAAAGGTGCCATGCGCACCGGGATAGATTTTCTCCTGGACAAGGCCGGGCTGCACAACCGAGAGCTCCAAAAGGTGGTCATCGGCGGAGGATTCGGCAATGTCTTGCGTCCGGCCAGTCTGGAGGGCATAGGGATGCTCCCTGCGGGCACTGGGGAAAAGGTTTTTTTTGCAGGCAATACAAGTCAACTGGGATGCACGTATCTCCTTCTTTCCAGCCCTCTGCGCCGGCAGCTGGAAAAGGATATGTCCCAGGTAGAGCATGTTGGCTTAGCCCAGGACAGCGATTTTATGGATATTTTTGTGCAAAACATGGAGTTTCCGCAACCTGAACTCTGTACACGCAATCACTCCCTGGTTGGCCAGGGGTGAAGGAGGGAGCATGATTATTGTCGGTGAGCTTATCAATTCCAGCCGCAAGGCTATCAGCGAAGCAATCAAATCCCAGGACGTGCAGGCCATCCAGAATGTGGCCAAAGATCAAAGAGATGCTGGAGCCGATTATATAGATGTCAATGCCGGCACCTTCGTAGGGCAGGAAAGCGAGTACGTAAATTGGCTGGTAGCAAATGTTCAGGAGGTCGTGGACGGACCGTGCTGCATTGACAGTCCCGACCCCCAGGCCATTGAAAAGGCCTTGGCTGTGCACAAGGGTACGGCGATGATCAATTCCATCTCTTTGGAGAAGGAACGCTTTGAGGCCCTGCTGCCCATTGTGACCGCCCATGAGTGTCAAGTGGTGGCTCTGTGCATGAGCGATTCCGGAATGCCGGAGACTGCCGAGGATCGGTTCTCCATTGCTTCTGATCTGGTCAACAAGCTGGTTCAAAAGGGCGTCAAGGTGGAAAATATCTATGTCGACCCCCTGGTGCAGCCGGTATCCACCAACGACAGCTACGGCCGGGAGTTCTTAAAGGCCATCCATATGATCATGACCCAGATCCCAGGGGTACATACCATGTGTGGATTGTCCAACATATCCTATGGGCTGCCCAAGCGGGCCCTGCTGAATAGAACCTTTATGTCCATGGCCATTGCCCAGGGCTTGGACGGGGCCATAGTCAATCCCTTGGACAAACAGATGATGGCCACTATTGCCTCATCCGAGGCATTGGCCGGTCGCGATGAGTTCTGCATGAACTACCTCAATGTCTACCGGGCCGGTGGGCTGGAGATATAGGACAAAACTTCCAACAAGGTGCGTATATGGCCAAGAAAAAGGTACTTGGACACTTCATCAACCGGGAATGGTGCAAGGGCTGTGGCATCTGCGTTTACTTTTGCCCCAAGCAGGTCCTGGAGATTGATGAAGAAGAGAAAGTGGTGGCGGCCAGGCCGCAGGATTGTATTGGATGCCATTTGTGTGAACGCAGGTGTCCGGACCTGGCTATAGAGGTACAAACCGAAGAGCAGGAAGCAGCATGAGCGACACGAATATTCGCTTTATTCAAGGCAACGAGGTCTGTGTGGAAGCCGCATTGTACGCCGGACTGGATTTTTTTGCCGGCTACCCCATCACTCCTTCCTCTGAGATCGCCGAGCATATGTCCGCCCGCCTGCCGGCTTTGGGGGGCAGATTCATCCAGATGGAGGACGAGATATCTTCCATATGCGCCATCATCGGGGCGTCTCTTACCGGACACAAGGTGATGACCGCGACCAGCGGTCCCGGCTTCTCTCTGATGCAGGAGGCCTTGGGTTTTGCGGTCATGGCTGAGATCCCCTGCGTGATTGTCGATGTGCAGCGGGGCGGTCCATCCACGGGCTTGCCCACCCACGGCAGCCAGGGGGACATCTTCCAAGCCAGATGGGGAACCCACGGAGATCATTCCATCATCGCCCTGACCGCCTCCACCCATCAGGATCTGTTCCGGATGACGGTAGAAGGGTTTAATCTGGCCGAGACCTATCGGACCCCGGTCATCCTTTTATTCGATGAGATGTCCGGGCACATGCGGGAGAAGGTGGAGATGCCCCAACCGGGGGAGGTGCAGGTGGTCCAACGGTTGCGGACCGCCCTGGCCGAAGGGGTGGACTACCATCCCTATTTGCCCCGGGAAGATGGGCGGTTGCCCATGTCCGATTTCGGGGGCAAGCATCGGTACAACGTAACCGGCTTGTACCACGATATGTGGGGGTTTCCCACCAGTGATTCCAAAGTCATTCATGGACTTATCCATCATTTGGTGGATAAGATAGAAAACAGCGTCCACCAGATCACGTATTATAAAGAGTATTTTCTGGAAGATGCCACCTGTGTCTTAGTCTCCTACGGATCGACCTCCCGTTCGGCCCTGCATATTGTAAAAAATCGCCGCAATCGCGGGGAGAAGCTCGGGCTCTTGGAGCTGCAGACCTTGTGGCCTTTTCCTGCCCAATTGGTGCGGGAAAAATGTTCTCAGGCCGAGTCCATAGTCGTGGTGGAAATGAATATGGGCCAGGTGGTGCAGGAGGTCAAAAAGGCCGTAGACCGTCCGGAGCGGGTCTTTTTGGCCAACCGGGTGGATGGGGAGTTCATAACTCCTACGGATATCAAGAATATGCTCCGGCTCATTCAGGGAAGGGGGGTGTAGCCCATGTCCTTTCGAAATTACATCCGGGAACGCTTTTTCCCCCATATCTGGTGCCCGGGATGCGGGCACGGAATAGTGCTCAACAATATGCTGCGGGCAGTAGAGGAGTTGGCCCTGCCCAAGAATGAAATGGTTATGGTTTCCGGTATTGGATGCTCATCGCGCATTTCCGGATACGTGGACTTTCACTCCCTGCACACTTTGCATGGTCGGGCCCTGGCCTTTGCCGCTGGAGTGAAGATGAGTCAGCCCAATCTCAATGTCATTGTGCCCATGGGGGATGGAGATGCCCTGGCCATCGGCGGCAATCACTTCATTCACGCCTGCCGCCGAAATATGGATATCACGGCCGTGATTATGAACAATCGAATCTACGGTATGACCGGCGGGCAGTTCTCGCCCTTGACCGGAATCGGTTTTAAGGCCACCACAGCCCCGCTGCAGACCATTGACCAGTCCTTTGACGTGGTGAACATGGCCGTGGCATCCGGGGCCAGCTATGTGGCCAGAACCACGAGCTACCACTTTCAGGAGATAACCAAGTACCTCAAGCAGGCCATCACCCATAAGGGGTTTTCTGTTGTGGAAATCCTTTCCCCCTGTCCCACTCACTTCGGACGGCGCAATAAGCTGGGCAGTGCGGTGAATATGCTGGAATTTCTCAAAGACAACACGGCTCAGGTCGGATCCAAGGCCTTGGAAGAAAATCCGGAACTCATTGAACGGGGTGTGTTTGTCCAGAAAGAAACCCCGGAATATTGTTCTGAATACGAGCGTCTTATTCAAGCTGTGCATAAAGGATAGACCTATGGAACGATGTCGACTTGTTTTTTCCGGCTCCGGTGGGCAGGGACTGATCACCGCGGCCATTATTCTGGCTGAATCCGCGGTCATTTACGAAGGTCTCAATGCGGTGCAGGCCCAGTCCTATGGGGCTGCGGCCAGAGGTGGAGTGACCCGCTCGGATATCATTATTGATGATAAGGACATCAACTTCCCCAAGGTGACCCAGCCCAATATCCTGGTCTGTCTGACTCAGGAGGCCTATGACCAGTCTTACTCTATCATACGGCCCGGCGGGCTGTTGCTGACCGACAGCGCCCTGGTGCACGGCAAGCGCAAGGCGGATGCCAAGCAAGTGAGTTTGCCCCTGTATCGATCCGTGCAAGAAAGAATTGGAAAGACCATTGTCTTAAACATCTGCATGCTGGGGGCTTTGCAGGCCTTGACCCGTGTGGTCAAGTTGGAATCCCTTCTGGAAGTTATCAAAACCAGAGTCCCTTCGCAGTTTGTGGATATGAACAAACAGGCCCTGGAGTTGGGCGTGGAGTTGGCTCAAGCTTATTCGTAAGGGCAAAGATTTTTTGTTTTTGCACGCTTTTGTTTGTTGAGGTCTGTGTGCGGGGGATGCCTTCATTCCCGCATTCCCAGCCCCCAGAGGAACTGGAAATCCAGTCCTCTGGGGGCTTTTTTTGGCCATGCCAAGAAAGTGGCCTCAGAGCAGGGGAGGGTGGAAAAGAAATTTTTGCCAAGATTATTTCATGGCTTTGGTGATCCCTGTTTACGTTTATGCTCGGTATTTATGGATATTAATCCCGATGAGGCGTTCATGGGCAGGAAGACGCAAGATCTTTATATGAAGTTTCTGAAATAATAATTTCATTTTGACATTTTTTGTTTCAAGCCGTATACAATACAAAAGACATGTAAACGTATATATTTCAGGAGCGGTTATGGGACTACAAAGTGTTTCCGGTGGGTGTTATCAGCCCTTGTCCTCGGAGCAGCTCAAGGCAGTGCATGAAGCCGGCCTCTCCCTTTTGGAGGAGGTTGGGGTGGGATATGAACCCGGTTTGAGCGAAGCAGTGGATGTTCTGGTCCAGGCCGGGGCCACATTGGATCAAGAGAATCGAAAAGTCTATCTTCCCCGGACAATGGTTGAAGAACATGTGGCCAAAGCCCCCAGTCAAGTGGTGCTGCACAGTCGTAACGGGGAGTATGATTTGGATCTCACCGAGCATGCCGTGCATCTGGGCACCGGAGGGGCTGCGGTGCGGATTCTGGATCTAGAGACGGGCCAGGCCAGATCCACGACGTTAAGCGATCTGTACAACCTGGGACGGGTCGTGGACCAGCTGGACAATATCAGTTTTTTCCTCCGCCCGTGTATCCCAACTGACATCCCGGACCATGCCTATGATGTCAATGTCTTTTACACCTGCTTTAAGGCCACTGGCAAACACATCATGGCCGGAGTGAACAACGAGCAGGAGCTGCACAAGGTCTTGGATCTAGCCGCCCAGCTGGCTGGAGGCATCCAGGAAGTTCAGAAAAAGCCTTTCTTCTCCATTATTACGTCCTTTATCATCAGTCCCTTGAAGCTGAGCACTTTGCCGGTGAAAATCATGCTCGAGTGCGTCAGGAACGGTATTCCTGTCGCTTTGTCCGGAGCACCCATGGCCGGGTCCACCTCTCCGTTGACCATGGCCGGGACCCTGGCTCAGTGCCACGCTGAGCAGATGGCCGGGATTACCCTGGGCCAGCTCATAAAACCTGGAGCTCCGCTTTTGTATGGCGGCATTCCGGGCCGAGCGGACCTCAAGAGCATGAACTACTGCGGCGGGGCTGTAGAGTGCGGGATGATGAATGCAGCCATCCACCAACTGGCCCATCATATCCAGGTTCCCAACTACAACTCCTCCGGGCTTTCCGATTCCAAGCTCCCGGATGCCCAAGCCGGATGGGAAAAGGGGATGACCACTCTGCTGGCGGCTATGGGCGGGTCCAACTACGTGCACCATGCGGCCGGTATGCTGGAATCCATGCTCGGGGTGGCCTATGAGCAGTTTGTCCTGGACGACGAAATCATCGGCATGACCCGCCGGGTATTGCAGGGGATTGCCGTGGATCCTGAGCATCTGGCTCAGGAGGTCATTAAGGAAGTGGGCATCGGCGGGCAGTTTATTACTGCCGATCATACCTTTGAACATATGTATGACGAATACTACATGGGCAATGGAGTTACTGACCGCAGCGATCGGGCCACCTGGAACCAGGGAGGAGGCCTGGATGCCTGGATGCGGGCCAGAAAGATGGTCCAGTCCATTCTGGACCAGCCGGAAAAGAGCTATATTCCCGAGGACGTGGATGCCCAGCTCCGGGAGAAGTATGCCATCCTCTTATAGAGGGTTTTAGCGCTGCCGCTGGGCAAATCTGACAATCAAACAAGTGGAGACATCCCATGTTTGGCACCACAAAGCCCCTATGGGGAGAGCAGCCGGAGCAAAAGAAGCACTACGATGCAGTACTCATCGGTGGAGGGCTGCACAACCTGGCTACAGCCTATTATCTGGCCAAGGAACACGCAATGCGCAATGTGGCTGTGCTCGAAAAACGCTTTATCGGGTTCGGCGGAGCAGGTCGGAATACAGCCATTGTCCGGGCCAATCAGCGGACTCAGGAAAACGTGCCCCTGTATAAAGATGCCCTGGATCTGTGGCCCCAACTGACCAAAGAGCTGGACTTCAATTTGATGTTCAACAACTGCGGCAACGTGAACCTGATGCACAGCGAAGCGGCCATGAAGGCGGCCCGGATGAATGTGTCTACTGCCCAGTTTTTGGGGGTGAAGAGCCATGTCCTGGACGCCAAACAGACCAAGGAGTTGGTGCCGCCCCTGAACCTGTCCCAGGACATCACCCATCCCATCCACGGGTCCATGTATCATCCTCCTGGCGGCATTGTCCGTCACGACGCCGTGGTCTGGGGTCTGGCCAAGGGCGCTGCCAAGTTGGGGGTGGATATTCTGCAGCAGACCGAGGCCCAGGGGATTACCACCAGTCAGGGCAAGGTCACCGGCGTGGACACTTCCCGAGGGCATATAACCACTCCCCGGGTTCTGGTCTCCGCAGGAGGGTATTCAGCCGGACTCATCTCCCACATGCTGGGCCTGAAGCTACCTATCAGCGTGCTGACCATTCAGGCCATGGTCACCCAACCGATCAAGCCTCTTTTGGATCATGTGGTCTCCTCTGGGGCCTATCATGTGTACTGCAATCAGACGCTGAAAGGGGAGATTGCCACCGGGGCGCACATGGACCCCTGGCCTAACTACACCACCCAGGTGACGGCCAGGTATATCAAGCATCAGGCTGAAGCCTTGACCGAGTTTCTGCCTTGCCTGCGGGGGATAAAGTTCATGCGGGCCTGGGGCGGCCTGGCGGATATGACTCCGGATATGGCCCCGATCATGGACGGAAACGATCCTCTTGATGGCTTGTTCATGAACTGCGGCTGGGGATATTTTGGATTTAAGTCCTCCACAGCCACCGGCCGGTACATGGCCCAGTATATGGCCACAAACGAGTGTCCAGAGCGCTTACAGCCCTTTACCTTCCGTCGTTATGAGCAGCACAAGCTCATGGGCGAAACAGCGGCGGTGGTCAATTATACGCCGGACAACTAACGAGGTTTTCCCATGTCTTTAATGATTACCTGCCCCATCTGCGGCCGACGAAACGGATATGAGTTCCGCTACGGCGGAGAAGACAAGGGCCCGTATCCCTGGGGACAGGAGCTGAGCCCCAGGCAGTGGACGGACTATGTGCACAATAATGCCTGCACGGCCGGGGTGCAGAAGGAATGGTGGTATCACCGGGACGGATGCGGAAGCTGGTTCACTATCTTCAGAGATACGCTGGCCAATGTGGAGGTGGAAAATCCGGAGGAACAACCATGAAACGGCTGACCAATCTACCCACACTGCGGATCAATCCCCAGGGTGCGATCCCTTTTACCTATAAAAAAGATACCTATTTCGGTTTGCAAGGGGACAGCCTGGCCACAGCCCTTTTTGCCAACGGGGTGCGTATATTTGCCCGCAGCCTGAAGTACCACCGGCCCCGGGGCCTGTACAGCCTGGACGGTGAATGCAGCAACACCATGATGGAAGTGGACGGGATCCCCAATGTGCGCACTGAGACCACACTGCTCAAGGAGTACCAAAGGGTCAGGGAGCAAAACGTCAAAGGCTCGGCAAAGCATGACATGATGGGTATCATGGATCATCTGGACTGGTGCATGCCGGCAGGTTTTTATTATAAGTGCATGCACAAGCCGGCCAAGGTCTGGCCTCTGGCCATGAAGATGGTCCGTCGGGCAGCCGGTTTGGGTCGGCTGGATCCGGATCTGGAGGTCACCGGGACATATGATGAGCTCTATCCCGGAACGGAGATCTGCGTCATCGGCGGTGGACCGGCCGGAATGTGCGCGGCCCTGGAGGCGGCGGACCAAGGACTGCGGGTGATCATCCTCGAGGCCCGGCCCTGGCTGGGGGGATTTTTCGATTACCGGGCTGCGCCCTCGGCCCAGGGTCAGCCTCTGCACTGGCGGGCCAGAGACCTGGCGGCCAAGGTCAGAGAGCATGCCAATATCCGGGTTTTTACCCGGACCTCCGTGGTAGGGGCCTACACCGACAATCTGATCACCGCCTGCCAGCAAGGCGGATCTCAGGAGAGATTTGAGCAGCGGTACATAGAAATCCGGGCCCAAAGTGTTGTTGTGGCCACCGGATGCCGAGAGCGGCCCCTCCTTTTTGAAAACAACGAACGCCCAGGAGTGATGCAGGTAGCCTGTGCCCATCGTCTGGCCCGGACCTACGGTCTCCTGCCCGGAGAGGAGGCCGTGTTTTCCGTGGGCCATGATTTGGGCTTGGAGGCCGCCCTGGACCTCTGCGATCTGGGCCTGAAGATACAAGCTGTAGCCGACTCAAGAGAGGAGGGGCAGGATGAGAAGCTTCTGCAAGGCCTGAAAGAACGGAAAATTCCCTTGTATACAGGCTGGGTGGCCCAGGAGGCCTTGGGCCGGCCAACACTGACCGGAACGCGCCTGAGCACTCTCGACGGGACCGTGACCCGGGAGTTTTCCTGCGATGTGCTGGTTGGTTCCGCCGGATTGACTCCGGTGACTGATCCCTTAAGCCTGGTCCAGTCCAGATTCGAGTTCGACAGGCACACCGGATACTTTCTACCAGTAAAGTATCCGGAGGGCATGTTCCCCGCCGGCCGACTTTGGGGGATAAGCCACTCCGGAAGTGTCGAGGCCTCTGGGCGTCTGGCCGGATTGCAGGCTGCTGTTTCTTGCGGGGTGGATTGCGGGCAGGAGCTGACCGCAGTGAAAGAGGCTATGGACAGCCTGCCCGGTCCGGAGCACGGCTCCAAGCTGGTCACTGCACCGGTGTCCGGGCGCAAAAGCTTCATCTGCTTTGATGAAGACGTGAGCGTAAAAAACATCACCCAGGCCCTGGCCCAGGGATTTGACCAGCCAGAGCTTATCAAGCGTTTTTCCTCAGCCGGAACCGGACCGGGGCAGGGGGGGATCCCGGGGCATAATCTGCCCCTTTTGGTGGCCAAGCTCAAGGCCGAATCCTTTGCCGATCTGAGGCCCACCACCGTCCGACCGCCTTTGGCGCCCGTTCCTTTGGCTGCCTATGCCGGAAAAACACATGAGATGACCAAGCTGACCCCCATCCATGACATCCAGATCCGGGAAGGGGGCGTGTTCCGCCGGGCCGGGGTCTGGAAACGGGCCAGGTATTTCTCACCAGACCTGGATGTAGGACCGGAGGTGGCCAATGTGCGCACCAATGTGGGCATGCTGGACGCATCCACTCTGGGCAACTTCCGCATCCACGGACCGGATGCGGAAAAGGCCCTGCAGCGGGTCTATGTGGGGGATATGGCCAAAATACGGCCTGGGCGGGTCAAGTACTCGGCTATGTGCAATCACGACGGGTGCGTTATCGACGATGGAGTGGTCTGGCAGGTGGAAGAGAACGACTATATGCTGACCACCTCCTCCGGCCGGGCCGGGGCCACGGCGGAGTGGATACGCTACCATACCCGGTATGAGGACTGGGACTTTCACCTGGTCAACCTCACAGACGGCATCGGGGTCATCAACCTGGCCGGACCCAAGGCCAGAGACGTTCTGGAAAGGGTGACCGATGCCGATGTCTCCAACCAGGCATTTCCTTTTGCGCATTGGCGGAATTTGACCTTGACCGGCGACGTCCCGGTTCGGGCCATGCGTCTGGGGTTTGTGGGCGAGCTGTCCTACGAGCTGCATGTGGCCGCCTCGTACATGCCCGCGGTCTGGGAGATGCTGGCTCAGGCCGGGCGGGATATGGGCATCAAGCCTTATGGAGTGGAAGCCCAGAACGTCCTGCGTATGGAGAAAGGCCATGTCATTCTGGGCCAGGAGTCGGAGCAGCGGACCAACCTCCTGGACCTGGGTCTTGGCTTTTTGTGGGCCAGAAACAAATCTATTGCCCCGGTAGGTGCGGACGCCTTAAGGCATGCAGAAGATCATCAAGGCCGGCTCAAGCTGGTGGGTATCCAGATGGACAAGGCCGACCATGTGCCTGGAGACGGATGTGTTATTGTGGACCATAGGGTCATCGGCTATATCGGAACCATTCGGCACAGTGCCACCGTTGGGGCAGTCATCGGCATGGCCCTTGTGGAAGGGACCTACGCCCAAGAAGGGACCCGATTGGCCGTATATGAAAACGAGTGCCAGGGCGAGCTTCAGTACGCAACTGTGACCCGGATGCCCTTTTACGATCCGAAAGGAAAACAGATGAAGATCTGATAAAATTACAGCATTGTCTCTGACAAACCAGTTGCTTTATTTTTCCTGCAGATAAATGATGGGTTAGCCATTTTTATTGTTCATATCATGCTCCATCATACAGGCCGTTTTCTACGAATAAGAGATAATTGTTAACGAACAAACAGGCTGCTAACGGCAGCACTAAAGGTCTATAAGGGGATTTGATTATGTCCCACGTATACAGAAGTTCCCCGGTCCATTTTGACGCATCCCCGGTGCACAGCGAAGAGCGGGCGGGGTGGACTGTGGTGACAGAATACGCAGATGAAAAATACGGTCCCTGGCTCATAGATCTCTCCCATCTACCCAGATGGGACGTCCAGGATAGGGATCTGGGGCACTACCAACCCTGCGGGCTGGATGTTCCGGAGAGTCCCGGAAGGTCTGTTCTGGGGCAGAAGGTGCTCATTAACCGCATGAACCGGACTCAGGCCTCGATCTGGCACCTGGGACCGAGAGAACAGAGCATGCCCGAAGACAGGGCATATACAGATATTCAAGAAAACACAGTCTGTCTGGCAGTGATTGGACCACAGACTCTTGCGGTCTCGGAAAAGGTGACCAATCTGGATCTGGCTGACCCGAAACGCTCCCTTCCCTGCCTCATCCAGGGACCTCTGGCCCATGTGCCCTGCCAGATTGCTCTGCTCCCCGGCGACTCAGAAGAGGAAGGCTTTGTGTTTACCTGTTCCCGGGGCTATGCCCGGGATGTGGTCCATACCCTGCTGGCCGCTGGACATGAGTTCGGGCTGCGACCAGGCGGGGAAAAACGGATGCTCGCATTCCTTGGAGCGTGAGGGGGCTCTTGGATTTGGTTGCTTTATGAACGAGCAAACCTGGGATCCTTGATCGGCCCTGGCCCAGATACAGGTCCAGCCCTGCCTGCTGGACGCAGCCGGCAATTGAAGCCATGCTATGGCTGCAGGCGAAACATTGTATAGTCCTGCAAGAGGTGTCCACAGTAGTGATGGCCAGCTTTCATCAAGCTGTCTGTTTAGCAAACAGACAGCTTGAGAAAAATATAATTGATGAATGTGATGACTTTGAGTCCACTTTATGCGGCATTAATCTTTGGCACTCAAGAAGAGCAGAGCACTCTCTGAGCATATGAACAAGGAAAAAAGATACGAAAAATATGTTTTCCTCCTTGACCAAAGATCAAATTCAAGGTAAAGTGCAGATGAATAATAGCCGGATACCATTGCCTGAATGGATAAAAGGAGGTCCATAGCAGATGATTACCTATGAGAATGTGACCAAGATATTTGGTTCCGGGCCAGATGCAGTCACTGCTCTGCGGGATGTGTCTTTTGAAATCGAGCAAGGGAATCTGGTCGTTTTCCTGGGTCCATCCGGGTGTGGAAAAACTACTCTGTTGCGGCTGACCAATCGGCTTTTGGCTCTGAGCCGGGGAAAGATTATAGTGGATGGCCGAGACATCATGAGCGAAGACCCGGTCAAGCTGCGGCAGACCATGGGCTACGCCATTCAACAGATCGGCCTGTTTCCGAACAAGACCATTGGCGACAACATAGCCACTGTGCCCAAGCTCATGGGCTGGAAGAAACAGGCCATCCAAGAGCGAGTGGATGAGCTTTTGACCATGGTCCAGCTGGAGCCTTCGGCCTTTCGGGACCGGTACCCTGCTGAGCTTTCCGGAGGACAGCAGCAGCGCATAGGTGTGGCCAGGTGTTTGGCCGCCAATCCGGACATCCTGCTCATGGATGAGCCCTTTGGGGCCATCGATCCCATCAATCGGGAAGAGATCCAAAACGAGTTCCTCCGTCTGCAGCGCAAGCTGAAAAAAACCATCGCCTTTGTCACTCACGACATCCACGAAGCCATCAAGGTGGGCGATAAGATCGCCATTTTTTCCGAAGGCCGATTGGAACAGTATGATTATCCGGAAACCATCCTGGCCCAGCCCAAGGACCAGTATATCGCCGATTTTGTGGGAGCGGACCGGGCCCTGAAGGTCCTGGGCCTGATCCATGTGGACGAGGTCATGGATAAAAATCCGGACAATGTGGTCCAGGGAGATACTCCAGGCCAAGAGGCCCTGCAGTTGTTGGAAGAGCACGATTTCCGGCATCTGGTGGTTCTGAGAAAAGGCAAGGCTGTCGGATATGTGCACAGGCGGCAGCTGCGGGAGGAGCACGCACCTGTCCATGAGTTGGCCGTGCCCTATCCAGTCCGGGTGGATGCAGATATGGCCTTAAAAGATGTCATGTCCTTTATGCTCATGCACGATATGCGGGTTCTGGCGGTGATGGATGCAGACGGCAATTTTGCCGGAACCATCGCCTACGATCACATCCAGAAACGGATCTTGAAGATGTATTCGGAAGAGCAGGTTGCAACCGGGGCAAACCCTAGCTGAGGCGGTGCTGTCATGATGGTATGGGACTATATTGTCAACAATACCCCGAAATGTATTGAGTTGACCCTGGAGCACATCTTTATTGTCGGTGTGGCCTGTTCTCTGGCCATATTGGTGGGTGTGCCCATTGGGGTGGCCATTACCAGGAATAAAAGGCTGGCTGCCAAAGTCATTAATACGGCCAATATCTTTATGACCACTCCGTCCATTGCCTTGTTTGGGATCATGATCCCCTTGTTGGCCCCTTTCGGCTATGGACTGGGCAAGGTGCCGGCCATTATTGCCCTGGTCCTGTACAGCCAACTGCCTATTATTCGCAACACCTATGTGGCCATACTCAATGTTCCTGCGGAGCTTGTCGATGCCGGGCGGGGACTGGGTATGACCAGCTGGCAGAGATTGCGGGAGATCGAGATCCCCTTGGCTGTTCCGGTGATCATTGCCGGACTGCGTACAGCCGCGGTCATGAGCATCGGCATTGCAGCCATTGCCGCCTACATCGGGGCCGGCGGGCTGGGTGTGCTTATTCAGCAAGGCATCGGTCGCTCCTACGAGCCTATGATACTGACCGGAGCGCTTTTGGTCTCTATTTTGGCCATATTCGTGGATGGTTTCATGGCCGGCTTGGAAAGTCTGGTTACACCCAAAGGAATCAAAGTGGGCAGGAGGTTGAGACATGGCTAACATTCTAACCCGAATCTACCGGTTGATAATGGTCGTGGTGCTGCTGACTGCCGGAGTGCTCCTGGATCGGACCGGCATGCTGGAATATATGGCCGATCCCTATGAGTTCGCCTATGTATTGGCATTGGCCAGGCAGCATGTGGTCATGGTGGCTGTGGCCATGGTTTTAGCTACTGCATTGGGGGTGGGTGTAGGCATTATTTTTACCCGGGCCAGGATGAAGAAGTACGCCGGCATCGTCATGTATATCGTTGGTCTGGGCCAGACAATTCCCTCTCTGGCTGTCTTGGCTATTGTCATGAGCTTTATGGGCATAGGGTTTGAGCCGGCTGTCTTTGCCCTGTTTACCTATTCGGTATTGCCCATTGCCAGAAATACCTTAGCCGGGATCAATGCTGTGCCCAACTGGCTCCTGGATGCGGCCACGGGCATGGGCATGAACAACCGCCAGATTCTTTTCCATGTCGAGCTGCCCAATGCCATGCAGGTCATGCTCACCGGGTTTCGGGTCTCCCTGGTCATCTGCATCGGGACCGCAGCCCTGGCCTTTTTGATCGGGGCCGGAGGGCTGGGAGAGCAGATCTTTATGGGCATTGACCTCATGCGCACAGATAAGCTGCTGGCCGGAGCCATTCCGACCATTCTTCTGGCCCTGGTGGCCGACTATTTGTGCGAGTTTCTGGGTCTGATGCTTATCCCCAAGGGGCTCAGGCTGGAGCAGGCAATGTAGGTGCATACGTATTGGATATCCACCATAAACCGAAGAGGAGGTTTTGTTATGTCTGTGCATAAACTCATGTTGACAGGGGTGGCGGTCTTTTTGGGCCTGTGCCTGCTGGTTCCTGGACCGGTCCAGGCAAAGAAGAAGATCACGGTCGGGGGCAAGAATTTTACTGAGCAGTATATTCTGGCCAATTTTGCCAAGGTTTTGCTGGAGGAAAACGGATTTGATGTACAAATGAAAACCGGAGTGGGTTCTTCGGTCTGCCGCCAGTCTCTGGAGCACGGGCAGATAGATATGTATTTTGAATACACCGGAACCGGGTACACGGTTTTCTTGAAACAGGACGACAAAGAGATCATGAGCGATGCGGACAAGGTGTACGAATATGTAAGAAAAGCCGATGCCAAAAACGGACTCATCTGGCTGGAGCCCTTGCAGTTCAACAACACCTACACCCTGCTCATGCGCGAGGATCAGGCCGATGAGCTTGGGATTTCTTCCATCAGCGATCTGGCCCAGCACATGAATGAGCATCCGGGCGATTTGATTATTGGGGTCAATTCCGAGTTTTGGGAACGTCCGGATGGTTTCAAGCCCCTGATGAAGCTCTATGACTTCCGGGTTCCCTACGGCAAGGTGCGGAAAATGGATTCCGGCCTTGTTTACCAGGCCCTGCAGGATGGAAACGTAGACGTATCTATGGGCTTTGCCACCGACGGCCGGATTTCCGCTTTTGGGTTCGTTTCCCTGGAAGATGACAAAAACTACTTCCCCTCCTACAATCCGAGTCCAGTGGTCCGCAAGGACGTATTGGAAAAGTATCCGGAGCTCAAAGAGATCTTCAGGCCCCTTTCCGAAAAGCTGACCACCGAGGAAATGCGCAAGCTCAACGCCGAGGTGGACCTGGAAAACAAGAGCGAAGAAAAGACTGCCCGGGATTGGCTGCAGGCCAACGACTTGATCTAGAAAAAAAGACTGGATTGGGTGCAGTTTGAAAAGCAAAAGCCGGAGTTTTCTCCGGCTTTTGCTTTGGGTAAATACAGGCCAGATACATGGATGAGCCAATGTGTGGAATCGTCGTTTACTGCGGGCAGGCGGAAAATCCTTTGACCCGGATTCTGACCGGGATGTGGTCCATTATCTACCGGGCCCCGGACAGTACCGGGGTGGGGATGTTCGGGGACGAGCTGGAACCGGTGCGGACCCGAAAGGCTGTGGGCTCGGTTGTCGAGCTGGTTCAGAGCCTGAACCGGCATCCCCTGACCGTGCGCACAGGGGCGGAGCTGGTTTCCTGCTTTGTCTCTTCTGATTCCGGGGTGGAGGGCATTGTAAACGGGCAGCGCCGCCTGCTGCAGTTTGAAGGGTTCGCTCCGGATGGAGCCAGCCAAAGACAGACGGGCGAAGAGACCTATCCGGCCTGGTCCGAGCTTTTGGATGCTGAAAATGGCTGTCGTCTGAGTCCCGGGACTGCGGGGCAGCCGACTCCAGAACACAGGCTGCACATAACTTCAGCCCAGGAATTGCGGGACGCAGTGCACACCTGTGTCGTGGACCATGATCTGCCGCCTTTGGTGGTCAAGTCCATTCTCGGATATGCAGTTCAGGGTACCCTGGACCGGATGACGGCCAAGGGCAGACTGCCTTTGTCTGTGCCCAAGATAATGGAAGATTTTGATCGCCTGTTTGAAGGCCTGGTGCAGAGAGGACGCCCATTGCGGCCTCTGCGGGATGAGCACGAAGTCTCCGGCCGACCGGCCTATGCCCGCCGCTATTTGTGGCAGGCACTGGTGCAGACTCCTTTGTATCTGCCCGCGGATTACAATCGGGATGGTGTGCGCCATTTGTTCCGGCATCTGGACGCCCTGGTCCAGAGCAAGGCTGGCCGGGAGGGCAGATTGAACGAGTCGGTGCAGGATATTTTTGTTCAGCTGCAAAAAGAAAAGAAATTGTCCGCTCTTCACTGGCAAAGCCTGTACCGGGCGGAGAGAGCGCTCAATGTTTACGGCCTGGGTGCGGCTGCTGCCTACATCCATCTGCAGCAGGAAAAGGCCTCTCAGCTGGGCCGGCAGTCTCCTCCATGGACCGGAAGTGCTCCGGGGCAGACCCATCCGCAGCTCTTGCAGGCATTGACCCAGCCGATTTTGGCTCACGGTCGGTGGGCCATCCAGTCCCAGGTGACCCTGAAGAATACCCACCCTTTCCTGGATCAGGAAGGGATGCGATGCGCCTGTGTCAATGGGCAGTTCAGCAGTGAAGTGGAAAACCGTGTTCGCCAGTTCCTGACCCGGGTGGCGGGAGTTCGGCTGCGCAGCGAGAATTCCACCGAGTATTTTGCCCAGTTGTGGGGTCTGTACGCCAAGGTCCTGGCCAGGGAGCAATCCAGGTATGATGCGGTACGGCAGCAGGTCGCTCTTGGACTGGACGATCTGGCTGTGGGCAGCCAGGCCATTGACCATCAGGTCTATAAGCGGCTGCAGGGGGCCAGTACCGAGGATATCGAGGAGTTGGCCTTTATCCAGGCCATGCGGATCATGATCCAGGACGGAGGCCAGGTGGCTGTGGCCGGCATGAGCTTGATCTCCCCGCACCGGGTTTTTGCCGCCAGCCACAATCGGCCGGTGTTTGTGGTTCATAGGCCAGATACGGATGAGTTCATGCTGGTCTCGGATGTGAATGCCGCTCTGGGGCTTTTTCCTCAGAGCCTGATCCAGGAACAGGCCGGAAAGCTGCAAAAACTGATGGAGGAACAGGCCCAGACTTCTCTGGTCATGGTCCCGCAGGGACAGTCCAGGACCAAGTCCCAGCAGGAGCAGGAGGCAATCCTGGATCGTTTCCGGGTTCAGGTCGTTCCCCTGGAAGGCGAGGAGCTCTTGGCCCGGATCAGCAGCCGGTGGCAAAGCGGTACGTTCAAACGGGAAGTGAATATAACCGACTTGGACGGCCGGGAGCTGGGGGAGATTGAACCCTTCACCACCCGCTTGTCCCCAATCCAGATCAAGCGCAATCTGAACCAGACATTCTATGAGACCCATGTTCAGGAGATTCCCAATCGTCTGCAGGATATCCTGGCTGCGTATCTTCCAAGCGGCAGTCATCCGGGTCTGGATCGGCTCCCGGTGCATATGCGTCTGCTCAGGCGCAGGTTCGGTCAGGGACTGACGTCGTTGCGCCGTCTTTTCCTGGTCGGCATGGGCTCCTCGTACCATGTGGGGGCCATGGCCAAAAGCTTGATCCAGGAGCTGGCCCCTGATCTGCCGGTAGTGGTCCAAAGTCCGGTGGAAATCGACAACGTGGCCAAGAGCCTCAATCCGGACCGGGATCTGGTTATCATGATCAGCTGGTCCGGGACCACCTCGGATATGGTCCAGTTGGCCAAGGATTTACGCAAGGCCCATATAACCGCAGTGGGGATCACGGAAAAGCCTTTTGCCGACTTAGGCCTGATCCTACGCAAAAGCGGGGGGGTGGTTCCGGTCATGAGCGGAGAGGAAGTGACGGTCAGCGCAGTGAAAAGCATGCTTTGCATGCTTATGGGGCTGGAGATTCTGGCCTTGGCCCTGCTCAGTGAACTGGGCTATGGACGCAAGACTGCGGCTGTTGGTCGTCGTCTGCATGATTTGCCCCGTATTCTGGCTGATATGCTCCAGGAGGAGTCTTTTCGGGTGTGGAGCAGAAAGCGGGGCAGATCCTACGCCCGCAGCCTGTGCCATGTGGTTATGGATGCCCAGCACTCCGTGGGCTCAGGCACGGAAATCGCCCTCAAGCTGGAGGAGAACAGCTGGACATCCATGGGTAAGACCTTTGATTTTCGAGACGCGGAGCCGCACATCTTCGAGGACTGGAACAGGGACAACCTGGTCGTGGTCAATGCCACCAACCGGGCCAGGTTGCAGGAGGCCATTTCCTGCATGCATGCTTTGCAGGTAAAAGGGGTACCCTTTGTGTGCACCACCTTTGAGCACGAGAGCTTGGATACTATTCGCGAGCTGTGCGGACCCCGAGTTTTGGTCCTGCCCAAGGCCGACGACCTGGTCCAGCCTTTCGTGGATTTGTTTTTTTATCTCCAGTTCGGTCTGGACTATGGCTTGGCCCACGGCCGCCAGCCTGGTGAATTTCCCCGGAACAGGGCCAAGTCCGTGACTGCCAGCCGCAGCAGGCCCCAGTCCATGCCCGGACCTTCCCGGGAGATGGCTGTCTTGCAGGCAGTCAATGAAGCCTGGCTGGATCAAAGTGGCGGCGGGCATCACATTGGTGAACAAGAGCCCCCGTTCTGGGAGCAGGCCAAGGCCTGGGATTGGGAGGGATATATATACCGGGATCTGCGCCGTCTGTGCGATATTCTGGCCCAGGACGATCCCCTGGACCGTTTGATGTTCAGACCGGGCCAGGCGGTCCAGGAACTGGCTGATATGCTCTGGGAGCAGTTGGCCGTGGATGGGGAGATGGTGTTTATGCCCCTGGACAAGGCTGCGGATGCCACAGCCAGGACTGTGGCCAAGCAGTGGGCTTCGCTGTTGGCCTGTCCCATCCGGGTGGACTCTCCGGGAGCCGGTCTACGGGCCCCGGGGGAGGATGCCTTGATCGTCTTCTTGGCCTCCCAGGTTCCGGAAGATTATGTCCTGGAAGGCTTTCTGACCGATCTGTCCTCAAATTGTCTGTGGATCGGTCCGCAACTCAAAAAGCGGTTTGCCCGGGGTTTTGAACAGGTCTCCGGGTATGCACCCCTGCAGGCCGAGGAGCTCTTCTGCCGTCAGGATGTCCTCTATGCCGCCGTGAACCTGTTCTTTGTTTCCATTTGGGATCAAAAGGCCTCGGACAAGGCCCAGGTCTTGAGAGAGCACTTCAGCCTGGCCGGCCTGGTTGTGGATGCGATCCAAAAGGATGTCGGCCTGCACCGTGACTTGGTCCGGGCTGTGCAGGATAACCGGGAGTATCTGACCGCCCTGTGCATCGGTCCGGCCACAGGCAACGGCCTGGCCTGGGTCCAGCGCTTCGACCAGCACGGCGCTCAGCTCCTGGAGTGGTATCCTTTCGGGGCCAGCTCCCACGGTCCTTTGGTCACTGTGGACAACAGAGTGGAGGAGAAGTTTATAGCTATGAGCGGCCGGGAGGAAATGGCGGCTGCCTATGGACAGGAGCAGGTCCAGAGATGGGAAAAGACGTATTTTGACGGGCAGCCGGTCCAACAGATCTGGGCTGATACCGGGGCAGTGGTCAAGCCGGCCCCGATCTCTGCCTTTTTCGCCCAGGGGCAGTGGTTTCTGCCGGAGCTCAAGCCCGACTATGACTGCCGCCAGGATAATCTCGTGCTCATAGACGCCTGTTCACAGCGGGCCTTTGGCCAGGCCTTGGACGAGCTGGCCACTTTTGGGTGTCGGTTTGCCCGGATGACGGTCATCTCCCAGTCCGCTTTCGCCCGGCAGGGAAGGCTTTCCGGGATGAATTCCCATCCTATCAGCCACCTGCTGCTCCTGCCCGACCTGGGGGCTCCGATCTCCGAGTATCTGCTGCCCTTTGCCCATACCCTCTTGAGTACGGCCATGGCCGCGCAGAGTTCAGCTTTGTCTCCGACAAATCTGAAGTGATTTTTGCGCCTTGGCGCAAAAATTACGGTTGGTTCAGCTTGCCTGATGTTTTACTCTATAACCACAGTCCGGCTTTTGTCCTTGAACCGAACTGTCCATTTCCGGCCCCAGGCCGGGAGTTCTCTGGGGGTTGGCGGGGTCTTGCGGACTCCGCCGGTTTTGACCAGAAGAATTTCCAGCTTTTCAGGATGGTAGTTTACCTGCACATCTAAATTTTCCAGACCCAGGCTGCGGGGATATGTGCGCTCAAAGCGCTCCCGGTCCCAGTCTGAAATTCCCGGAAAATCAAGATCTTCTGGCTCTAAGGCCCACAAATCTCTGCTCTTTTCCAGTCCCAATCTTCCCAGTTCGGCCTTCAACCACTCTTCAGCCTGCACTTTCTCCCCTTGGTAAAACCCTACATGCACGGCCAGATTCCAGGCCTGCACCTCTTCCATGATTCGATTTCCGGCCGGGGCCAGGATCTGATTCTCCAGGATAAGCCGGCTCACAGCCCAGCAGAGTTCATCACCCCGGGCTTGGCGCTGTTCAAAGCGCACTGTGCGTCCGGCCACGCTCCAGGTCTGCTCCAGCCAGACCTTTTCTTTGTCCCAAACAGGAGTGGTCGGTGAGGGAGTTCCTACCCGAACCCGGGATACAAGGTCCATGTCCACCGGAGCCAGGCAGGTACCGATGTTCAGGGTCTGCGTGGTGCCTTTGCTCGGTACGCTGTGCAGGTCAAAGACCAGAGCGGCCACCTGTTTCTCCGGCATGCGGGACTGATTTCCAACCTGGATTTCCATATTTTCATTGCCCATAGCCTGAGGACGTTTCACCCGGCGGACAAAAAGGAGCTCCGGCGCACTTTGCATGACGGCCAGCAGAAAATCCTGCCTGGGAAGATCCTCGCGAATACTGCGGGAGGGCAGCTTGCACAGGTCCCGCAGTTGGTCCGATATGGCCCTGGCTTCGCGCAAAGGGCCGGGAAGGACTTTGAGCCGGGAAGGAGGGTCTTTGCGCAGACATCGGATCAAGGTGACGACGTCGCATTCCTCGGGAGCAAAGTCCTTGAGTGCTTCCCGTTCCCGGGCCGGCGGAAGGCCGGCCAGAATACGCCCCTGAGCGGAAAG
>JBNJII010000010.1:0-59233 GCA_051749205.1 Thermodesulfobacteriota bacterium | reverse complement strand
ACATCCACTTGCCGGTGTTTGCCTTCGGCAATCAGGGTCGGAGATTCTGTCTTGCGCCCCAGATACAGGGCATACAGGCCAAAGGCATAGGTGATTGCTGTACTTAAAAGGAGCAATACAAGAATAGGCCAGGTAATCCGGGGTATTTCGCCAGGCTGCATCATGTGCTGCACAATCTCGTAGCCGGCAAAAAAAATGAATATGGCCATGACCACTGAGATGAGGTTTTCGATCTTGTACAGACCAAGGGGGAAGGTCTTGGTTTTTCTGGCCGATAAGACCACTCCAAGGAACACGGCCAAGGAGGCCACTGAATCTGTTGCCGAATCAATAGCCCCGGCAGTTATGGACAGACTGCCGCTGAGAGCAGCCAGTATGATCTTCAGCCCAGCTAAAAACAGGTTCAATAAGAAGGCAAACAAGGCCACCCTGCGGATCTGAACCGTCTCCTGGGCTACGTCGTCTGCGTCGGACTGGATATTGTCAGGATGAGTTTCAGGCATGTCTTAATTCCTGCAAAAATTACAGCTTGGGTACTTCACCGGCAACTTCTGCGACCAAACTGACCTCGTTCTGGTCATCACGCCCCACAACTACGGTGAACCCATCGAAATATCTGCAACTCCCATCCTCATATGTAACCGTACTTTGATTGGCAACCATTTCTCCAGTTTCAAAAGTCTTTAATGTGTGGCATCCAGGGCAGGGACTTTCCCTGTCCTGGTATGTTTTGTGACACTTTTGCCCTACCGGGTCTTTTCCTCCTGCTGCTTCGGTTGCCTTTTTGTTGGCCCACACAATATTCAATTCCGGATCAAGAACAATAACCACCTGGGAAATATTTGCCACCACTGGTTCAAAGTTGATTGGGAAATGCATATTATCTGTCCTTGGATACCTGCTTTCGATGCATATACCGTAAAATTGTAGACATCTTTGCAAAAATCAAAAGACCAATACCTCCATCCTTCCCCGTTACAGCTTCTGCATATTGGAGAGCTGAGAAAATTTTTTATCAAAGGTAAGCACCGTATCGACCGTGGCTTGAAGATAATCTCTTCTAATGAGACGATCAGCAAATCCAGGACCTGCTCCCGGATACTCTTGAAGGACCAGCAAGGCCTGTCCGGTACTGGTGACCATTTTCGAGGCAAGAAAATCACGAAGGCATTCCACCGCTTCTTTTACAGGAACCTGATAGTGACAGGAAAGTGCATGATAGGTTTCTTGGATTACCAGGTCAGAAACTTGGACCTTGATCTGTTTCTGGTAACACCCTTTAACAAAACAAAAAGCTCTCTGAGCTTGTTCTTCAGGAACGCCCATTAATAATCGCAAAACAACGCATGTATCCAAACCAACAGAAGTCATGTTTTCCTTTCCAGACCTGATCCAATGGATGTGCGGATGTCTTCCATATCATGGCTCTTGCCTGAAGCGTATTTGCTCAAACGGCCAAACCAAGTTTGAGAGTTTTGTTGCTGGGATGTCAGGATCCAAACTGGACCTTCCTCAAGTTCTTTTCGCTCCAACACAAGCTCATCCCCAGGCTGAATGCCAAGTTCCCGGCATAGCTGTACAGGAAATGTAGCCTGTCGTTTGCTCGTAAGCTTAATAGTATGACGCATAATCCCCTCCTTACTCATATACATAACAGTAAGGAGGTAATGAAGTCTTGTCAAGGCGACCTGCAAAGTACAGATATTCGTAAATACAATGACATTGCAATGCCAAGTGCATGCTCAGGTGAGGGCACTAAACCAAATCCCGAGGAATTTCTTCATCCCAGCTGCGGCTGAAGACCCGGCTGTCCCCCTCAAAGGCGTCCAGATCGGCCCGGATATGGAAATGAGTGGGGCTCGAAGTGAGCAGGGTCCGGGCCTTTGTGGTCACCTCCCAGGCACCGCGCTTGAAGCTGCGCTGCCATGTGGTCTCTCCAAGCAGGGAGTCATAGTCGTCGTCGCAAAAGACATAGTTCTCGATCACTTTACTGGCAACCTGCAGATCGATATCTTCGATCCGATAGACCCCTTCGTCGTTGATCACCTCCAGCCGGGATTCGTCTCTGGCCAGATCCCGGATCACCGTCCACGACTGGCGGGTGGGCTGGATCAGGGTCTTGTTCAAGGGCGGAGCCCCTTCCGGAAGAGCAAAGGGACGCACCTCCTTATCCTTGGGATTTTGCGGTCGAACCGGCAGGATGAGGCGGCTTGTTTTGCGATAAACCGTCAATCTGACCGGAGCCGGAGACGGCCAGGCCAGAGGCCAGTATACAGTGGAGATGGCCAGGCGGATGCGGTTGCCGGCTGGAAACCTCTGGGCAATATCATTCATCTGGATTCTGATCCTGTATCGCTTGCCCTTCTCCAGTGGTTCGGGATGCTCATGGCTGTCCCTATGGGTCAGATTGAGAAGCCCATAGGTCACCCGGGTGGCCTTGTCGTCGGGCAGAATATCCGAGAGGCGCACAGCAACCATGGCTACAGGCTGATTTGAAGCCAGATCCAGCTCCACCACAGGCGATCCCAGAATCTCCATATCCTCTTCCAACACATTGGAATCAAAGGTCAAAGCTCCGCCGTCCTCGTCCCGCTGGTCGTGGGGAAGATCCGGAGGCGCGCTGTAGGAACACCATTTTCCGGCAAACAGGCCGACACTCAATGGAGATTGAACATTCAGCCCGTCCTGTTCATGTATCTCCTCTTTCGGTCCCATCCAGGCAAATCCCAAATGATAGTCCAAGGGTTTCGTGTTCCGGCTCGGCCACTCCTCTTCCACCACCCAACGCCCCGGACGGTGGTCGTAGCTTGTGGTCGGGGCAACGCTTTCCTGCATCCAGACCCTGAGCATGGGCTCATCCATGACCCCGGTATCCTTATCTTTGAGCCATTGATCCCACCAGCGCAAAGCTTCCTGCAAAAAGCCGATGGCCGGGCCAGGGCGCCCCAGGTGGGGATAGAGATGGCTCCAGGGACCGATCAGCCCCTTGCGCGGCACCTGCAGATTACCCAAAAGGCGCATGACCGCGTTGGAATATCCGTCGGCCCAGCCGCTGACAGCCATAACCGGGCTCTGTATGCAGGAGAAATCTTCGCACACCGATCCATGCTTCCAATACTCGTCCCTTCGCTGATGCCCAAGCCATTTGGCCAACCACAGCCCGCTGCCTTCCAGCCGCTGCATCCACATGTCCCGCCAGGCATCGCCGACAATGCGCGGATCGGGGGGGCAGCTGTTATGGCTGAACATGGTCGAGGCCCAGGACAGATTATCTCCCAACAGACATCCGCCCATGTGGTGGATGTCGTCGGAATAGCGGTCGTCTGTGGAACACAGAGAAATAACCGCCTTCAGGGCCGGCGGCTGCAGGGAAGCCAGCTGCAGGCCGTTGAACCCGCCCCAGGAAATGCCGATCATACCCACCCGGCCTGTGCACCATGACTGCTGGGCCAGCCAGTTGATAATTTTCAATCCGTCGTCCAGCTCCTGCTGGAGATATTCATCTTCCAGCACACCTTCAGACTCTCCGCTGCCTCGGATATCCACCCGAACGCAGGCGTAGCCGTGTCCGGCTATGTATGGATGATGCTGCACATCCCGCTCTGCGGTCAGATCGTTCTTCCGATAGGGTATATATTCCAGAATAGCCGGGACGGGATCCTGTTCCGCGTCCTCCGGCAGCCAGATGCGGGCAGCCAGCCTGCATCCGTCGGACATGGGAATCCATTGGTTAAAGATCTCTCGAACCGGTCTGGGAAAGGTGCTGACGATTTTCAAGGTCTTGTACTCCTTTTTTTGAAAGAAGGAATCTGTATAGCTCCTCTGCGCGCACAAATGTGATTTGTCTCATGGGCGAAAAGATTAAATCGATAATATAGTCCTTCGTTTCGATTCATATATACACATCATAAAAACAATTTTCGTGTATTGCAAGAGAAGATGAACAGAACGCCAGGGTTTTGAAGAAAAGATGTAATGAAGAAAAGAGCTTTTGAGGCAGGGTCTTACAATCTACTCTGGGATCGGCTTGAACTCAAATGGCAGCAACTCCTGGCATAAAAGATACTTGTCCAAAAGATCCTTTTGATGCTCCCCTCCGATAAATAGATGGCAGATGGCATAACTGTAGCTGTCCTGTTCCAGAAGATCAGAGAGTTTCATTCCGGTCGTGAGCTGAGGTTGGATAATAGTTCCCGGAATGCGCTCCTGCACCCTGTTGATCTCCTCTTGGGTCGGCACCCGGGTCACTTCCGCGTCACCGCTGAATATGCGCCAGAAAAATTTGGCTGCACACGGAAAATCCCCTTGGCCATGCGGAAAATACGGCTGTTCCCCGCAGGCCACCTGGACTGTTACCTGCTGGTTGGACTGGCCATCCACCTTTTCAAAGATGTCACTGTGGGATTGGGACACTCGGGTATTGATTTCCAGGAGCCAGATCCTGTCCTGTTCCCGGTTCCAGTAAAACTCAATATTAAACGCGGAGTTGTCGAACCCGACATGAGTTACGACCTTTTTGCTGATGGCGATCATTTGTTCCTGGATGACATCTGGCAAGGTGGATGGATATTCGTAGCGGAAAAAGCTGATTCCGTTCTCGTAGCGGATGGAGTCGATGATCCCTATGGGCTCCACCCGGCCTGCAAAGGAATAACCTTCCAGGGTGCACTGCCGGCCCCCGATGATGCTTTCAGCCAGACAGAAATGCCCTTGCACATCGGTGACCTCTGGGGGGAGATCGGCCTGGCCCAGGATATAGTTGAACGGCTCAGAGATAAGGTGGATCTGATCCCGGATCTGAAGAATCGCCCGCTCAAAGTTTTCCCGGCTCTCAATGCGGAAACCGAGCAGGGAACCCGAGGCCTTGATGGGCTTGATCCAGAAGGGAAGCTCAAGCTCAATACGCTCAAAAACATTGTCTTCAAAGGGGTCGAAGGGCTGAAACTGTGGAATATGCTTCGGGATCACCTCCCGCTGCACCAGACGGCTCCAGTATTTGTGCTCGCACTTGAGAAGACCCTCCAGGCTGGGAGCGCGTATGCCGATGCGAGCGCAAAGAAGCGGGAGCATGGTGCTGACCGGAAAGTCCATATAGGCACCGATGGCGTCGATTTCCCCCCCTGTCTCCTGTTGCCATCCACGCAGCTGTTTCTCAGCCCGATCCAGCATATCGGCGATGGGGAAATCGTAGGTATCCAGAAATTCGGATGGATCCAGCAGACCGTGGAAGGAATAGGCATGGGCGTTGCGGATGGACTTGAGCTTGGACAAGTTAAAATCGTCCAATCCGATAAAAAAGACATTTTGCGGGACCATTTCCGTCTCCTTTTCAGCCTTGTCTCCGGCAAGTCTGACATATTTTTTTGTGCTCTGGCTAAACACACAGTTTTCCAGATGGATTATGAGACGAAAGAGAAAAATTCACAAGACCTCAACGCCCCTCTGTTTGAAAACATACTTTTCGTTCCCACTCTGATCCCGGCAACGGGCATGGAAATCTATAAAATCCCCTCCAATTGACTGCAAACAGCCTTGGTGCTGCGGACAACCCTCTTCCAGCACATGATCGTGAGCGCGACAACTGTATATTTGCCCCGCAAGCGCTCTCGAGGTCGCAGTTGCACCTGCATGCACCTTCAGGGCATGCCAGCTAGACTCCAAGAGTAGCATGTGCTCTAATTTGTTCACAAGAGGTTAGGTTTCAACCAGATATTTCAAACTCAACATCTGCGACCAGCAACGGCCCTGATATCTGTTCTCTCTCCAGGGTAGATTTTTTTGCAATCGTATCGTCCTTTTTATGCCCCTTTTTGAGGTCCCGGTTATGTATCACTATTTCATTTCCATGATTTGCCTGGCTTTGGGGCTGATTTTCCTGCCGGGAGTCGGACATGCTGAAGAGCTGGTAATCGGGGATTTTTCCAGCCAGGTTCCGGATAAGGAGTGGCCTGAAAGCTGGGTGTGAGCCTATGACCTTTTCCGACATTGATACCCATACCAGGTATGACCTGACAAAGGACAATGGCCGAACGGTCATAAGGGCCCATAGCCAAAATGCTGCTTCCGGCTTGATCCGCCATGTACGAGTTGCCCCCCATGAATATCCCTGGTTGCAATAGTCCTGGAAAATCGATCATGTTTTGACAAACGGGGATGTGAGAACCAAAACAGGGGACGACTATGCGGGCCGTATTTACGTCGCCTTTGCTTTCGACCCGGACCAGTCCGGTCTGTGGCAGCGCATGAGGCACAAAACAGCCAGTCTCATGTCTGATCAGGAGTTGCCGGGCAGTGCGCTCAATTATATCTGGGCCAACAAGGCAGCCCCGGACACAATCATCGCTAATCCCTATGCTCCGGAAGCCATGATGGTTGTTCTCCAAAGCGGAAATGCCCGCAGTGGCCATTGGATTGAGGAAAAGCGCAATATAGTTAAAGATTACAAGAGTGCCTTTGGGAAACAGCCACCGGAAATCATCGGGATCGCCATCATGACTGACACTGATAATACCGGAGAAGAGACCACAGGGTACTATGGATACATCATCCTAAGTACGGAAAAGAAAGAATCAATGCCTGAGCATAAAATGTCCAAATGATGCTACGGATACACCCTTCGGGTTCACAACCGGTCGCTTTGTCACTGATGCCCAAGCCAGCCGGATTCGGGTCGGAGCAGGACCGGCAGCCTTGGTCAATCCCACGCTTGGCCATCTGACTTGGGTCAGTCTGTTTGGTATGACTATATCTGCAGACACATTATTTGCATTTCAATTACTTTCAAAAGACTATGCCAGCGTAACCAGTGACTGTGCTGATCCGCTAAACTTTCATGCTCCACACAATCCCCCACAAAACCTTCACAACGTGTCTAAACTCTGGGGGGGCATTGTTCTGGACCAAGAAGTGATACGTCCTTTTCCCTATGGTCATATCCAACTCTTCACGTTTTCCGCCTTCGACGCTTTCGTCCACCCAGTATGATGAATCAAGCTCTAACAGCCCGCTTCTGAAAATGGCCTGAATGAGCTGATCATGCACCTCAGCACCAAGCCACCCTACCTCGTGCCAGTCATCGCTCCACAGCTCTCCCAATTCGCATTCGCATACATTTCGCGAGTGATAGAGACGCCCATCACTGGTAATGCATAAACGTTCGTTGCCAAGACAGGTGGGCAACTGGCTTATCTTGCGGTATTCAACACAAAAATCTGACATAATCAGTCAATGCTCCACTGATTCCGCTCAATATCGGGTGATGTCATCTCTCCGAGCGCCTCCCAAACTGTCAAGTAGTGACGGGGCAGCACATCGACTCCGGCCGACATCTGGCTTGCGGTCCTGTCCCCCCACTGATCCGGAGGTTCTACTCCTGCCGCGCGGGCCAGATTCTCATAGGCGGTCTGCTTTGCACCAAGTGCTCCAGAGGTCCAATTTCGATATTCATCTGGCAGACCTAAAGCGTGACCGAATTCATGTTCGCCAACTGAGTAGCGGTTTGCCGTGTACGTGTTTTCAAAGGAGGTGCTGGGTACAATCTCCACCTTGCGATTAGCTGCATCATTGGGCACACCCACCGGTCCTTGAGGGCTGACAACCAGTGGCTGTGGCACCCCTGCCGCTTGCAACTCATTGGCCACAGCTTCGGCCCGTTCTCTGGACAAGCTTTGATTATGAGCCCTGCTGCCTTCTGCGCTGGCATACCCCCGAAAAACAATGGGAATGGCTGGATCGGAAGGGTTCTTTGCTTTCATTGCCTCCGCCAGAATTCGGAGTTTGGCGACATGCGGAGGCTGAAGCACAGTGCTGTTGTGGGTAAACAAGACCGGCGACGCCGTGGCTGTGGCGATCGCCCGTTCAAGACGTTGTCGCTCAGAACGTGCTACGTGAATACTGTTGAAATCAGGATTTTCCTGCACATCTGAAGAATAGAGATCTCCCGAACCCTGCCAACCTGAAGTACCGGGATTTCGTGCCCTAAACACGGAACTGTAATCAATACCTGGCCCAGCGGACTTATGCACTGTGACATTGAAATGGGCATCAGTGGCATCCTCAATCACCCGAGGTTCGATATAGGGACGGGCTATAAAAGGCCAGCAAGCCTTGGTGGATCGAAAAATGTGAGCAAAAGACCATCTGTTGACAACACGCTGCACATAGTCATCGGCGAATTGCCGTTTCTGCGCATCGGTCCAAAAAAATCGTCTGATATCCTGCCCCGCTCTCCACATCGACAAAAGCGTTGTTAAAGGAGGCGTATTGTCGGCCTGGACGTAATTGAATTTCATTTTCACTATGGCTGCCATGAGCGATAGGCGTGGCCAATAAAATGCATCGAACTTGCCCCACCCCGACGATGGGCGGAAATCAATTTCGGAAAAGCTGCTGTTTCTGAAACGTTCTTTACGTTCCTCTTCTTCCTGAGTGGCACAAGCATTGGGACCGGAGGGTGCAGGAGAATCGGCCTCCGGCATCCCTGCAGGCAAGGGCGCACCGGCATCGCTGGTCCTTACTCCGGCATCAGGCACGCTGGCCTCGGTTTCAGTCCGGAGGTAAAGAGGTACACCGACCTGATTTGACTGTCCATCATTTGAGGGAGGCGACCTATAAGGACGCTGCTCGACGGCATGCTCCACTGAACTATACATGTCTTATCCTCCTTTGCAGATTTGTTGAGTGGGAAGATAGTGCTATTGAGTGTCCTTAGGATTGATTCATCTTTTGAATCCTTTTTTGGACTTATCTAGGCAAAATCAACTTATAGAAATTTGACTTACCACGATGAACTTCGATAATCCGAGGTTGAGGAGAGTATTCAGTACCTCCTATTTCTGCTGAAACTCTGTATCTTCCTGGAGGAATATTACGAAAGTAGTACTTACCATTGTTAGTTGAGTACGTTGAAAAACATTCATTGTTACATATATTTATTTTTACATATGCAATACTATGTCCCCCTCTAGAACTCTCTTGTATTATTTTTCCACTTAACTCTTCTGCTAATAATGTACTAAATGGAAAAATAATTAAAAACAAAACATAATATAAAGTAATTTTAAACATACTCCTCCTTATTAATTCTATATCAACGTTTCATTATCTCTAATGATTTCAAATTAATTTTGTTTTTTTCTTGGTTAATATATATTTTTTGATTATGTTCTATTGCTTCTTTTTCAGACAAGTAAATTGCTATTATCTCGTGCTCTACAGATTGCTGATATTCAACAATTAGCTCAGTATAAGGCATTTTTAATTCTTTATTTCCATACGTTCCAATTGGAACCTTTACATGCAGATTGACTTTATTTTTTCCTCCAGCATAGATATCATAAAGTTCAGGCACAAGGACAACTTCAAAATCACCTTTTTTTGGAGGCCTTTCTAAATCTTGAACTTCAATCTCACACTTAACATCCCACAAATCAAGAGCCGCTGTTTCTTTTATTCTCTCTTCTTGTCGAATAATTCTATTTTTTAGATCCTTAATAACATCCTTATCATGCGAGTACGAATACGAAATGCCAACAGCAATGAGCACAATCAAAAAATATCCACCAAAAGCTCCTGTCAAACGAATGTTTAATCCCTTAAACGGGCCCTGAACTGAGGTTCGACTAGGTAACTTTATATATATCAATAATGCAGGAATCAGTGGCATCATCAGAATAGCAGTTAACAAACAAAAGAGATCTAAGTATTGCATTTCAAACATACTCCCAAGAGTTATGGTTGAGTAATACATGTTCTTTTTGCTGATCAGCGGTCTTCAAAGTCATCCCCTGTCATTACGTCGCAATTCAGCCGGAAACTGCCGCCCCAGCTTGCGATATTCACTCACCAGCCCCACCACCACATCCTGGAAGTCTATGGGCCGTCCGGCAGCATCCGCCTCCACTGCCGCCGTGAGAACAGCATTGCGGATATCCCCCCCAGACAGATCACAGACGGTGGCCAGGTGATTGATCTGATTGGTGAGCAGCTGATGTCCGCTGCCCAGATGGCAGTGCCACAATGCCCGTCGTTCCTGGGGGTTGGGCAAGGAAAACTCGACGATTTTGTCCAACCGCCGGGTAAAAGCGGAGTCGAATCGTTCCCGACTGTTGCTGGTCAACAAAACGATGCCCCGGTAGTACTCAATCCTTTGCAGCAGATAGTTGGTCTGAGAGTTGGCAAAGCGATCGTTGGAATCCTTGACCTCAGTCCGCTTTCCGAACAGGGAGTCGGCCTCATCAAAAAGGAGCATGATCTCACTATGCTCAGCCCGGGCCAGCAAGGTGGCCAGGTTCTTTTCGGTTTCTCCGATGTACTTGCTGACCACAGCGGCCAAGTCCACTCGATACAGGGGCAGTCCCAGCTTGGTTGCCAGCCAGCCGGCCACCAGAGTCTTGCCTGTACCGGAGGGACCGGTCATCAGACAACGTACCCCCTGCTGATACCGGGCCTTGATGGTAATGCCCAGTCTTTGGCCCAGGTGTTCCCGGGCCCGGCAACGGGCCAGCAGTTGCCGCAGTTCCTCGTGCACCGCTTTGGACAACACCAGGGCCTGGTCCGGAATGTGATCAGCCACAGGCTGTGCCAGACTGCTCAGCAGGCCAGAGTCCGCTTCCCAGGCCGCACTGCGAATATCACTGATCACAGGCTGTTCACGCTGCTGCAGTCTGGCCTGATGACCAGCCAGGTGAGCCAGCTCGGCAATACGACCGCTGGAATGGACATACTCCCGGGCCAACTGTTCAGCCAGCTCTTCTTGCTGCAGATAATCAGACCACAGCTGTTGTCGCTCCTGCCGGGACGGTGGGTTTAAAGTCCATTGCGATATCGAGCCCTGTCTGGACGTGACCTGGCCTTCAGGTCCGGTCAGCACCAGCCGCGGGCCTTGATAGCCGGGAAATTCCGGAACAAGAACATCTCCTTGTGTTCCCAGTTCGTACTCCAGGACTGGGACTCGCTTACCCAGCCCACAGGCTACCCCCAAACCCTGCAGATTATCCCCTGACAAAGGTATCAACATCCCCCGGCTTTCAAACTGGTTGGCTACCTGGACAGCCACTGCCCGGGCCTCATCCCGGGACGCGGAGCGGATGACCAAAACACCGTGCTCCCCCCGGGTTAAGGCTTTGGCCTGGTGTCTGGCCGTGTCTATAATCGAGGGGGGCAGACGCAGGCCCCTTTCAGGCTCCAGGTCACGACACCCCGGCCATAGCAAAGGTTTTCCTCTCAACAGCAAGGCCAATCCCTGGGGAACCTGCACCATCTGCTCCGGGATGGGAGCCTGTTGATTCACCAGCTGCAATGTCTGCGAAGCCAGGGCCGGTCCGGAAAGGATGTTCCCGGCCACCCATTCATCCTGGGCCTTGAACGGAGCCAAGGCCGCTTCCAAAAGTCCCAGACAAGGACGTGAACCTCCCACCGGGGCCTGGACATGAGCCAACGACCTGCCGACCATGGGATTTTCTTCCACCATCAGGGCCAGGGTCAGGGTCAAAATCTCCAGGTGACTAAAGCCCAGAGTTTCAGCCAGGAAGACCACAAGCTTATCTGTAGGGGCGGGTCGAGCCAGCAGTCTGGTCACCAGACCGTCCAGATCCGTAACCTGATGCATAAACTGAAAATGGCGGTGGAGGTAGACCTGTTCTGCCCCCACCGGCTTGACCTCTGGGTTGGCAAAGAGCAGAGCTCCAACGCAGGACAAAACGACATGGCCCAGCAGGACCTGGGGTTGCTCTTCCTCCTGTTGCCCTTGATCAGCCTGGGTCTTGGTTTTCTGGGTGTACATGGCTCTATCCTTCACTCCGGTAGTGAATCTGCACCACCCGGCCCAGCCACCCCACCCAGCCAGGATCACAGTCCAGAGCCATCCGGCGCAGCCGCAGGTCGGTCTGATCGATATCGAACACGGCATCCCAGTGAGTATTGGTTATAACTACCCGTCCCGGACGTCTGATCAGGCTGCGCAAAGAAAGACGGCAAAACCGGCGCAAATAGATCGAGGCCATCAATTGGGTGATATTGATCAGCTCCTGCACCTGCCGGCCGGGTCCTTGCTGTAAGGGACGACCGGAATGCGTGGTCAACGGCCACCAGCTGTCCGGAACATGGATCTTGCCCAGGCTGTCTTTCGTGACCGGCTGCCAAGATGCAAACATCCAGCGGAGCGGATCGTCCCTGGACACTCCAAAACGATCAGCTATGGCCACAAATAACCTGGGAACAAATTCCAGACCGATCAGCTCCTGGTTGGCCCTGAACATCTTTTCCATGTCTAAACGGTTCAACAATCCTACAAGCAGAACGCAGCCGGCCCAGGGGCTGAATTGGGTTGTGCCCTCTTTTTGTAATCCCGGCTGGGGATTTACCTCTGAGGCCTTCTGCCCATGCCGGTCTTGATGGTTCTGGGAATACACCCCTGATGCCTTCTGCCTATAATGGCCTCGATGGATTATTGCAGGTGCAGTTTCGCCCCGGTCTGCCTGTTTTTTGGGAATACCTGCTCTCAAAATTCCATCCACCTTTTTTTGCTCCGAGAAGGGAATCTGGTCCCGGACATCTTTCTCCGGGAGATATTCAAAGCCGGAATCGTCGGCCAGCCACTTGGCCACCCTGATCCGGTGCATGATGCCTGGACATTCAAGCCAGGCAGGCTGATACAAAACCAGGATCTGCCAGGCCAACCAAGCAAAACGCTGGTCCTTTTCACCCCAGATATCTACCGCCTGTTTCAGGGCCCTTTGCCAGGAAGGACTCAAAGCAGGTGCAGGCATAAAAGCAGGTTTTGGTCCGCTTCTCCGGCCGACTTCAGGGTGATCCAGGGCCAGAGCTTCCAGACCTTCCCCTGCCTCTCCCAACATGTGCCGGGCAAAAGCGGAGGAGATGCAGGAGAGCATCTTCAACCACCGGCCTGGGTGCAGGGCTGCCTGCAGAAGATGGGCCGGGGCCAGCCTATTCAGCGGTGTCTGCCGGGAAGTCAATAATAGCCACTCAATGCTGGATCTATTCAAAGTCATTACTCGATGGGGAAACAGGCTGGACCAGTACCACTCCCGGGGCAGTTCACCGTCCAGCATCTTCAGGAGCAAGACTTTATAAGGCTGCAAAGGGTCGCTGAACCAGACCAGATCCGCAGAGGAGCTGGAAGCTTCATCCACGCATACGGCCTCTGCGGCCAGATTTCGGACCAGATCGGAAATTCTTTCCGCCAGCCGGGTCCGGGACTGGTTCAGGGACACCACTCCCAGGTCCAGATGTCTGATCAAAATCAGGGCATTGGGCGGGAGACCGGGCAAAGAGGCAGTACGAAAGGCCTCTTCAATCAGATAGCTGACCTGATGCAGCTCTCCAGATCCTGGGCCGCTGAGTTTCAGGTGTCGGATGCGACGTTCTGCCTGCTGCATGGGGACAAATGATTCAGCCCAGCCCCTGGCTGCGCTGGCTGATTTGGACCCGCGCACCTGATTCCAGCTGCACCCTGCCCCCAACCACGGTATGGGCCAGGACACCCACTTGCCCACCGGAGATGTCCTTCACCCTGCCCCGAACCACGGCAGCGCCGTTGGAGACCATGGAGACCGCCATCCCCACCCGGACCCGAGCCAGATCAACAACCACCTTGACCAAGCTGCCGGGCTGGATAACACCCGGTTCCGGGAGGTAACCGGCAATCAATTCATTCACCGGCGAATGACTGGCGGTCAGCAGGGCCACCCGAATAAGGTCGCTTATGGTCTGCTGGGCCTCCCCGTAGGTGCTGAAAACACGCCCATACAGCCAGTCCACCAGACGCTGCATATCGTGTCGCTCGATGAAGTCCAGCTCACCGAACCTGGGCAGGGAATACAGATTACGCAGATTGACGGGCTGATCGAACTGGCTCAGCCGTTGGGCCCAATCCAGACGAATCCCGGCCGGCACCTCCGAAAAACGGACATAGAGACAGGTGGCCACCTTGGAAAACATCTCCATCTCTCGGGCCGCCCGCTGACTGGCTTCCATTCGACCGTGATGACCGTCAAGGACATCCCCCAGGGAGACCACCTCCGAAACCCGCTTGACGGCTTCCTGCCACCCGAAGCGCTCAAAAGAAGCCGGGTCGATGGCCCTGGTCTTGTCGCGTTCGGCTGCAACCCGCTTCTGAGATTGCGTCAGTGTACTGCCTATTCCCTGCAGCAGAACATCCGGTACCTGGAAATTCATCTTCAAAAAAGGGTGCATGGTGAACTTGGACCCTGCCCTGTTCTTGGCCCTGGAGAGCGTCACCTGCAAGTCGGACAGGCGGCTCAGATCCGCCAGAATAGAATTAACGGCCGTGAACCATTTCATGGGCCCATCCCGGACCAGGTCCAGCATAGCGGCCACAGCTTCCGGGGCCTCCACCTCTGACAGATCGCACAGGGGAAGGGGCTGATCGGAGAGGTCGGGATGGATAGAGCGCACTGGAGCCTGCAGGCGAATGTCCACTGTCCGTGGTCGGCGAAAGAGCAGGAAGGGGACCTGGTTTTGGAGGAGCTTGTCCCGCTTGTGGTTCAAAGCCTCTATCCGAGCCTGCTCCTCGACCTTCAAGGCCCTGGCCACGGACACATCGTGCCGCCTCTCGGCCAGCTCGTCCCCGATGGTCTTCAGCCTTTGATCGGCCTTGTTCAGCCCCTCCTGAATATCCTGCATAGTCTCCCTGCATCGGCTGATGGCCTTGTGGTAGGCCTGGACCCGCCCCTCGATCAGACGCAGCACCCCGACCACGTTCTCCAGGGCCCTGATTCCGGCATTGAAGAACCCAGACTCATCATCGTCGATCACTGGATCATAGGTACCGGAAGTGATCTGTTTCAGAATGCTCTTATCAGCCCTGATCTCGGCAAAGGAGAGCTCCTCCTCAGCTGTGCTCATACCAGGAACCTTGATATCGTCGATGCTGATATCGGTCTGCAGCAGATTCGTGAGCAGCTCAGCTTTGGCATCCAGACCGGCCATGTAAGACACGTTGGCGCTGGACTCCTCCAGACGCTCCCCCACGGTTACGTTGTTGAAATCCTGGACCTTGCCGATCACAGGATTTTGCTCCCCCACCTCCTGGGTGGTGGCGAATTTAAAGAGGGAGCCGGTGCTGGATTCTTGTTCGAACATAGCGGCCAACTTCGCTCCCGGATCCTGGAGTCCGGAAAGGCCGAGCTCCCTCTTGCGCAGGACCAGGTCTCGGTCCACCACATCTTCCGGCAGTGACGATTCCTTCAGACCCCGGCCGCTGAACTCTCCGGAAAAGAAAGTGTCTCCCCGGGGCATAGATCCCTTTCTGGATGTCAAGAAACGGCCCCCACCTCCGGTCGGACTGTCAGTGGGGGAAATATCCCCGCCGTCGGCGCCACCGCCCTCTTTGGTCTTGGCCTGCTTGATACGCTGGTAAAAGCTTGACAGCTCGTTTTTGGTGGCCACAGCCGACTGGCCTTTGGCGATCTCGGCCAGGGCCGGGGAGGTGGCCAGCTTGGTGCCCACCTCGTTGCCCAGCATCATCTGGCGGACGCGGTACATATCTGTGCGCAGCCGGAGAAACCCGAACTCGACACGATCGTTGGCCTGGTCCACCTTGTGCTCCAGAAACTTGACGTACTCCTCGATGCCGACCTCCTCCAGCTTGGCCACCTCCTGTTCAGAAAGAAAAGGTGTTTTTGCCAGGATATTGTGCAACTCGACCAGCGCATCGACCTCGAACTCTTCCTGACCGAAAGGGACCGACATCCTGGTCTGGCCAGGCATCGACCTTTCAGTGGTGCCGAAGCTGTCTTCAGTGTCCAAAAGCTGCACACTGACGCTGAAGGCTTCAGCGTTCTTGCTGACGTTATGGGCCTGGACAGCCAGGACGTTGTCCCCGTAGACCAGACGTCCCTTGAGCTCTCCGAGCTCAAAGAACCTGGTTTGAAGGAATTGTTCCCGGGCAGCCGGAGCATTGTGATCGGGCCGGATCACGTTGTCAGAGCTTAACAGACGGCCGTTGAGATAGGCATAGAACCCGCCCTGGGTGGTCACGGAAAGGATGTAGCGATGGGCCTCGGCCATAGACCCCAGGGAAAGCCGGTGACGGAAAAATACGGTCAGGTACTTATCCGGCATGTCTTCCAGGCTTGTACCCAGCCCTGTCGTGGAATAGCCGAGGCTGGTCACGCCCTTGTTCCAGCTGCTGGCATCGAATCCGATCTGGGTCCAGTTTCCGGGCGGGGCGATCGTGCCCTTAAAATAGCGGCAGCTGTCTCCGTGCTTGACCAGCCGTTTTTCGAACTCTCTGGGTTGCTCCAGGGAATCCACGGCATTGGGGTCGTCGGCCGGGGTGCGCAGAGGGCTTCCCTTCAAGGCCTGATACAGAGCCGCAGCCTTTTTGCGCACCATCATCCGCCTGCCCAGCCACTCATCGCGAAGACCGGTGAAGCGGACAATGGCCTGGTTGAACTCCGGATCGAGGACCTCCACCTTCAGGAGCTTGGGGTCAAAGTATTCCTGGGGCACAGGCACCAACACCTCGACCCGGTCCGGGGTGTTCAGATCAAAGGGCAGCAGAGAAGCGCTCTCCTGGATAGCCAGATCGAGCTGTTCATAGGGCAGGGCCCGGGCCTGGACACTGTAGCTGGGAGGGAAAAAATGCTGCAGCTGCTGGCGGGAGGCAACGGCCTCTTTGGGCAGGACGCCAATTGGAGGCAGGTGCCGGAACTCTGTGCCGGCCTTGATGTCTGCCGGTTCCAGTCCAGGAGTGTCCATTATCCACTCCACCAGATGCTCATTGAACTGCTCGAACCGGGCCTGCCACAAAAAGCGGTCTCCGGCTGGAGCAACCGGAATATCCTGCCCCCGGGGCCTGCCGCCCCAGCGTACCACTGCATTGCGGTCCACGAATGCAAAGTTCAGGGTGGAGTCCAACCCAATCAGTCCAATGGGCACCCCCATCGTCATCCAGGGGTGGAACTCGCCCTGGCTCAGATCCCGTTCGGCATCGAACACGGCATAGGCGATGCGGTTTCGCCGCCAGCTCCCGGCCACCGGCAAAAGACTCAGGTCCGGATCCCAGGCATAAAGGACCAGGCGGCAGCCATCCACCCACTGCCAGTTGGCAAAGGCTGCGTCCGAGGGGTCGATATCACAGGGATCTGTGGAGACTTCCCGGCTGAAATGGACCACCGCCGCAGGCTGAAGGACCAGAACCATGGCCTCGGGCAGAGGTGCTCCCGCAGCGCGCAGGGTCCCTAAGGTATCGCCCAGAACAGAGGCGCCTTCAGCACCTTCTCCGCCCAGCATGGCCGCAGGGGCAAACACCCGGATGTCGTCCAGCAGGACCTGCTGATTTCGATTCACGTGCACAATCTCGCCGCTGGCGGCGATGCCCATGCCTGCGGCGACCAAAATGACCACGCCCTCTTCTGTCTGGGCTGCACTGGCCTCCAGCCCGGTCACCACACCGGGTGAAACTGCCTGCCCCAGCGTGGCCAGGCGTCCGGACCGGCTTTGCTGTTCCAGGCCCAGGGCGGTGTGGGTCAGGGTTCGGCCGCTGAAGTACTGCAGGCGCTGGCGCCAGTCCGGGTCCGGAGAACGTTGGAGCCCTGGTTGGACCGCCAGGATCTGTTCGCCCTGAACCGGATCAAGGATGGGGAAGACGTTCATATGGGCCTCATCATCTTCTGATTATACGGCTGGTCGTGCCTGTGCCGATACCCGAACGAACAGAGATGGGCCGACTGACCACCGGGCCGCGCCGTATTGTGGTCGGGCCTGTTTTATCCTCGATGACTCTCACCACCTGCTTTACAGCTTGTGCCTCATTGCCTGCGCCAACCTCGGCCAGCTCTTTGGTCAAGGTCTCGAACTCCTCTTCCGGCAGGCTTCGGCTGAGTCGGTCCAGCTCGGGCAGTTTCCCGGATTTGACCAGATTGTCCATGACCCGGGTGTTGCCCTTGAAGGCTGTATCGGTCTTTTCCAAGCGGGCCAGACCCTCGCCAAAACCGGGTTCGCTGAAACGCTCAACCACCTTCAGGACCGCCCGGCTGTCCACAGTCTCCGCCTTTTCCAGTTCAGCCATAGTCGCCCTCACCGCGGCATCGGACTCCTTCAGCATCAGAGGCGAGGCCAGAAACGAGGACAGCTCAGCCGCTGCAGGAGTGGTGGCCCGGGAAAGCAGTGCATTGTAGCGGGTCTTCAGATTGAGGCTGTTGATGCGCTCTTTGACCTTGTCTTCATATCCCTTCTCGTCGGTTCGAACATCCACGGACCAGGAGGTGACCTCGGCCTTGGTCTGCAGATTGCGGCGGCGCAGGTACCAGAGCTGACTGTGTCTGCTCAGCTCGGTCCGCCAGAGGCTGTCTGCACTGACCTCTTCCGGCTCCGCAGATCTTACGACCCGGCGGGCCAAGAGATGATTCAAGGCCGTGACCGGCTGACGTTTGGACAGCCGTCCCGGCTGCGCCGCCGGCAGCTGCCGGATCAGGCTGGGCAGGCTTTGGCTCAGGCTGCGGAACCGATGACGCGGCACCGGCATGACCACCAGCACCGAGGTCGATTCCTGGGCCTCACCGCTCAGCTCCAAGTCCAGGGGCGGCAGGAGCATGGAATCTTCCAGCAGTGCCGGAAGTTCGTCCTCGGGAAAGATGGAAAGTTCCACGTCCATTTCAGCCGGGAAAAAGCTGTGGCTGAAATCCTGGCCCTTGACCCCGCTGGCCGGCAGGGGACCGGCAGGGGGCAAAACCGAAAAATGTTCACTGGCGATGATCCCGGCCCCGGGTCCCAGATGCTCCTGCAGCTCTCTCAGATGAAGGCTGTACTGTCGCAGATGGGCCGCACGCAGCGGTCGAGGCGAGATGCTCAGCCCCCAGAGGTTTCGTTCCTGCTGGGCAATCTCCCGCCGGACCATGAACACATCCAGCCAGCGGATAACCCCGTGATCCAGAGCCAGCATGGCCAGAGGCAGAACGGCCTCTGGCTGGCCTTTCAAGCTCTGGTCCAAAAAGATGTCCCGGACCACATGGCTGCGGCGCAGCTCCAGCTCCGTGGCCGCACCTGGATCGGGATAGGGGATAAGGGTCACAGCTGTGGCCTCGATCACCGAACCGTCGTGTACGCTGCGCTTGGCATCCACATGGGTGGGGTAGGAGGCGATGGGGTTGCCCGTGTACTCCACAGGCCGCAGGGCAATGACGTACAATCCGGTCCGGTTGAAGGGCGAGCCCCTGGGGATGGACGAAATGCCGAAGCTGGCATCCAGCTGCTGGGTCTGAGCCACTTCGGCCAGGTCCACAGTCAGAGATTCCTCCAGGATGACCTGGGCCCCCGACGGGGTCAGGCCGTGTCCCCTGTCGATGATGATTGTGCGGGCCTTTTGGCTGTGGACACGGACCTCGAGTCCGCTGATGACCCCGAAGCCGAAGACGCGGCCATAGTCGCTTTGCCGGGCCAGAAAGTAATACTGCTCCGCATTCAGGGCCTGGGCGTCCAGGAACCGGCCGTCGAACCACAACGGGCGCCGACGCCGGTCATCGGTGATGATGGTGCCTTGCTTCCATTTCTGCAGCTCGGCAAGATCGATTTTTTCCCGGGCCGGTCCGGTGGTGTATGTCTTCATCCCTTTTCTCCCTCTTTCCAGTCAAACAGCGCCTGTTCAATCCTTGCCCCCAATTCTGGCCTCGTCATCCACGATTTCATCCTCATCATCTTAAAAAAGACTCGTACCGAACATACCCCCGGCTCTCTTGACTCCCCTCCTTGGCAAGGCTGGGGCAGGGATGGTTGGAATCACAATTCTTAAACATATATTTTTCAGCATGTTACACAAAAACTTCATCCACCCCCGGTTACCTGAATCCCCAACCATCTGGCCAGAGCACTGGCTGTGACTACAAAGGGGCGCAGCTCGTTTTTGACCACAACGCTCTCCGTGGTCCGCCTCGCAGGCCGCTGCCCGGCCGGTGCCTGGTCGGCCGGGATCAGAATCCGGGCCAGAAAAAGAGCGCTGGGGTCCTGTCCCGGAACATGCTCCGGCAGCGGGTCCAGCCCCTGGACAGAGCTGTAGGCGGTGCCCCCGCGCCAGGACTCAAAAATGGCCTCCCGCAGGTTTGCAGGGTCGCCCCCGAAGTCCGGCCACTGGGGTTGCGGGAGCGGAGGGGTTGTCTCCTGGCGCAGGATCACCTCCATTTCAGAACTGTCCCGGAGACGGGCGGCGGTGACCGAGTCGAAGCTCTCAAAGGCGTTGGATGCAAAGGCCGGCGTCTTACCCCGCTCACAGACCAGGAAGCGCACGAACAGGTCAGCTGCAATACCCGAGGGCGATCCGGTCCAGAGTTGAGCCATGTCGTGCCAGGCCGAACGTAGCAGCTGGGGTGACTGGGCCTGATACCAATCAGCCAGCTGCAGGCAGCGCGGGGTGACCACTTCGATCATCCGCCCCAGGCGGTCGATGGCCAGTCCGGGCTCCACCAGCAGCCGCTCCGCACGGGAAGGCTGGGTTTCGTCCCCTGGCTGCTCCGGTTCATACACCACCTTCAGGCCGGCCAGGGTGCCCTGGCCCATGGCATAGGCCAACGCCCGGGCCAGACGGCTGCGATGATAGTCCTGTTCAGCCTGGAAGTCCTCCGCCCCCAGCAGGACGCCGGTTGCGTAGTGAACGCGGTCCGGGCCTTCCGCCAGCGGCAATGAATCGGCTCCTTGTGCCATCTTCGATCTCCTTTACAAATCCCCCGGCCTGAGGATGACAGGATCAAAAACCACCGGGCGGTCGATGCGCAGATCGTAGTCATCAATGGGTATCACCGGAATGCGGCTGTCCACGATCCTGACCTTGACCCGGTCTATGTTGCTGCGATTGCCGTTTTGGTCTTCCACCTGCAGCTCAAAGACATAGGTGCCGGCAGGCAGTCCGCCTTCAACTTTGAGCTCCGGCTCCCGGGTCTTGAACTGCTTACGGCGTCTGAAATCAGCCATGATTGACCACCTAATCCACAAGTGACCAGGTGTAGCTGACGATCTTGCCGCCGCCAACGTCCACTGACTTTTTGGCGTTGAGCATGAAGGGGCGACCATAGCCGATGCTGTTGTTTTCCAGCGGCCTTCCCTCTGCGTCATAGACAGTCAACACTGCTGTCGGGGCCTGGGTATCCAGGACAACGAGCATCACCTTGGCCGGCGCGGACACGTTGCCCGAGTCGTCCTTGACCTCCAGCTGAAAGGTGTGGCTGCCCACTTTGAGCTTGTCGTTGGGCATAGTAATGGTCAGCGTGGCATCCGTGGTCTCGATGGCACTGGCTCTGATGTCTTCCAGGTTCTTGGTGGTCATGAACTGTCTCCTTGGTTGTTTGGATAAGACCAGCGAAAGGCGACCAGATGCCGGCCTGGCGCCGCCTCAGAGTTGCTGCCGTTCAGAGTGACGTCCTGGCCGAACAGGGCAGTGACGTCTTCTGCCTTGGCAATAGGGTTTGGCCCTGGCACATCAGGGACGCCGGAACCGATGCCTTCCAGTCTCGAATCCAGTGTGGCCGGTCCTGTGACCAGATCGCCCCGCCCCACAGTGCTGCGGTTGACCCGGGCCGATTCGGGTGAGGAGCGGGAGATCAGATACGTATCCACGCCCACAAGGGAAGTTATCCCCGCCAGCAGCGGCGCACTGGTACCCAGAACCCTGAACTGGACATGAGCCGGGACTTCGCGCTCGGCTATGCGCTCAATCATGCCCATATCGGGCTGGGCCACGCTCTGGTGGACCAGGATGGTCACCCGAAAGGCCAGGCGGTCGAAGAAGACGTCCATGGCGGCCTGTTCTCTGACCGAGACCTCCAGGTCCTGCGAGAACAGGGCCAGGAACTCGCGCCGCTGTTCATCATCAATGAACAGGGTGTCGCCCACAAAGGCATTGCCGGTTTCAATGCCCCCCAGGGTGAGCGGATCGTCCTCGTCGTCCAGATCAGCGCCGATGATGGTGGCCAAGGTTCGGCGCAGGCGGTAATCCTCCAGGACCACAATATCGCCCCTGCTGACCCCACCCAAGGTGGCCATCTCCAGGGCCAGGTTGACGCCGCGCAGCGTGCCGTGCCAGCGATACAGCTCGGCCGCGTTGCCCAAAAAGCGGCGACGCTGCTCTTCTGACCAGCCGGCCTCGAATTGAAAACCGATCCAGTCTGACAGCCACTCCAGCACTTCCGGTGGAGCTGTCTGCGGCCGGGTCACCAGATCGCTGCCAGCGACTGTGTCCTCGATGGTGGTCAACAGCCCTTCGAAGTTGTCGATGTAGCGTTCCAGAAAATCAGCCGGGGTGGCCCTGCCTGTCTTGTCGGCCTCTGGCCCGAAGACCTGCTCTTGATAAAGCCCGGGCAGGTAGTGCTCCAGATAGGAGAAACGGCCGGCGTAGGCACGCACAGCGAACAGCTCCGGGGTGGCGTTGCCCGGCCCGCTCAGCTCTGCCGTGACATACAGATAGCGGCCTTGCAGGGAACGGACCCTCAACCCGCTGCGTTGGATCAGTACCGTAAACAAGCCCTTACGACCCGGCTGTCCCTGCCCAGGCAACAGACCGGGATGATACGGCAGCTCAGACGGCTGCGGCATCCAGCTGCCCACAGGCACATCGCAGGGCCCGCCCTGTTGACAGTCCTGGCCGAAGCGGTGTTCAAACCACTGCAGCCCTGTGTCGTTCATGTGATCCCTGATCTCGTTGTCCGCGGCAAGCCAGATGCGCACTCCGCAGCCGGGTGGAATGGACGCCTCCACATACAGGCGGTGCCACACTGTATCCACCCCTGCGCTGTCCAGCTGCATGTGCCGGCCGGTGCTCAAGGCCAGGCCCTGGCGGGCATACAAGGGAAAGGACAAGCGATGCAGGGCATGGCTGATCCTGAAAGCCGGAGTGTGCGGCGGTATATCCAGGCCGTGCACAAAGGGACCGAAGCTGTAATCCCTTTTCAGCGGGTACAGGTCGCCGGAGGGAAACTGGGCCGATACCCTGGTATCCACCGTGTAGACCCGGGCCTCACTCGTGGCTTTAGGCAGTGCTTCACCCCAGGTATGGCCGCAGACCAGCACCCCTGCTTTCCCGGCAGCCACCCAGGCCAGACTGTAGGGCGCCCGGGTCCCAAGCAAAGTCATGGGCGGGCTGAGCTGATGCTCTGCTGTCAATCGCCGCAGGACTGCCTCCCTGTCCCTGACCCAGCTCAAACAAATGAGCTCACCGCTCAGACTGCAGGCCAGAGCCACAGGAGATTCCTCTGGCGGCCATTCCACTTTGTCCATCACCATCAGCCGCGGCGGATCCACATTCTCCTGGCAAGGCCGGACCCTCCCGGCGGCAAAGGGGAAAGTGGCCCAGTCAAAGAGGGGAGTGCCGGTCAAACGGGCCAATTTTCGATTCTGGCGATCCAGGATCCAGCACCCCCCGTCCGGTATAGTGCTCAGCCGCCAGGCCCAAAATCCGTTTGCTGTGATCACGGTATCGCCCCAGCGCCGGCGTCTGTCGTGCATGATCACCGCACCGTCAACTGCCATGTAGAGCACCCCGTCATCGTCCAGGGCCAGGTCGGTCAACTCCACCTCCTGGGTGAAGCTGTAGATGACCTGCTTAGTCTCCTTCCCGCCCCTGACCAGGATGCGATGCCACTGGCTGTCCCACCAGGCCCGGTTGCTGTGTGCATCCCGGGCCTGGGGCACTGTTTCCAGGCGGGACTCCGCCTCGGCCGGGTCTTCGGTCAGATTCAGGTCACGGCGCTGGCGGGCCAGACGCAGGCTCCGGCGCTGACCATCGTATTCCAGAGCCGGCGGATCTCCGGGCAGATGCCAGTGCTGCTCGTCGGCCAGCAGCCAGAACTTGAGGCCGTTGGCATCCATCAGCAGACCTCCGGGACCACCGGCAGGGCCACCCCGCCGTCAGCGCCTGCTCTGGCACCTCCATGGCGGGCAGCAATCCCGGTGACGCTTTCCGGGGTGACCCCATCGGTGCTGACCAAGACAGCCAGGAGTTCGGGCAGCTGCCAGTCGGCCAGGCTGATCTCGATGGCCTCGCACTCCTGCACCCGGGGCACTGCCCGCCACTGCCTATCCATACCTTGAAAAAGATTCACTCCACTCACCGTGCCCACCCCCTTGACCCGGGCCGCCACCACCTCCAGTTCCCGATCACGCAGACTGCGGCCCAAGGGCCAACCCTCACTTTGCGGGCCGTGAGGGGGCAGACACCAGAGATAACGCTGCAAAGCCTGACCCACATCGTGGTTGACCTGCTCAGGACCGAAACCGGCCTTGACGGTGATGCCCACGCTCAAGGCCACCGGGATGTATTCACAGCCGATCACGTACAACTCGGTGGACAGGGGGCGACGGGCCGAGAGGAAGTCGAACACTTTCTGGATCAGAGGCTGATCAGGGCGCGGGTTGGGCGGCTCGAACATCTGCTTGCCGGGCAGGACCATCACCGACACCACCCCGGGCACGTTGAAGCGGCGCTGTCGGGGCATGAAGCGCGGCAGCACCTCCACCCGGGCGATATTGGCTCCGGGTGTTTCAATCGTCAGGCAACGGTAGTCCTGTTCGGTCACAGCCCGGTTGCGGTGCTGCAGCCGGGCCGGAATGCGCCGCTCGGCCTGATCCAGGGTTTCAGCATCTGCCCCCCCTTCAGTGGCGATGCCCTGGACCGCTTTCAGCTTCCGGGATACCGCGGACCCATCAACGTTCTTGGCCTCGATCCTGTCCAGGGTTCCCGCCGGGAGGTTCCCGGCCACGCCGCCCCCGGAGCGCATCCTGGCCACCCGGATACGCCGCCCGGCCTCTGGAATGCGGCCGTACATGCCGTTGCCGAAGCGGACTGTGCCCGCCTCGCTGTCCAGCACAAACACGCCGTCGTCCCGGCCGCTCAAGGCCAGGTCGCTCACTGCGTGCCAGGGTACATAGCCGCGACCGCTCTCCTCGACCTGCAATTCAAAGCTCTCAGCCTCCACCGAGGCAGCGGCCACCTCAAACACCTGGTCTCCACTGCCGTCGCTCTGGCCGATGACCCGATCGCGGACGGTTCGGCGCTGATCGATCTCCACTGCGTTGATCCCCACCCAGCTCAAGCGCATGGACTCCAGCTTTGCAGCCGGTTGCAGCCGCAACCAGGCCACCAGCCGGGCCAGCCGGTCAGGATCGTCGATGCGCGGCGGCCGGTCCCCGACTCCGGCGTTGGCGTCCTTGCGGGCGTCCCCTTCCAGGACTCCGAAGTCCTCCACCCCGCCAGGCAGGACCAAACCTTCCACGCCCCGGCGGGTGTACTCCCGGGTGGTGTCCGAAACACGGCGCAGGCGGCTGTAGACCGGGGCGTCATCCACCAGATCGGGGGTGCTCATCCACCAGCTGTGCTCCAAGGCCCCGACGCGCCCGGTGTGGTCAAAGCCGGCCGGCAGCTCCACAGCCGGGGCGATGCCGATGTTCAGAATCTGGCTTGTGTCCCCGTCTCCGGCCAGGGCCGACTTGACTGCGGGCACATCCTCGGCACGTCCGGCCAGCAAAGCTATCCACAGGCTGCGGTCGGCGGTGTCCTGGACCACATCCAGCCCGGCCTTTTCGAACAGGCCATGGATAAAGGCCGGGGTGGTCACGTAGGCCTCCACAGAATCATGGATCTGATGAAACTGGCGCAGCCCTTCGATGACCTCGGCCAGCTCATCCTTTTCATCCGGGCTCAAACTCCGTTTGAAATAACACTCGCCGATCACCGGGAACACCCTCACTTCGGACAAGGACTCAAAATGGACCGGACCGGCCAGACGGGCTTCCCTGGCCAGGGTGACCGAGGTCAGGGGATTTTTTTCATCCAGGGCGATGGAGACGAGGCCGCGCGCCGCCCGCGCCGGCTGCATGGGCATGCCCAGGAGCTGCAGAAAGGCCAACCGCTGGCGTTCGGGAATTAAATTGGCCCGATACAGTATCGTGTCGGCCAGCCAGGCGAACAGCTCCAGCAATGTTCGGCCAGGATCTCCGGTCTGCTGCGGTGTCCATTCCGGAGTGTGGGCCGGCACACGGGCCAGAAGCTCTTCCACCAGGTCTTCATATCGGCGGTCATCCAAGCGGGGCGGCGTGATTGGCATATTCCTACCCTTCCAGCTCCAAGGTGATACCCATATGCTGTGCATGATTGGTCAGGCGGAGGCGATAGACAATCTCCACCCGCACTGTGTCCGGTCGCTCTTCACCTTCCCATACATCCACCCGGTCCAGGAGAATGCGCGGCTCCCAACGAGCCAGAGAATCGTTGATCAGATCCCGGATCTGACGCCGGGTGGTCAGAGTATTGGGCTGGTGCAGATACCGCTCCAGTCCTCCTCCGAAACCCGGGCGCATCAATCGCTCCCCGGGGCGGGTCAAAAGAATGATTCGTATCGACTGGCGCACGCTCTCAGCCAGGCTGGGGTAGTGCAGCCGACCCTGGTCGTCGGGAATGCCCAGCAGAGGCCAGTTGACCGGGACACGTCCGGGATTTTTGCGCATGGTTGTGCTACCTCCGCCTTTACCCCCCGCCCCCTTTCTTGCCCTTCAGCCCGGGAATAGGCAGGCAGATGAACAAATACGGGATCCAGCGGAAAACAAGATCGAACAAGGCCACCATGATCATCATCAAGATCAGGGCGCAGAGGGTGACAATGGGGATGGACAAGGAACAGATCATGCCCAAGGCGCTGCCGTTTTCCTTACACGTTCCGCTGCCCGGATCGGGCAAATCCTTATGAAAGGGCCAGGGCAGGACAGAGAGCACCAGATCGGCCAGGCTCATTTTGCGGATGCCCTTGATTTTGGCACACAGCATATCTGAGATCACGAAACCGGCATTTTTTTGATACTTGCGCAGTCCGGCGGGGGAAATATCCATGGGCATAGGAATGCGAACCGCCCTGGCCGGAGCGTCTGGATCGAAGAAAGGGGCCATCTGAAAGGTCTGGGTCGCCCCACTGACCAGGGCCGGGAAGAGAGGGCCACAACCAGGCCGCTCATACACGCAACGGATGACGAACCAGGCCTGACCGGCCTGGCCCTGGGGAACCATGTCCATCAGCTCCTCGGCAGACTCCCCGGCAGGAAGCAGGGCCCGAACCATCTCGGCCAAGCGGTCCACCGCAGCCTGTCTGCCCTCCAGGTCGTATGGCTCTGAGTCCGGCCCCAGTGGAAGGGGCGGCTCATGATCCGGGTCGGCCAGGGGAAAGAGAAATCCCGGCCAGTTGCTGTCCACCGGTACAGCTTTTCCCTCTGAATCAAAACGTATCAAGGTGGTTTCCACCTCTTCCAGGCCCTTTTCAGCTGCAAACGCGGCCACCAGGGCTTCAGCCAGAGTCCACTTCAGGGTGGTATAAGGATAGGGAGCATCGACGTCTGGGATGTCTGACCCCCACCCTTTGTACAACCCAGGCCTTATCCAGAATGCACTCCCGGAACCAGGGCTCTGCTTCTGGCAGAACTCTAAGGACTTCAACAGATGCAGCAGGATCTCTTCTGAATGGGTTCTGCCTTCATGTTCATCAACAGGTTTGCCGGTGATGATTTCCCAGGCCAGTTCCCCGGAAAGGACCGTAGCGCGCAATGCTCTGACCAGCTCCTGCCCACCCTCATCCAATCCAGCCAGCTCTTTCTCCCCTTGCAGGACCTGCCAGACATGGGGCAAGTATTTATGCACAAACAAAGCAAAATCCAGCAGTACATACCAAGAGCCGGTTTGCAGTTCATCCCGCGCAGAGCGAAGAAGCCTCTTGTGCTCCTGCGCTTTACCCGATGCGTCAGTGCCCAAATGGGGAAACGATATCTGGGCAGCATTTTTCTTCAGTTCAGCCTGCTCCAGGAGCAGCTTCCATGGGGCCACCACGTCGGTCTCCAAGAGCATGCTGGCCATGCTTCGCCCCCCGCCGGCTGCAGTGGCCTCAGGCTGATTGCCGCCAGCAACATCAGGCCCCCTCTGTGCACCAACCCACTGTTCCCTGCGGCCAACTGGAATGGACCCGTTGAACAGCTTGCGGTTGTCCCTGCAGGCCGGGCTCTGATAGGAAACCGGAAACATGGGCAACTGTTCTTCTCCAGGGGCCAGAGTACGGGTGAGTGTGGAACTGTGATTGCCGACCCGGTGCCAGCTATTGGGCCCAGATCCAGCCACAAAGGCATATTCATCCCACTGTTCCAGGGCTTGGTCATCCTTTTCATCCGGGGGCATCAGACGACGGACCACAAAGCTGACCTTTTCCCGGCGGGTCAGATCCGGCAGACAATCCGGCAACCCCGGTTCTTCGTTGATCAGTGAAGCGCTGATCAGATAATGCCGCTTCTGGGCGGGCTGGAAGAGTTTCAGCGGCACCTGCTGCGCATCGGCCGTCGTAGCTTCCGGCAGGGAGGGCTTCTTCAACCTGGACTGAAAGGCTTGCAGGTTCATGGCCTTGGGCAAAACCGGCTTTTTGGCTTCGGCCATTTTATGGGTCCTGTCCAAGAGATAAGCCACCTGGGATGACTGGGGCTGTCCGGCCCGGCTGGGTCTGGGCGAGGTCATGGGTTGACGCCAGGTCTCCGGCCTTGCGATCCATTCTCCCAGCCGCTCAGGTTCACTTTGGACCATGTGGATGAACTCGGGCATGAAATCGTCATGATCAAAGCGCAGGATGGCGGGTCGGCCGGTATGCTCGCTGTCCGTCAGGCGCAGGCCGGCCGGGCCGTGTTGGGCCCACAGGGGTGCCGGGCCCAGCCATCTGACCTCGGCTCTGGGGCTGCGCCCCGCATTGACTCTATGCTTTTCGTCTACCATATATTGCCCGCCCCCGGAGTATAGGATGAGCTGACCACACTGTTGCTGATAACCGTGTCGGCCTGGACCACACCACTGAACCTGGACATAGCCGCATTGACCGTGACCATGGAGGCACTGACCTCCACCTGGGTGGCTTGAACAACAACGTTCATGGCCGTGTTCACCGTCACCCCCTGGTTGTCGCAAACCACGATCGTCCCCCCGATGCGCATTTCGATCTTGCCTCCGCCCGAATCGGTCAACTCTCCGCTGACTCCGCCCGGGGTGGTGAAGATTATGGTGGCTTCGGAGGGTTGTTCCTCAACAATGGCCATCTTGGTCCCGGCCTTGCCGGTGATGGTCCAGCGATCCACGCTGTCGCCGCTGCCGCCGAGGGTCTCAGGAACGTCGGAACTGCCGCTCCACAGACCACCGATGACAATTGGCTGTCGCGGGTCGCCATTGATAAAGCTGACCACCACCTCATCGTCCACATCCGGAATAAAGAAAGCTCCCCGGTCGTGTCCGGCAAAGGGCACAGCCACCCGGGCCCAGATGTCGGCATCCTGTTCATCCGTTCCATCAAAGCAAAGCAGGCGGATCTTGACTCGGCCAATGTTCTCCGGATCGCTCACTGCTACAACCCTGGCCAGATAACTTCCGCCCTGGAGCATGGGGATGAACTGTTTGAAAAGAGTCTGGTCGCTCATGACGCCTCTCCCAGGGCCGAGGACTCGGCCTTGAAATCTGTCAGGTAACCGTCCTGGAGGTCATACCGATGATGGGTGCTGACCACGAAGTATGTGTTTTCAAAGCGGGGACTGACTCCGTGCAGTTGGAGATGACTGCCGATCCGGATACCGGGATGTCCGACGGCAGTACCTTCGGCCCGGACAAACCCCCGGACCCTCTGATCAAAGACCGTATCCGCCAGGGCCTGGGCCTCATCGTCGGTGGTCACCGGAATATGACCCACATGCTCCTTACGTTCACCCAGGGCTTCGCGAAGGACTTCAAAACCCCTCCGGCCGCGTCCGGGGCCCAAGTTGCGACCACTGCTCCGGCCGCTGACCGCTCGTCCTGTGAGCGGGTTCCAGCCGCTGCAGGTAACTTCACTGACCTGGTGGGCCAGATCTGCGATAAAGCGTACACTGCGCAGCCCATGAAACATTTCCACTGCAATAACCTCGCGCTGAATTTCACTGACCGGGGCGACCTGCAGACTGTCCTCCAGGATCTGCATGTCGGCGTCGAAACGGCGCAGCAGGCGGCGCACAAAAGCCAGATCGCTTTCATTGACCTGGACCCAGGTAGTTCTGGGTGAGCTCAGTCCGGTGACCCGGGCTTGCAGACTGAGCCCTTGGGCAATCTCCCGGACAATGTCGGCCACGGACATGTCCCGATAGATGTGGGTTCGCCGGGTCATGCGGGCCTGCTGCAGCCTGTCTTCGGCCAGGAGCAGTAACTCCGGGGGGGAGTCCTGGGGGAACTCAGCCTCCAATCCGCTGATCACGCCCCGGAACAGCTCCTGGGGTTGGCTGCTGTCTCCGGCCAGGATTGTAATCCTGGACCCAAGTCGAACCTCAAATTCATCCTCAAAGGCGAACCCCGCACTGCCGTCAGTATAGCTGACGATGTTGCTCAGGCGCAGCTCCAGGGCGGACATCCCCCCTTCCTGTTCACGCATGTCCATGGCCAGCAAGAGGTCGTTGACCCTGTCCGCAGGCAAGCCGTCGATCACCGCGCTGGGGCGGGGATTGGAAACCGCAGGAAATTGAAGGGCAGTGATGGTCATTCAATCCGCCTCAAGCCTTTGCTGTCGACGCCGGAAAGTGGCCTCAAGGCGCTGCCAACTGGTGGCCTGCCTGTGAACGTGCTTTTGTTCGTCGTCCGCATCCGGCTCGGGCTCCTCCTGCGGAGGCGGGGTATCCACCACAGCCTCCACTTGATCAAATACCACCCCCATCATTCACCTCCGTCAAATTCTATTCGGGACTTGAGGGCCCCGGATTGCCCCACATCGGCCTTGAAGCTGGCCGATCCCTGCAGGAGGGCCTGCCCTGTGATTGAAAATCCTGCTTTGCCGTCAACACCCAGCTGAGCCGTTCCGGGAGATCGCAGGAAACGGTCCAGCTTGAGCGAACCGCTGTGGCCCGTTTTGGCCCGGGTATGCAGTCGCTGGAAAGAGTTGCCCTGATCAAGGCTTGGCGCAGTCAGAGAGGACCCCCCGTCCACTGAACCCGAGCCCTTGAGCTCAAGGGGGACTTGGCCTGGAAAACGCATGTTTTCCAGCTTGTTATGAGCAGCAAGATCACGACCTGCGGCCGGATTTGCGGCTTTGGCGGCCACCTGGCTCACTCCTCGCCCGTCACTGTCCGGGGGTGAAGGGGTCAGTACCCTGTCTTCTTTGCCTCGACCTGCAAGGAAGCCCTTTGTGGTGGCCCTGTCTCCCGTGGAACCTGCCTCAAAAACGTTGTCCTGACTGGCCAGGGTCAGATTGATTCTGGCCCGCAACGGCACTCCCTGGGAGGAAAAGAAATCAATAGTTTCTTTATACTTTTCCATCATCCCGGCAAAGGCGTATAAGCCCCATTCAAACTCCACTACCGGCGGGACGTTGTCGTTCTCCCCAGGCTCCATCAATCGGGCCACACGTCCAGAGTGCAGGCGCACATCCTCACCCGTGTCGGTGGTGTCGAAAATCAGCTCCATGCTCAGCTTCCCGGTACTCTCGTCCACGTACTGTTTGGCCGAGTTCCCTGATCCTGTATTTTTCATCTTGTTGCTGATGGTGTATTGTAAAGAATCAGGATTGAAGTGGACCGCAAAGCTCTCTTCTCTGTCCTGGATGCTGAAGCTGGCCTTGTGAACACGGGAAGACTCAGACATCGCTCCTCCTACAGCTTTTTCACAGCTGGATTGCCCCGGGCCAGACCTTCATGAACCAGGTGCAGCTCTTCTATAGCCACTTGGTTATTGTCCCCACTCAGCTCCGGAGCTTTGAATTTTACAGGCATGGCCCGCAATAAAGTCCAGGAAAAAAGGCCATTTCCGGCCTGATCAAACATGGTCACGGACACATTTAAACGCTGAGCATAGGCCCCCTGGCCCACCAGATTGAACCAAGTCCACAGATCATCGGTTTTGGTCAGGCCGCGCTTGAGGATCACAGTCCCAAAGTGGACCCGGCCCATGCGCTGAGGTGCCCCCCAGTTTTGACCACCCTCTTGAATAGTCATGGGCTCCATACTCGCTTCCAAACCGCTGCATTCCGAAAAGGCTCCGCTGCAAAGCACCACCTCTCCGCCCTCGGTTTCATTGCCGAGCATTTGCTCCTTGAAATCCACCTGGAAGCGGAACCCGTGCAGGGGATAATCATAGATCGAGCTCATGCCGTCTCCTGGCCCAAGGCGGTCAGTGAGACGCGCCCACTGTCACCCAAGCTCAAATGAATCCGCATGGTCTCAATGCTGGCGGCCGGACGGATATCCACCAGGACGACGACCCGGCCACTGTCCATATCCTGCTGGGTCATGGTCGAACGATCGCAGCGGACTTGAAATGCCTCCTGGGGCCGTTGTCCTGCCAGAGCCCCAAGATTTTGCATCGCTCCCAAAACATCTCCCAGCCGCTTTTCAATCCGAGTCCAAAGCCGTTCTCCAGAGGCCTGGAAAACAACATCCTGACCAATAATTTGAGCCGCCCGCATGACCAAGGCAATGGTCCGGTTGATGCATCCCTGGCGGTAGAAAGAATCGTTGCTGGTGGTCACGTCCGACAAGAGCCCGGGACCTTCCGGTCCCAAGCCGAACAGGGAAACTCGGTCCATCAGGGGGGCCTGCGGGGATGCCTGAGGCAAGGCCCCGGGATTTATTCCCAACTGAGCGGCCGCAGACAGGCGCGGACGCATGTCCACCAGGTTATACACCGCAAGGCCGGCAGCACTGCGAAAGGCCCCCCGGGTCAGACAGTTACGGGCCAGCATTCCAGCCAGGACTCCTTCGGGCGGTTCCAGGCCAGCCGGGAGGTCTCCGGCATAGTCTTGGCCCAGCCACGGATAGGAAAGTTGCAGAAAGGCGGTGGCCAGGCTCTCAGGGGACTGCAAGGTAAAGGACAGCCAGCCCTGCTCATGCATAAAGGCCAGTGGACCCCTTTCAGCTTTACTGCCCATTCGGGGCAGCGGCAAAGAAGCCAGCAACTGCACCTCACGCCGGAAATCTGACAGCCATCTGCACGCCCGGTGCAGGACCGAGCCCCAGATACCGTATTCAACATCACTGCATCGCGGGGCATCAAGATGGGTGAGCTGCGACTGCTCTTGCCTTTGAGCCGGCTGTGAACATTCAAGAAATTGCGGTTCGGGAGGCGAAGTCGGTTCAGATCTCACCTCAGGGCGTGCATGGACTGAGGCCAGTTCCGCCAAATCCGGCAGAGAGACAAAGGAGACCTCTGGTAAACCGAAAAGATGGTGCAATCCATGCCACTGACTGCGTCGCCCCCTCTGTCCTGAGTATTCAGGGACCAGCTTCAGAAGAAGTCCATCCCGCACACCCCGGTCCGCGGAAAGAGCCACCGGTTTTCCCATGCTGATCACAAAGCATTTTCGCCCTCCCTGGGCAAAGAAAGAGCGTACGGCCGCACCCAGATATGTGGCCCCCACTGCCTGACTGTGATCGAAAAAGCGACGATTCCATTGGAACAAGTGATCGAACTGCTCCCAGTTGTGGATAGGCAGGGGCAGATCGTAGAGCGACTCCCCGCCGGCCTGAATCCCGGTGGTCATCGGGGTGGACCACCAGCCCTCCCGTTCCAGCCAGGCCTGCACCTCCTGAGGTGGGTCCCCGTCCTTTACTTGAGCATAGCCGATGAAACAAACCACGTCAGACCGGTTAGGGGCCGGCTGCGTCAGAGGTGCGGCTGCCTCGAAGATCAGTCCCTTCATGCTGGTTCTATCCTTTAGGCTGTCTCCAGATCGATTCCTTCTGCGGACAGCACCAGTTCTTCCATGGCCACCTCCCCACCGCCCTTGGCCGCCAGGCTCGGTCCGGTATACTTCATGGGCACCACATTGCGCAGAATCCAGGACTCCACAATATCTCCTGCTTCACTGAGCAGGGTGATGACCACATCCCGCTGGGCCTCTGGTCCGCTCCGCTGGACCTGCTTGATCCAATCCCAGAGATCCTCTGAGTTGACTATGCCGCGCTTAAGTGTCACGTCGGAGACCTTGTGCATACCGGGAACCTTCCGGATGTGATTTTCCTTTTCATTTCCGTTGCGGTACTCGGCCATGGTCATCTCCACACCCAGACCGCTGACGTCCGAAAATCCGCCCAAGGGGGTATCCGGGCCGTGAGGGCCGTTGAGATTGACCAGGAAATTAAAGGCTCCATAAGGGGTCATACGTTCGGCCATGATGCTCATCTCCTTGGCTCAAATACTGTTTCAGCCCTCAATCCGGACTCACTCAGGACGTATTAGCTCTTTTTGCGACATAAACGGTATCAAGGAGTCTTTGCAGTCTTCGTTTACCGAGATCAAAGACGCCTTGCAGACTGTGTGCAGGCTGTGTGCATCAATTCCTGGCATCCGCAGTCTTCTGGCCGATGCGGAAGATGACGAACTCGGCCGGCCTGAGGACCGCTACTCCAATGAGGCAGATCAGGCGGCCGTTATCCAGATCGTTCTGGGTCATGGTCGAGCGGTCGCAACGAACAAAGAAGGCCTCTTCAAGAGTGAGACCCAACAGATTCCCGTTGCGCCACTGGGTATAAAGGAAGCTGCTCACCGTCTGGCGGACATTGGCCCACAACTGCGGTCCATTGTTTTCAAACACCGCCCATTGGGTGCCCCGGTCGATGGAATGCTCCAGGAAAAGAAAGTAGCGCCGGGGGCCGATATACTTCCATTCCGGATCTGAGCTGGCAGTGCGGGCTCCCCAAAGACGGTAGCCGCGTCCGGGAAAAAAGCGCAGGCAGTTGACGCCGCGGGGGTTGAGTATTTCCTGTTCTGCGTGGCTGATACTGCGTTCAAAGCGCAATGCACCGCGGACAACCTCATTTGCAGGGGATTTGGCAACACTGCGGGAGATGTCGTTGCGGGCATAAATGCCGCAAATGAAACCGGAGGGCGGCAAAGAAATCTCCCGGGGTATACTCCTGTCTTCAGGTCGAGACAGAGGGTTGGAGACCACCACCCAGGGGTAATACATGGCGGCATAGCTGGAATCCACCACGCTCTTGTCAGTCAGGGCCTGGGTGGGGATGATGCCCTGGCGGGTATCCAGCACGGCGAAGCGGTAAGCCTTTCGCCTTTCAGCATGGGTCCTCAGGGCATCCTGGATGCCTTCCCGATCGCTGAAAGAGGAATATCCAGGGGCGGCAACGATTGAGATGTCGTCAACTATTCCCAGACCGTCTAAGGGTGTGGCGTAATCCCCGGCTTGGGGCTCGGTTCCGTCGCTGCCCCCGCTCAGGGTCTGGGCCGCACCGTCAATGCTGCTCAAAATGGCATACAGGCGGAAGGCGTCCACCCCGGTACCCTGCTCCAGGGCAAAGGCCAGCTCCAGCTGATCCACGAGACGATCGGGGCTGGGACTGAGAACATCGCCGATGTACTGGGGATGGCCCGGGGCCAGTCCCAGATCGGTGTAGAACATCTCCTGGCCATCGGCGTCGGTGATCAACACATGGACGGTGATAAAGCTCTCGTCTCCCCCCAAGGGACCCCCAAAGACGACATCGCTACTATCCACGAACCCTTCCTGGCCGCGGACGTAGACCGTACCCCCGTCATCCATAAGGGTGCCCAGCGGAGCCCTTTCCATGGCCAGGTGGGTGACCGGTGTTTCGGACAAGGAAACCGAGACTGTACCATTGCCGCAGCGGCCAGGTGAGCGGGCAATAAAGCGCAGGTTGTTGGCATTGTCAGGGTCCCCGCCGGCAAAGTTGCTGCCGGCAATACCGCCGCTGCCCCTGTAGACCCGGGCCATAAAGAGGCGGGCCCCGCCGTTGTCAAAATAGTTGCGTACCCCATGGGCTATATAGTTGGGCACTTGGCCGGCTCCGAAATCAAGGCTCTCGAAACCGCCAAAGATTCGCTGAAAATCTCCAAAGCTGGTGATCAAGACCGGCTCCCCGCTAGTCGGCCCTTTGCGCGTTGGGCCTACAAAAGCAGTGGTGCTGGTGCTCACTCCCTCGATGGATTTGGCCCGAAAGCTGACCTCTTCCACGTAAACGCCGGGGGCAAGATACTCAGGCATGATCGATCTCCCTTTCTCAGGTTAAATGGATTGCGACGCGTTCCATCCGTCCGGTGGTCAGTTCCAAATCCATACTCATGCGCCGATTGACTTCATGATTTTGCTCCAACTGCTCCGGATTGACCGGCCATGAGGCAAAGGGCTGCAAAGAAACTTCCAAGCGTACTGCCAGGGTATAAACCACCACAGGCGATTTATCATCACCTCCCCCGTGACCAGGAGGTCCTCCCCCGAAAGGAGGGGCGCCAGGCGGCCCTCCTTCACCTTCTCCATCAGCAAATTTGGTCACCGGCACCCCGGGAACGATGACCAGGGCTTCGCCCCGTTCATCCGAAATGCCCCAGGCCAGCTCTGTTTCCTGGCCGGCATCTACAATGCGGATCAAACAGCCCCGCACCGGCCTGGCGGTTTGCACATCAGGACCCAGGGTCACAAAAGCCCGAACCGTGGACCAGTTTGGAGACAGCCTTGCTGTGCTGGAGGGATACATGGCCACATCCCGGGCCTTAAACAGGGAATCGGGACTGCCTGCGTTGCCCGGATCGGGGTCCCGGGGCAGTCGCAGACTGACCAACCTGGGCAGGTAGTGCATTTGCGGATCATGGACCTCGATGTTGTATGTATTGCTTTCCGGGGCTGGATTGTCGGGGGGAGCCAGGAAAGACTCGGTATGCTCCTCCAGGCCGTCGGCCTGGGTCACCACGTACAACCCGCTCAGATTACGCACCAATCTGGCTGAGTCGGAGAAGACTTTCAGGGGCCGGGTCAGCGGCCCTCCGGTGGCTCTATCCACCAGTCGCAGAGCCCCGAGGACCCGTTGCTCAATACGTTCATTCAACATGGTCATGTTTGGCCAGATAGGTGTATCGGCTAGCCACAACCGGCAAACCGGTTACTGATTCATCCGGGTCGATACGTATCACCCTGGCGATATAGGAGAGAGACAGGCGGTAGGTGGGAGCCAGGGCGTCCCAAATGCGCATGAGGTCTTCATTGGACAGCTCAGCCGGAATGATCTGGACCACGTCATCCCTTCGCCAGCCACCTTCTGCAGTCAGAGATGAAACGTCCATAATAGGATGTTGATGCAGCTGGCTCATGACCCAGGCGCAAATCGTATGTTCGGCAAAGGCGCTGTCGGCCCAGGCTGTGAGCAGAAAATGCAGATCCAAACACAATGGTGAGGCCCGGTCTCCAGAAGCTCTTATAGTCGATTGGCCGCGCACGTGTTCATTAATGGTTACCCGATAGAGATAGAGAGTGAGGGACGTTCTAATATCTGAATCCGTTTCCAGCTCACCCGAAGAAAGGACTCTGAAAGTACAGGGGAACTCATCCTGCATAGTTGCCTCCGGATCCCCTTCGGATACTGAATAGGCTTCATAAGCATTCTGCAGAAATTGCATAAGAGAGGTGCACACTGAATGAATGCTCTTGATATTGGCCATAGTGTGAAGTACAGCTCCTTATTATGCTCAGCATGCACAGGAGAGAAAAAGATATGGAGAAACGAATTCAAGACATTGTTTTTTTGTATTTACTTTGAAATCTCCCTTGTTAACTCTCAAATCTCATATTCATATCACAAGGTGAGTATTCATTCTTATATGCAAGTATTGTGCAGACATCTATTTTTTTTAAAATACAATAAAACCATAAATATTATATGAGCTTAAAATGACGTCATATCCTTTGGCAGCAGGTCCACAGCCGTTTTCAATGTGTAAATTTTTTGCTCAATTCTAGAAATTACTTGCACATAATGAAATGGACTTGCATAAAAATTCCTGTCTCCCGGACGGTGGTTGAGAGCATAAAAAAGCCCCGGTTTTGAGGCTTAGAATACACTCAATCGGCCAACAGGGCTGAGCAATCCATCACTTTGAGGTCTTAAAGGATGAGAGAATATGTAATGGCAGGTGATTGGAAGCGAAAGATCTTTGACAAGGCTGGGTAACGTATACAACTTATGACTGGCAAGATGCCAAGAATCAACTTTTTGATACCACCTCTGCTTTACATTCCCGAAGTGACTGGCTAGAATTTTAAAGGATCCAGGAATAAAATCTTTTTTGGCCTCACCCTGTTCAGCCCAAAAATCATCTAACCCTGGGGGAGTAATGGACGACATAACCCTGTGTATAGGCGGCGAAGCCGGGCAAGGCCTGGACACCATGGGCCAGCTCCTGGCCAAAAGCCTGGTCCGCTCCGGCTATGAAATCCTGGTCACCCAAGATTATATGTCCCGAATCCGAGGTGGACACAACTCTTTTACCATCCGAACCAGTACCCGGCCTCTGCGTGGCCCTGCGGATGAGATTCACATCCTGGCTGCCTTCACCTCAGAGAGCATAGACCTGCTTCAGGAGAAGATGGCCGCAGCCCACCTGATACTGGCCAGTGAAGACGTGGAAAGAAACAATGTCGATTCTCTGCTCACAGTGCCTTTTAAGGACCTGGCGGACAAGAAAATCCTTTTTAATGTCGTAGCCTTGGGATGCCTGAGCGGCATCCTGGGTCTCAGCCAGGAAATCGGGGCAGACGTGGTCCGTTCTGTTTTCGGGTCCAAAGCCCAGAACCTGGCCGAGAAGAACCTGGAGGCCTTTCACAACGGTCTGCAATGGGTCTCTGAACAGGCCACGTCAAATTGGCATCTGCCCCGGGTCTCCCCTCCGTCAGCCGGGTCCAGGCTCATGCTGGCCGGCAGCGAGGCTGTGGCTCTGGGAGCCATGACTGCAGGAGCCAACTTCTGTTCCTTCTATCCCATGACTCCGGCCACCGGAGTGGCCTTGAACCTGGCTGCCCATGATCAAAAGCTGGGATGCATTGTGGAACAGGCCGAAGACGAACTCAGCGCTGTAAATATGGCCATAGGGGCCTCTTTTGCCGGTGCGATACCCATTGTCCCCACCTCTGGGGGAGGGTTCACCCTTATGGGCGAAGGCATCAGTCTGGCTGGAATGACCGAAACCCCGCTGACCATCGTCCTGGCCCAGCGGCCCGGTCCGGCTACCGGTCTGCCCACCAGGACCGAGCAGTCCGACCTGGAACTGGCCCTGTATAGTGGACACGGAGAATTTCCGCGGGCAATCATGACTCCCGGTACCCCGGAAGAATGTTTTCACCTGACCAGGAAGGCCATGGACCTGGCCCAACGATACCAGAGTGTGAGCATTGTCATCACCGATCAGTTTCTGGCCGATTCCTACCGGGCCGTGCCTGCTTTCGATCTGCAAAGCCTGCCTTCGGTGGCCAGGCCGGATACTTCTGCTTTTCCTGCCGATTATGCCCGCTTCCAGCTTACTGCCTCCGGTGTATCTCCCCGGGCTCTGCCGGGCTGCGGACCCGCTCTGGTCGTGGCTGACAGCGACGAGCATACACCAGACGGACACATAACCGAAAGCGGTCAGGTCAGAACAGACATGGTAAACAAACGAAGACACAAAGAAAACGGTCTCAGACAGGAGGTGATCCCGCCGCAAAAGTCTGGGCCGGACCGCCCGGACATTCTGCTTCTGGGCTGGGGATCAAGCAAAGGAGCGATGACCGAGGCAGCTGAAATCTGCAACGGTTCAGGCATGAATGTCGGAAGTCTGCATTTTTCTCAGCTCTGGCCTCTGGATCCTGCACAGTTTGAACATCACCTGCAACAGGCAGGACAAGTAATCTGTGTAGAAGGCAATGCCAAGGGCCAGTTTGCCGCCCTGATCCGCCAGCAGACCGGCTTGAATGTGCATGCCGGCATCCTGCGCTACGATGGACGTCCCTTGACCGCCGCCTACATCGTTTCCAGACTGTACGCCCTGACCAAGGAGGGAACTCATGGTACAAAGCACTGATTTCGGGCAATTTGAAACCGCATGGTGTCCGGGATGCGGTAACCACATGATTCTCAAAGCGGTCAAGGATGCCCTGGCCGGCTTGGATCGACGACCTCAGGATGTCTGTTTTGCCTCTGGTATCGGCCAGGCGGCCAAAGCTCCTCACTATCTTTTGTGCAACATGTTCAACGGCTTGCACGGCCGTGCCTTACCGGTGGGCACAGGAATCAAACTGGCCAACCCCGGACTGGATGTTATTGTGGAAAGCGGAGACGGGTGCATGTACGGTGAGGGAGGAAATCATTTCCTGGCTGCCGTGCGCAGGAACATCAATCTGACCCTTTTGGTCCACAACAATCAGATCTATGGACTGACCAAGGGTCAAGCCAGTCCGACCACTGCTGCCGGCCAGATCACCAAGGCCCAGCCGCACGGGGCTTTCTCCGCGCCATTTGCTCCCCTGTCCGTGGCCCTGAGCCTGGGGGCCGGATTCGTGGCTCGAGGCTTTTCCGGTCTGACCGACCATCTGAGGTCCCTGATCCAGGCCGCTGTTTTGCATCCGGGCTTGGCCCTGGTCGACATCCTCCAGCCTTGTGTATCCTTTAACAAGGTGAACACTCATTCCTGGTACAAAGAACGCTGTACGCAAATTGATGCAGATCACGACCCTGCAGACTGGGAGGCGGCCATGCGCTTAAGTCGTGAATGGGGAGAGCGGATCCCCATTGGCGTTCTCTATCAGAACACAGCCCGTGTACCGTTTGAAAACAACTTCCGGCAATTGGACAGTGGTTCTTTGCTGGAACAAGGCCGATCAACGCAGACCCTGGAATCTATCATGCTCTCCTGGGCCTGATACTTGTATACTACGTATTTTCAGGATACGTTATGGAACCAAATCCCTGTTCGCAGGCCCGCTGTGCAGCTGAAGGCATTCATCTTCTGGAGCAGGCTTTGGGCTTTACCCGGGAAGAGGACATTCCCGGGCTGGCCCTGGCCTTGTCCTGCCTGCAGGACAAGGACCAAGCAGCAATGCTGGGAGAGCTGGCCGAGGTCCTGGACCAGGACACTGCGGATGTTTTGCTGACAGCCTATTCCTGGCGTCTGCTTATTCCAGCCCCAGACAGTGGGTCCAGCATGGCCTGGGAAGAGGCAAAGCCGGATATGCGCCCCTCTTGTGTATGGAAACAGCCGCCGGTCATCAGGCATCTGGTGCAGGCGGGGCGCAGCACCGGCCGCTGGCAGCCGGAGCGCATTCTGCCCCTGGTCTTGTCTTCCCTGCCCCATTCTCCGGAAACCATGACCGCTTTTATCGACTATGTCCGGCAGTACGCCCAAGGATACGTTCTCAGTGCCAACCTGCTGGGAGCCGCCCTGCAGGAGGCCGGGATCCAGGCCGAGTTGGAAACACTGATCATCGGCTTCAAGGCCGTCGGGGTCATCAGCCCCAAGCTCTCTTCTTTGTCAGAGGCTGTCCGCCACAGATCGCCGCTGTACGAAATCAATCCCTCCGTATTCATCCCTTGACTGCCGCGCTCGCATGTAACCAAACCTTAAACGGTTTTTCTCACCTGATCCGCACAATGATCCAATATATGCCAAATGGATTCCACCCACTCCAGGTGTTCAGCCTTCATCAGACAGGAGCGCAAACAGCTCACTTCTTCCTGATCCCACTCTATGTCCCATGTCTGCTCCAGGAGGGTCTTGGGAAATTTGGCCACAGCCAGATGCAGGTTGCGCTTGCCTGCCTCGGTAAATATCTGCTGGGACAGGTGTGAAATCTGGGTGGCCTGTGTTGCCCGGGGAGCCCAGACCAGGATGTCCAATTCCGGCTCCAAGGCCGCCAGAAACCGGGGATCATTCCGGATTTTTTCATAAAGGCTCAGGGCGGCTTGACGGGACTTTTCAAGGTTGTTTGCAAAAGTCCCCCCCGGAGTCAACGGAAACATGCGCAGAGTGGACCACAAGGCCACGGCAGATGCCCCGGGTCGGGAACACTCCAGGCTGATTTCACCAAGATGCAGATCCGCAGAACTGAAGTACGTGTATGGCGAATCGTGCTTATACAACCTGCCCACAGATGGATCCCTAAACAACACACAGCCGCAGCCATAGGGCTGCAATCCGTGTTTATGCGGGTCAATCACCAGAGAATCCACGTCCCCCAGCCGGTCCAAAGCGTGTCGGGTTTCTGGGTTCAGGTTTTGAGCCAGGACAAAATACCCACCATAGGCAGCATCGGCATGAAGTCGGAAAGAATATTTCTTCTGCAAGTCCAGGATCCGGGGCAAGGGGTCCACGGCCCCTGCCGCCGTAGTCCCCATGGTGGCCACCACTGTGCCCACATCCCCTTGTTTGAGCACCTCCTCCAGGGCCTGAACATCCATCCTGGCCTTGTGGTCGCAGGGAACAGACTGAAAGGGGAGACCCAGAACTCCAGAGAGACGTTTATGGGTGTAATGGGCCTGGTCTGAGGCCACAATCTTTTTTCCTGGTTGAAGATTTCCCGACACCCACAGGGCTTCCATGTTGGCCATAGTGCCCCCGCCACAGAGATGTCCCAAATGGGTTTCCCATCCGAACATCCTGGCTATATCGGCTACGGCTTCCTTCTCCAGGGCTGAGCTTGCCCGCCCTCCGTCCAAAGCGTGGTTATTGGGGTTGATCCACATGGCCAGTATATACGCCAAACGGGCGATTGGGTGAGGCGGCTTGAGCATTTGTCCCGCATATAAGGGGTGATGGTACGGATAATTGTCCTGCATCTTCTCTGCTGTTTGCATCAAAACAGCCCGCATTGCGGACATATCCTCGCCGATAGTGTAATCAGGCAAGTCCTTAAACCCTTCCTCCATACGTTCCAAAGCTTCATACACGAAGCTAAGACTTTGCTTTTCCAAGGCCTCAATCTCCTTTTTCAGGCTGCACTCCTGTAATCTCCACCTTCCTGATACATCTTCCCAATATATACAATCCAGGCAGCCCATGTGCTTTAAAGTCGAAGCAGCTCATCTATGGTCAACATATCATGAAGTCCATGCGAAGCCATTCCTATTTCTCCTTATGGGAGAACACTTATAAGACCCGATATTAGGTAAACAACGGCTCCATCCCCTGCTCCCGGACCAGGCCCTGCATCTCGGCCTCTGTTGGCCGGCCCTGGAACTCCGCGGCTGCAGACAAAATATGGGGCAGGACCGTCAGATCCCCGGTGGAAACCACAAAGACCTCCGGGATGCCCAGCACCCAGGCGACTGCCTTTTCAATGGCCTGGGGATTGCTGAGAGGCTGGTACCAGGTTGCATGCGTCCAGCTTGGGTTCGGATATTTCCTCCGGGCCGCGGACTTGATGGTCTGCAAGGCCAGGCCGTTTTGCTCGCAAAACTCCCGGAGCCGATGAAAAGAGCGGGCATAGCCCTCCATCTGCATCAGCATGTAGTTGCAAGGGGCCAAAACCGAATCAAAGGGATATCTGTGCACAGTTTCCAAATGTCGCTGCGGGGCCTGAAATCCGTGTCCCGTGACTCCGATGAAGCGGGTCAGACCTTGAGCCTTGGCCTCAGCCAAATATTCCAAGGCCCCGCCGTCGGCCATGACAAACTCCCGGACTGTTTCATCGGTCAGGTTGTGCAGCTGCAGCAGGTCCACATGATCGACCTGCAGGCGTTCCAATGACTGGTGGAACTGCTCCTTGGCCTGCTGATAATCACTGACATCGATTTTGGTGGCCAGGAAAAAATCCTTCCTGTGCCCAGCCATCCACTCGCCGACTCTCAGCTCTGCCTGGCCGTAGCTCGGAGCGGTATCGATATGATTTACCCCGTATGCATAGAGAAGTTCCAGGACATCTGCGCATACCTTCCGGCTCGCGTCCTTGAGAGCAAATGATCCAAAGATGACCCTGGAACTCATGTGCCCGGTCCGGCCGAAGGGTAGGCTTTCAATATGTGCCATACTCGCTCCTTGTTTATGTGGATATGATACTCAAAGAATCGGAAATAAGTTCCGTCAATTTCTGTGTGGACTCCGAAGGTCGTCCCGGGCTTCGATGCAAGGCGATTTCCACTTGGGGCAAGGGCGGGAGTCCGGCTGGGCCTTCCGGTTCGATCTCCCTTAATCCTTCCCGCAGCATGGAGCGGGTAATCACGGTGACTGCCAAACCGGCGGAGACAGCACTCAGCAATCCCTCCAGGGAACGACTGGTATAGGCTATCCGCCATGGACAACCTGCCGAGCGCAGGGCCTCGAGGGTCAGTTCCCGAAAGACGCAGTATCCTTCCGGAAAAAGGGCCAGGGGCAAAACACTTCGATGTTCGGCACCTGTTTGCTGGGCTGCGGCCCATATCAATTGCTCTGATCTCAGGACATGCCCCCCGGGACTCTTGGGCTGCCGGGTGACCACAGCCAGATCGATGTTTCCTTCCCGAAGCTCCTGAACCAGATCAACGGAGAGCTCACAGCGCACATCCAGGGTAACCGCAGGATACAACTCGGCAAACCGAGCAAGAATATTGGGCAGATAAAACGCGTAATCATCCGGGATGCCCAAGCGTACAGTCCCTTCCACTGCCGGAGCGCTCAAGGACTGCCTTATTTCATCATTTAATGAAAGCATCCTTCGGCCGTAGTCCAAAAGGGTCTCCCCCTCTGATGTCAGAACAATGCGGGACCGGTTGCGGTGTAAGAGCCGAACGCCCAGCGAGTCTTCCAGTCTTTTGACCTGCATGCTGATCGCGGACTGGGTTCGATGCAACCTCTTGGCTGCTTCTGTGAATCCACCGCTATCAACGATAACGGTAAGGGTCCTCAGGAGCTCCAAATCCAGGACAGGCTCGAGTCTATTCATCACAGAAATTGATCCTTGAATCAAAACTATTCATTTGCCTGAAGCGCATATACTGCATATCTTCTTGGGCAAGAGAGCAAAGAATAATACATAGGATTATAATATATTTGCATATTATAAAAAAGAGGGAAGCCATGCGCACAATGATCGGCACAGATCGCTTCGGACCTAAAAATACTCGCTTCAAAGGAAATTTTTTGGGCAGCATTGCTGTTTTGATGTGGGGCGCGTTGCCTCTGCTTCGGGTCATGGCCGACGACATCCCTCCCTTGCAGCTGACCTGTATGTCCCTGTTCATGGCCTCTTTGGTGACCTGGGTTTTAAGCGGCCATCTCAAGACGTCCTCCAGGGACCAGAGGGAGCCTCGGGCAGGCCGGGATGCAAAGTGGTCAGCTCTTTTTCTTCTTGGAGCCGTGGTTTTCTATTTTGCCGCCCTGGCCAAGGGCCCGGCTGCTGAAGTGACTCTGGTGACCTACCTGTGGCCTCTTGGCCTCTCCGGCCTGATATGTATTCAAACAGGGCGTCTTCCAAGCATACAAATGGGCACAGGCGTGCTGCTGTCCTTTGCCGGGGCCGCCTTGGCTTTGCTGACCAGGGATGGAGGATCAGCCTGGAGCGGACTGGAAGTGAACGTTCTCCAGGGCTATGCCCTGGGCCTGACCAGCGGCCTTTGCTGGCTCGGATATTCGTGCATGCTCAAGCGGCTGCCCGCTGATTTAGGTCTGCATGCACGGATATTCGCCTTTGCCGGTATAGGCGCTGCCCTGCTGCATATATTGCTGGAAAACACGGCCTTTCACCTCTCGACAGCAGTCCTGCTGGCAGCCCTCATCATTGGAATTGGCCCCTATGGGTTGGCCTTTCTGGCCTGGGGACAAGGGCTTCGGTTCGGGCATCCGGGGCTTTTGAGCGCCCTGTGCTATACCGTGCCCATAGTGGCCACCACTTTGCTGGTTCTGGCCGGAATGGAGACATGGAGAACTGAGCTGGCCATTGCCGCCTTGGCCGTAGCCATTGGGGCTTGGATATCTGGAATGGGCACATCGTACAAAAGCCCCTGATCTTGTGTCTGATAAGCAAGACCTGACCATGCTTTCCATCTTTGTGTACCGCTGGCTGTAGGCTCTTCTCAGACAAGCCTTTCTATGCGCAGTTTCTTGATGGCCCGGTTTGAGGCCTCTTCAACCACAAAACGACAACCGCTCTCGACTATGAACTCCCCTGGTTCCGGAATATGCCTGAGTCTGGCCATAACCAGCCCGCCCACTGTGTGCGATTCCTTGACCGGCAACTCCAGCTCCAGGAGATCGTTGGCTTCGGATATCGGGAGCCGGGAATCGACTATGAAGACATCTTCGGAAACCTTTTTCAGCTTGCCGCGTTTTTTGGGCAGATACTCCTCAAAATCGAAACCCATGTCGATTTCCCCCACCACCTCTTCCAGGATATCCTCCATGGTGATCATGCCCACAGCTGAGCCGAACTCGTCCACAACAATGGCCATGTGGTCCTCTCTGCCCTGCAGAATTGGCATGAGCTGATCAATGGTCTGATAGGTAGATACAAAGTGGGCCGGCTGGATGAGATCATGCAGGCTCTTTTGCTGCAGCTCCGGGTTCATCAGATCCCACGTGCTCAGGGTAACCACTCCGAAGATGTTGGATATGTTTTGCTCATAAACCGGCAAGCGATTGTACCCGTGCCTGCGGACCAGGGAGATTGCCTCCCTGGTCGTCTGCTGCTTGTTGATGGCCGTGATCTCCGCCACCGGAACCATGGCCTCGCCGACCGTTGTCTCGCTGAACCTGATGGCCCGCTTGATCCGGCTGCGGTCGAAGCGATCAACCCCGCTGCTGCGCTCAGACATCTCCAGAACGGTCCGGATCTGTTCCCTGGTTATAAACAGATTACCGGCGGTCTTCCCCCCCCCGGTAATTTTGACGGCCAGGCCGGCCACCCTGGAGAAAACGAATATAATGGGAGCAAAGAGGATGGAGAACCAGCGCAAGGGGTAGACAATGATCGGGGCCAGGGTGTTCGAGCTTTGCTGGTAGACACTTTTAGGGACTATCTCGCCGAGAATAAGGAATATGGGAGTATAGATCAGAAAGGCGTACACGTCCCCGCGAGGACCGAAGGCCTCGATCATGAGCACCGTTCCCAAAGTGGTCAGAATGATCGTGGACAGATTGGTCCCGACCAGGGTGGTACCCAAGAGGATCTCCGGACGCTGAAAGAGGCGGAGTATGAGCTTGGCCCCTTTGTTTCCCTGATTGGCCAGATGGTGAAGCCGCATCTTGTCCGAGTTGACCAGGGCGATCTCTGATCCGGAGAAAAACCCTTTCAGCAGCAAAAGGAGGAGCATGGCTCCGAATATCAGTATAAGATCCATTCAGCTCTCCCTCTGTGCGTCCGTTTGACTGTCTGCTGTTCCCTCAACATGCGGCAAAGACTCAGCCGATTCCTGTTCACCAGTTCCTGAAGGTTCCTCAGAGTCATCGCTCTCGCCCAAGGATACTCTGACCTTGGCTATGCGATGCCCGTCCATCTCCAGAACAGTCATCTCTAATCCTTCCACAACGACCCTGTCGCCTTCCTGAGGCAGACGGTCGAGATGTCTGAAGGCCACCCCGCCGATGGTGGTCATCCGGGGATCCTCCAAGCCGAAGTGGGTCAGGTTGTTGAAATCGGTCAGCTTCATTTCCCCCGGAATTTCGTATGAGTTCTCGTCCCGCTCTTGATAGAGCTCACTGCCCTGGACCACACCAATCACATGGCCGAAAATGAAGTTGAGCACATCGGTGATGGTGATGAAGCCCTCCACTCCGCCGAACTCATTCAGACACACCGCGGCCCGAACGTTTTTGGCCTGAAAAAAGTCGAACATCTCGTCCACCTTCTTGGTCAAAGGCACAACAATAGGTTTGTTCAAGATGTCCTCGAGCTTGACCGTGTTCAGATCGACGTTGTCCAGAATCAGGCGCAGGACCTTTTCGGCATGCAGGAAACCGACTAGGTTATCCCGATGGTAGCGACAGACCGGGACCCGGCTGTGCCTGAAGGTCTTGAACTTCTCAATGAGCTCAGGCACCGGCAAATCGGCATCCAAAAATCGGGTTCTGGTGCGCGGGATCATGATCTCCACGATCTCGGTGTCCGTAGCGTCCAGGAGATGATGGATCAGGGCCCGTTCCGTGGCATCCAGCTCTCCGCCTTTGGCCACCTCCTCGACCAGGGACCTGAACTCATCTATGCGCAGAATATTTTCAGCGTCTTTCTCCTGCCCTACGATCATGGTCGTGATCCGGTCTGCGGCCAAGCGGATGATCCAGCGCAGGGGGGTAATCATCTTCACCCATAGATTGATGGGCACAGCTACCAGATTCGTGCTGACCCGAATCGGGTTGGACACCGCGATTGTCTTGGGCGTGACCTCGCCGAAAAGAAGCAGAAGGGTGACCATGAGGACCACCGCGAGGACTCCGGCCTTCTCCGGACCGTAGAGGATCATGAGAATGCCGGTCATGTTGGCAGCCGCAGCTATGTTGACCAGCTCGTTGCCGCACAGGATGGAGATGATCAGCCGCCGGGGCTGATCCAGAAGGGCGTGCAGAATCTCGGACTTGGGGTTCCGCTCCCGCCTGAGTTGTTGAAAGTCAAGACGGGACAGGGAGAAAAGGGCGGTTTCCGATCCGGAAAAAAAGGCAGAACCGCACAACAGGATCCCTTGCAGGAGGAGCCGAAAGATCATCTCCGGGGAGGAAAGCAACCCTGGATCAAAGCGCAGGAAGCCGACCAGGGCATTCCAGATGTGTTGGAAATAGATGACCGCCTCGGACACGGGGATATTCCTTTGTTCGTGCTGTAAAGCATTCAGATTGAGCAAAAATATTCAAGCTTAGGATTATCAATAATCAATGGGAATTATACTTTCGCACATTGGACTAAGTGGTGTCAACGAGAGCTGACCTTTATGATTGTATTGACAGTTACATCTGAGTGTCTTACGATTTAAAGATCGATTCTAATATAGGAGAAAACCCATGGAAACCACAATTTCAAGTAAATACCAGGTAGTCATTCCAAAAGCTATACGGGAGCGCCTCCACCTGCGACCTCAGCAAAGGCTTACAATTATAGAAAAAGACGGCATGCTTATACTCGTTCCTCAAGTAGAGCTTGAGGCCCTTCGAGGCATAGCGCAAGGAGTAAATGGAGCTGATTATAGGGACAAGAAGGATAGGTACTGATGCATATAGTTGATTCTTGCGGTTGGCTGGAGTGGTTTACCGATGGTAAGCTGGCCCAAACGTATGCGAAATACCTTGCGGAGGGAGATCGAATACTCATCCCCGGAATTGTGCTCTATGAAGTATACAAATTTCTAAAACGTGAAGCTGGCGAAGAAAAGGCAATTCTGGCTATTAGCTATATGAAACAATCAACAATTATCCCGCTGGATGAAAATCTGGCTATCAAAGCGGCAGACACGGCCCTTGTCCACGATCTTGCCATGGCCGATGCCATGGTCTATGCAACAGCCCGGATGCAAGTAGCAACTCTGTACACTTCTGATAAAAATTTCAAGGGCCTGCCTCTTGTCCAATGGATAGGCGAGAATTCAAGCTTGTAATCCTTACCCCAAGGCTCCTGATGTCCTGACCCTTCCATGTTCTGTAATCCAACCAACCTTGGCCTTGTGGACCTTACATCATGCAATTTTTCCTCATCTTCAACCAATCCCTGCTGCCTCTGCTGCTCATTGTGGCCACCGCCATTTTCTACCAGCGCTTTTTCCAGCCGGACATCAAGCAAATCGCCACTCTGGCCTTGAACATATTTGTCCCTTTACTGGTCTTTGATTCCTTGACCCGCCACCAGACCTCCCTGCCCGAGCTCTGGCAGCCCTTTTTGTTCATGGTTTTGCTCACTGGATGCATGCTCACTTTGGGCTGGCTGGGAGGCATTGCCCTCCGCCTTGGCCCTCAAGACCGAACCTCCTTTATTCTGGCCTGCTCCATGATCAATATCGGCAACCTGGGCCTGCCCCTTATCTATTTCACCTATGGGCAGGAAGCTGTACCCATGTCGGTCATTATCTTTGTAGTTTTCAATATCCCCTTGAGCACCTTGGCCATTTTCGTCAGCAGCGACAAGGTTCGAACCAGGGATATGCTCATGGATGTGCTCAAAATCCCCATCTTCCATGCCATGATCGTGGCCCTGTTTTTTACCGGACTTGGCTGGCAGCTGCCCTCAGGACTGGCCAAAGGGGTGCATCTTATGGCCCAGGGAGCCATTCCCCTGCTCATATTCGTCCTGGGCCTGCAACTGGCCACAATTTCCCTGAACCGGCACTGGACGGTCTTTGCCTGGTCCATTCTCATGGCCTTGATTGTTCGGCTCATTGCCTCTCCCCTGCTGGCCAATGAACTTTTAAGCCTGTTTGCATTCACCTCTCTGGAACATAATGTGGCTTTGGTTCAGACCTCCGGGCCGGCCGCCCTCTTGCCCTTGATGTATGCCATCAAATTCAACCGTTCTCCGGAGCTTCTGGCCGCTCTTATTTTAACCACCACAGTAACCTCCGGCATCTCCCTGCCCCTGGTCATATCCCTGTTGGGGACATAAATACAGTGGGATGCATCAGGACATGAGACATCCCTGAACCGAGTGTGACGAGCTATTGACGCTGGATTGATCCCAAGATAGGCTCCCAGGCACAGGCAAGGATACTCAAAGCACGATCTGCTTTACTCCTTGAACCTCAGAACAGGATGTCCAACCCTCACCCTTTAAGGAGGTGAGCCAATGAGTGCAGCTATCAGCGCATCGAACGGAGCTATGGAACAAATTGGAGCTGTGGCCCAACAACAGCAGAGTCGGACCAATTCCTCACTGCGTATGCACCCAGATGGGGCAAATCAGGACCAGAGCCACAGTATACAGCGCAACGGGCTGGAGGGAGATTCCGTAAGCCTCAGCCAGGCCTCCATGGAAATGCTCTCCCCCAGGAATGAGGGTCTCAATGGCGAGAACATGGGAGACAATCAAAGAAACCATCAAAGACAGATTGAACAAAATCAGCCTGTTTCATTTTCAGACCAAGGTGAACCTGTATATGCAAATGAACAGATGAATGGACAAGGAATCAATGCATTGATTTAAAGAGTAAAGAAACCTCACTCCATCCCTGCGATGGCCTGTATTCATGTCATCGCAGGGATGGAGAGTGTCATATCTACCTATCTGTAGCCTATTTCTCATCCACATAAACGAATACTTATTAACTTTATTTAGGCATACGAAACTCCGCACCAAAGCTCTTCCAGGGAATGACAACACATCCCTGTTCCTCGCGGCCTCGTGCCTCTGTGGTTCACAGCTGCTGGTTTTAAGGCCGGATCTCTATGGGTGTTCCGGTTTCCACCAAACCCCAGATCTCATCCATCTCTTTGTTGGTTACCTCGATACATCCGTTGGTCCATTTGTACTTTCGGGCTTCTCGAGCGGCCCTGGAAACACCGTTCTTGCGGCCGTGAATCATGATCAGCCCACCTGGATCCAGACCTCGCTTTCTGGCCCAGGCCCTGTCATACTCATTGGGGTACGAAATGTGGATGGCCTTATAAAAGGAGCTATCCTCCTTTTTGTAGTCAAGGATGTATGTGCCCTCCGGAGTCCGGCCGTCCCCTTCCCGCCTTTTGTGCCCCTCGGGATCCCAGCCCAGGATAATCTCGTATTCTCGAACTCTTTCCCCTTGAGTCACAAGGTACATTTTTTCCTCAGACTTTTGGACTAAGACTCGGTCGATCTCCAAACCCCAAACAGGGGTGGATAAGAGGATGATTGCATACAGCATAAGCACAGAAGATCGCATAGGTTCATTCCAAGAAAATTATATGCCAAGGCCTGTGCACATAAAAGCATCAGTCAGGTTTTTGGGCCAAGGTTTACCTGCATGCTCATTGTCTGCCCACATACACCGGCCGGAAAGAACTCTCATCCCAGGACAAGGCCTTGTCCACCAGCCCCAGAAGCCGCTCCCTGTCTTTAGGCAAAACCCCGTCGGCCTGGATATAATTGGTATAGTGATCACTGGTCAGCCGGGTCTGACAGGTGGTGTCCGCTATGAGACGCCGAAGCTCTTGCAGGGCCTCGTGCGGGGTGACCATCTCAAACTCGCCCTTTTCAATCTGCCAAAGCAGAGGTGTATTCACCTTAGGCAGAAAGGTCCGTACCCGAACAAAATCCGGGCTGATAGCATTGACCGCTGAGGCCGTCTCTAGGGCATGCTCCACAGTTCGCTCTTTGCCCCCAATGCCCAGCATGACATAGGTGCTGTTCTGTATTTTGGCCCTGGACAGCATCTGTCCGGCCCGGATCTGCTCTTCCCGGGCAGCCCCCTTCTTTATCCGCCGCAAAACCTCATCGCTGCCGCTCTCCAGACCCATATGAACCCTGGACAGCCCGGCTTCGGCCAATTGCCTCATTGTGTCCTCGCCCTTGTCCAGGACATACCTGGCCGACCCATACACCGTGATCCGCTCCAGCAGAGGAAAGATCTTTCTGGCTGCCCGACATATCCGGGCCAGATCCTCAGAGGGCACCGCAATGCTGTTTCCGGCCGGCAAAAACATGGTCCGCACGGATGCCCCGACCTGCTTTCGGGCAGTATACATATCCTCTATGATATCCTCCGTGGGCCGGACTTTGAACTTGGGGCCCTTCTTGTACACCATACAAAAGGTGCATTTGTTGTGCGGACAACCCACAGTGGCTTGAATGAGCAGGCTGTCCGCCTCGCTGGGAGGGCGGTATATCGGTCCTTCATAGCGCATAGCCTGGATATCCTCCTATGAGGTTTCCTACATTTTTGCCGATCTGTTTGCAACAGGGGCACGGAGAAAAAAACACAGAGCTGTTCCCTGAGAACCTCATACGGGCCAGGGTAAGTGGTTGTTGTTTGAAGTGGGACATGTGATTATTGTGCTCTGCTTTGGCCCCAACAGGGCTTTGTGTGATGGACGCATTACCCACCTTCGCCACCCCCTATACTGAGATGGGGTATTTTGCAAGGGACACATGGTGATTTTCAAGAAAAGGATGTCCAGAACCTGGTTTGGATGGTGCGTGTACGACTGGGCCAATTCTGCGTTCGCCACAGTCATCTTGGCGGCTGTTCTGCCGGTGTATTTTGTGCACTTAGTGCCTGAGGGCGGGGCAAAGGTCTTATGGAGCTCCCAGCCGGTACAGGCCTCGGTCCTCTGGGGATACGGAGTCTCCCTGTCCATGCTTTTGGTGGCCGGGGCAGCTCCCATCCTGGGGGCATTAGGAGATCGAAACGGCAGGCACGTATCCTGGCTGAGCCTTTTCTGCAGCCTGGGGGCGCTGTGCACTGCAGCCCTGTTTTGGGCTGCAGGAGACCGTTACTGGCTGGCCCTTATCCTCTTTATCTCCGCCAACTTTTCTTTTGCCGCCGCAAATATCTACTACAACGCCCTGCTTCCGGTCCTGGCCCCGGTTGAACAGGAGATGGACCGCCTTTCAGCCCATGGATTCGCCCTGGGGTACGTGGGAGGAGGATCGGCCCTCCTGGTGGTCGTTTTGCTCATTTCCTTTCCCGGAGCCTTCGGCCTCAGCAGCCAAGACGTAGCTACCCGAGCCGGTTTTGTTTTCACCGGACTGTGGTGGCTGGTGTTTTCCATCCCCGCTGTGTGGCTCCTGCGCGGGACCCGGGCTCCGGCTCGGCAGCAGGCCCTCCCCTCCGGCCTGCGCGGCTACAAACGCATTGTACAGGAGATCACGGCCTATCCGGACCTCCTGCGCTTTCTCATCGCCTTTTTGCTTTACAACGACGGCATCCAGGCCATCATCGCCCTGTCCGCAGTCTTTGCCCGAGACATCTTGGATCTGCCCCAGGCATCGGTCATCGGCTGCTTTCTCATGGTCCAGTTTATGGCCATGCCCGGGGCTCTGGCCTGTGGTCGGTTGGCTGAAAGATACGGAGCCAAGCGGGTCATTTTGCTCACCCTGGTCCTGTTCATGGCCGCCACCGGCTATGCAGCCACCATCACCACTTCCTGGCAGTTCTGGACCCTGGGATTTGTGGTGGCCCTGATTTTGGGCGGCAGTCAGGCCGCCTCCCGCTCTCTGTTCGCCTCCTTGATTCCGGCCGGCCGTAACGCGGAGTTCTTCGGCTTTTACGCTGTAAGCGCCAAGTTCGCCTCCATCCTGGGTCCCTTTCTTTTTGCCCTGTTTGCCGATCTGACTGGATCGCCCCGCCTGTCCATCCTGGTTCTTATCGCCTTTTTCGCCTCCGGGGCCCTGGTTTTAGCCACTGTCAAGCCAGAACGCGGGCGCAAGGCGGTGTAAGACCGCCTGGGCACTGCCTGCAGGCCTTTCCTTGCCAAGCAGGTACCTCTCAACCTATGCTGGGTGGTAAACGACACCAGCCAGGACCAGGTTCAGGAGCGCATAGCCCCGGTTCAGAAGGGCTCCCAGGCTTTGTGGAATATTCCCAGCAGATTATCGTTGCCGCTGTAGACCAAGGGTATCTACGTCCAGAAGCTACGGATGCATGTCTTGGATCCGGTTCTGAACCTGGGAAGTCAAGCCGGCCGCATCCACATCCGGAGACGGATACACCGGCGGCCCGAAGGCGACCTCAGCCCGGCCCGGACGGGGCAGACGGTGATGGATGGAGAAAAGCTCGAACAGGCCGGACAAACGGACAGGGACAATGGGCACGTCCAGCTCCCGGGCCATAAAGCCCACTCCGCGCTGAAAGGGCTGGATCCGACCATTGGGTGTACGCATGCCCTCGGGAAAGATGAGCGGACACTCACCTGCGTCCACGAGACGTCCTGCATAGCGCAGGGCCCGACGCACCCCGGCTGTGCGCTGGGGCAGGGGGTAGATGTTCAGGAAGAGCCCAAGCAGGATATATTTCCCCCTGGATGCCAGCCTGTTGTGCCAAGAGGTCTGCTCCGGCTGCAAAAGCGGCCAGAAGTAGTCCTGACGCACAGCCGGGGCCACCCGCAGCCTCCAGGACAGAGGCAAAGCGGTGAGCAGGGCCGGGGTGTCCATATGACTGCTGTGATTGGCGGCAAAAATGACCGGAGGCTGCATGGCCGCAAGATGTTCCAGTCCGCTGATCCGCAGGCCCAAAAAGATCCTGGTGGTTGCGGGCAAAACGGTGGCCTGAAAGGCGGTCCGCAGCCAGCGGCACGGGAAATACCCTTTCCAGGCCGGCACACGCAACCCTGTCGATCGCGGTTCATCCTGGACATCCTTACCTATAACTGCGGCCGGTTCCGGCTCGGGAATCTCCTGCTCCTGCATTGAGGACTCCAGCTCCTTTTCTTTCTGCGGGCCCTCTTGCCCCACAGCCTTTTCCAGTTCGCCCACTGTGCGCACAGAAGTCATGACCTGTTCATCAATGGTCAGCCCCAACTCCTGCTCAATCAAACTCATAATTTCCACCCGATCCATGGAACTGAGCCCCAAATCCTCTTCCAGCCTTTCCTGCCCTGAAATATTCTCCACTTCCCGAGATGCGAACCCGGCCACAATACCGCGCACGGACGACTTATCAGCCTGCGCTTTCGGTCTCTCCTGAGTCGACACCGCCGTGGCCACTTTCCGGCGTTGTATCTTTCCAGTGCTCGGGGTGCGCGGAAAATCGGATTGCGGCCACACCGACCAGCTGCGGATGCGTTGATGGGCTTCCAGCCTGGGGTTGGCCCTTTGAACCGCATCCTCAGGCCGGGTTCGGCTGTCTTTGAAGATAAACACGGCATGGACCACGGTTCCCCGCTGCGTCTGCCTACCTACCACCGCGCAGTCGGTCACGTGCGGCAGCTCTCGGAGCACATTTTCCACATCCTCGGGATAGACGTTCTGCCCCTCCCGGGTGACAATGACGTCCTTTTTCCGGCCCAGGTAATAGAGATTCCCCTCCTCGTCTATTCGCCCGATATCTCCGGTTCTCAGCCATTCGCTGTGTTCAGGATCGGACTGGGAATCGAAAAAACGAGCCACATTCGGGCCTTGAACCAAGATCTCTCCGTCCGAGGCAATGCGCACCTGCTGACCTTCCAGGACATGGCCCAGGGACCCGGACTTTGGTTTCCAAGGACTGTTCATGGCCACCACTGGACTGGCTTCGGTCAAGCCATAGCCCTGGACGATCACAAACCCCAGGCCGCTCCACCATGCCTCCACAGCCGGCCGGAGCTGGGCGCCACCGACGACAAGGACCGCAAACTTGAGCCCAAACAGGTTGTGAATATCACGAAAACGCAGCCAGCGCCGGATGAAACCGAGGAGACCAGGATCTTGGCCCATACGCCGATCACAGTCGAACCTGGCCTGGATATAGCTTTGCAGACTCTCCAAATGCCCGGGCACTGTAACCAGAGCGGTCGCCTTTTCCTCCTTGATAGCTTTGATCAGTCGCAGGGGAGCCTTTTTGCGGACCAAAACCACCGCAGAGCCAAGGAATACGGGAACAAAGAGTCCCAAAGCCTGGCCGAACATATGGCTCAAAGGCAGGATAGTCACTATCCGCAGGGGCTGTAGGAGACGGATATATTTTTGAAAGGAGGAAATTTCATGAGAAAGGGAACGCAGGTTGGCACAGATATTTGCGTGGGTATGCTCGATTCCCTTGGGCTCTGCCGTGGTCCCGGAGGTAAAAACGATCTCCACCGTGTCCTCGGCCCTGGTCTGGACCGGATCCAGGTCTTCAGCCCCGGAAAGCCGAGCCACATCGTACAACCGCAGGCTGGGCAGATCGACATCCACAGCCTGCAGGTTTTCGCTGACCACCATGAAAGCAGCTTCTGTGCGTCGGATAATGGAGCGGACAAAATTCGGGGAAAACCCTTCATCTATGGGCACCACTTGCAGGCCACGGGCCAGGGCGGCCCAGAAGGCGATGACCCATTCCGGACGATTCTCCCCCCAGAGGAGGATACGCTGGCCTGGCTTCAGTCCCTGCCTGGAAAAAGAGGCCGCGCATCCGGCTATGGATCGGTACAGCTGCTCATAGGTCCAAACAAAAGTCCGCAGGCCGGTATTGAAGCGCACTGCTTCCCGATGCCCCTGCTCCTTCATGATAGGCAACAGGTCCAGCAAGGTATCTATTTGAGGATGTTGTGACATATGCTCACCAAACTGCACCCAATAATGAACATAGAAGAGTGTATAAAATTTCAGAAGATGCGCTGTATATTGCCCAGCTTCGCTATCCGGCCTCGTATGAAACAAGGTTTTAACCTAAATCGGATTTTGATATTCGTATTTCGTATTTCCGTGTCGTTGAATAGTGGGTCAAGTTTCAAAAGAAAATCAACATTACAAATTGCCACTATATGGGACAGAACTTATAAGACACGATACTAGATTGCCCGGTGAGTCTGATCCCGGTGTATTCGAAGGATCCGGGCCGGGCAATGACGGAGCAGGATATTGGTAAGTTTCATACCTGATCAATCCGGCAAATGTCTTTTTTTTTGTCCGCTTTGGGGCAAAAAATATTTCAGCTTTGCCGGCGGCAAAGCTGCCTTGCAACTGATTTTCATGGGCCTTTCCTTCTTCACTGCCCCTTCTTTCCCCCGGGCTCGGACCTGGGCTCCGGGATGTACTCCACGCCTAAGCTGCGCCGGACCGGCTGGGGATAGAGAGCCATGAGCTGATAGACCATCTCCGGCATATCCGGGCTTACCGGCAGACCTATTTCCCGGGCATTGGCATACGTAATGGGATAGTCGTGGGTCCAGTGGCCCTGGGTCAAAAGATGGGAGATTTCCTCTGCCTTGTCCTGTAAATAGCGCTCCTGCAAAAGATCGATGACCGCTTGTTCCATCTGATGCAAAGCCTTCTCGGCCATGTCCGCACAGATCAGCGTCTTGTCCTCAATGTCTTTGATCGGCTTATCTCGAAGAACTCGGAGCAGGGAGGCTCCGGGCGACTGGCCGATCTGAGGATCAACCGGCCCCAAGACAGCATGGGGGGCCATGACGATCTCGTCCGCAGCCAGGGCGATGAGTGTGCCCCCGGACATGGCGTAATGAGGGACATAGACAGTGACCTTGGCCGGATGCTCCCGTATGGCCCGGGCGATCTGCAAAGAGGCCAGGACCAGTCCGCCCGGGGTGTGCAGGACGATGTCCAGAGGCACCTCATTATCGGTCATGTGAATGGCCCGCAAAACCTCTTCTGAGTCATTGACATCTATATAACGCATCAAGGGAAAGCCCAGAAAGCTCATGGTCTCCTGCCTGTGGACCAAAAGAATAACCCGGGAAGAACGGCTTTTCTCCAATTTGGCCAGGGTTCGCTTGCGGGCCGCGGCGACCATTCGCTGCTTGAACAGGGGCTGCAGCGAGATAAAGATCAAAAATATCCAAAAGATCTCAATTCCTTGCATTCACATCCTCCTTATTCCAATCGTTGTGGCGGCTTCTTACGAATAACACATAGCTCATAACCAATAACAGGCCGCCAGAGGCAGCTGAAGAAAGGATTGACTGACCCGATCTGCTCAAAGTCGGCGATAGTCGAATATCCGGCTTGAAACAGCAGGGTTTCGGCCACGATGTTCTCCACATCAAAACTGCCCACGATCTCGTCTCCGGCCGGGAAATTCTCAATCAAGCTAATCGTCGTCATCATCCCTCTCTGCATCAGCCCTGACAATCACCGGTCCACCTTTGCGCTCCTGCTCTGTAAGCATTCAGGGGGTACCCCCTGAATGCTTACCACTAATCAAATCTCTGGATTCTTCAAAAGAAAATCGAATGTCGTCCCAGCCAAGCAGAGCCGGCTTTTTATTTGCTCTGAGCCTTGCATATTGTGATGGAGGCTGATGTCTGCTGAGAATTATAACATTTACACCATTGGGGACTACATCCAGTGCATCATCCAGAATCGTGTGCACTTCACAATTTACAGGGATCTCTTGCTAGTTATCCAGGACCAGGCAGGGAGGACCTGTCAACCGTTCTGGTTCTGATTCCTGATGGATTCCTGCCGGGTCAGTTGATATCGAAACTTGCCGGGCAAAAGTATGGGAATGATAATGGGGTGGTGTTATCGCGCTCTCCTGTTCTGCCAATTCAATAAGCAGGGCAAAAAGACTCTCGAAGTACCTTCTGGTAAACATCTTCAATCCATGGGCATATTCAGGAGTCAAGACAGGGAGGTGAAAAGATGCTTCAGCTGGGTCGACGAGCTTTTGTGCTGTAAACTTTATATAGTAAAAAAAGGTTGCTATATCCTGGTCACCTTTATCCATCTGATACCAGAAACAAGAAACATTTTGCGATTCCAGATAACTGGAAACAAGGGTTGTTTTTCCGGCACCAGCCGGGGCAGAAACCCAGAGCACAGATCTTACACAAGCCTTATCCATTAGCAAAAAGGCCCTTTCTCTTTTTGTCGTACCCCGATTGTCCGGCTGGGTGATCTTGGCAATGTGCGATTTCAACATGACCTGACCCTTCTGTCTGAATACTCTTTTGCTCAGCTCAAACCACTCATCAATTGCTGCCTTTACC
>JBNJII010000009.1:0-60593 GCA_051749205.1 Thermodesulfobacteriota bacterium | reverse complement strand
CCGGGTCTTCCTTTGCCGGACTGGGACGTTGATATCACCGGGGCCATCCGTTCTTTGATCCGCCACACGCAGAGCCAGCAGCATCCCAGGATGATCGGCATATAAATCAGGGCAAAGACCGCGAACTTCCGGCGCTGATCCAGGTCTGAACGGGACAGGGACAGGACCTGCTCAATGAGCAGGGGAGAGGCTGCAGCCAGGATGGTCCCGGCAATAACCATGCCTTCCCGGAAGCTGAACAGACTGGTCCGTTCATCATAGGTGAAAGTTATTTCCGGGCCCAAAGATTCCCAGGGGACATCGACCAGGGTCCAGGCCAGGGAGAGGAGGATCAGGCCTGTGCCGAACCACAGGGTGAGCATGGTCTGGGAGCTCTGGGGCGGGATGTACAGGGCGGCCAGGAGACCGGCCAGAAAAAAAGATCCCAGGGCAATGTATGGACGGCGGCGGCCGAAACGGGTGCAGGTGCGGTCGGAGAGGACTCCGACCAGGGGATCGCTGACTGCGTCGACCAAGCGGGCCACCAGGATCAAGGCCCCCAGAGCAGTGGCCGAAACCCCGACCACATCGGTATAGAACTTGGGGATGTACACATACAGGGGAAGGCCCACGACTGCCAGGATCAAGCCGGGCAAGGCATAGACAATTTTGGTATGCGTGGTTGTCTGGGGCATGTTCCGGCTCTTTAGAGATCAGAAGTCAGCTTTGCCTCCGGCAAATCTGACATATCTTTTTGGGCCAAAGCGCCCAAAAATGTGAATTTGCCGGGTTGATCAATTATGAAACGTATGGATCAGCATGTCGTAGGGGCGAATAATCATTCGCCCTCTTGTACATGGGCGGACACCAAGTGAAATACCCTAACGGGATAAGATTTCACCGGGCAAGCAAGGTCCGCCCCTACGGCTGTTACCCCAGCCGAGGTTGAATTCGTAGGGGCAAAGCTTGTCTTCGCCCACAAAGCCGAGCAGAGCGAGGCATGAATATTCTTTCTGGATTCTTGTTTCATACGAGTAAAAAAAAGATCTTTTCGGATTTCGCTTGTGCCCGCTTGATTATAAGCCAGGGCAAAGATATCAGTTTTATAGAAATTGTCTATTTTTGGATAAGCAACCAAGGTATCTTCTATGCCCAAAACTTTTCGACTCATTCTGGGTGATCAGTTGAATATCCATCATTTTTGGTTTGCTCCGGTCCGGACCCGCAGGTTGTGTATGTGCTTATGAAAATCCGGCAAGAGACCGATTATGTGCACCATCATATCCAGAAGATAGCCGCCTTTTTTCCAGCCATGCGCGCATTTGCCCAGCGCTTGGGTCAGCTGGGGCACCAGGTGCACTATATATTCAGCGCCTGATGATCACCGGCAACTTTGCCCTTCTGGCCGGGGTGCCCCGGATGCTGTGGATGCCTGGTATCTGGGTATCTATGTGGATGCAGTCCAGTGGTGGAGCTGCCCAACACGCGGGGCATGAGCCAATTCGCTGATGGCGGGCGCATTGCCAGCAAGCCCTATGTGTCCTCGGCCAGGTACATCCACTCCCTGAGCGATTATTGCGGGCAGTGTAAATATGACCACAAAGCCCGCAGTGGTGAACGAAAAAAAGAGATACTTGATCGGGGAGAGAGGGTTCTCATGCAGGTCAACGAGCTGTAGAAAAGAAACCTAATTTTTTCAGCACGTTATAGGTCCACGGTATTTTGAAAATAACAGACTCACCGTGTCAAGTGTGGGTAAGGATCAGCTTGCCAAGGAGGGGACCCCAGGGGTGGTTGAAAAATGACAATTACCTTATGTATTATGTATGATGATCAACAATTAAGGAGAAGGATATGTCCGAAAATGATGTTCCAAATTGGCTGAGCTGGGCTCGGGAAATCCAGGCCATCAGCCAGATCGGGTTGCATTTCAGTAAAAACCATCATGACGAGATAAATTTTTCCCGCCTCAAAGAAATTGCCGCCGAAATGACCGAAGCATACTCTAATCTGAGTTTTTCCACTGCCCAATCCATTTTTCAGGAGCAGGTGGGCTATGCAACAGTGAAAGTGGATGTTCGGGGGGCCATAATCCAAAACCGGAAAATTTTGCTGGTCCAGGAGCGCCAGGATGGAAATTGGTGCCTGCCTGGGGGGTGGGCCGATGTGGGAGAGACGCCCTCAGAAATGGTGGCCAGGGAAGTTTGGGAGGAAAGCGGCTTTGAGGTGGTTCCGGAGCGCCTGGTTGGAGTGTATGATGCAAACCGGGGCGGTGATCCGTTGGCCTTTTTCCATGCCTATAAGATCGTGTTCATATGTCAGATTGTCGGCGGAGAAGCCCGGCCCAGTCTGGAAACTGCTGCCGTGGATTTTTTCGACTTTGATGACGTGCCGATATTGTCCGAACCCAGGACCAGCCAGCGCCACCTGGATGATATTTCAGCCCTTCACAAAGATCCCGACAGACCGGCAGTGTTTGATTAGCAAGAGGCCTGAATACATATAATTTCATGAAAAGACTCATTTGAGAAAGGTGATGTTATGAGCACAATCCTGGTGACTGGAAGCAATCGTGGGCTGGGTCTGGAATGGGTCCGGCAGTATGCCAGGGAAGGGCATAGGGTATACGCAACCTGCAGGCACCCCAGTGAAGCGGATGAACTTCAGGAGCTGAGTCGTGATATTGCAGGGGTGAGCGTCCATCGCATGGATGTAACTAAGGTGGATGAGCTCTACGCCATGTCTGTAGAGATCCTGGAGGAACCTGTAGACATCCTGATCAGCAATGCCGGCATCTATTTGGAAAAATACCGGGATGTGGCCCTGGGCAGCCTCAATTACACGGATTGGATGAAGACATTTGAGATCAATGCCCTGGGACCGGTTCGAGTGGTGGAGAAATTTCTGCCCAACGTGGCCCGCAGTTCACGCAAGCAAGTGGTGGTGACCAGCACGCATATGGCCAGTATAGCTGATATCGCTGTTCCTGGAGCCTATTATTATCGTTCCACCAAAGCCGCTTTGAACGCGGTTATGGAAGGGCTGAGCCACGAGCTGGAAAAGCAGGGAGTAGGACTGCTCATTTTGCATCCAGGGCATGTGAAGACCCGGATGGGCGGAGGCGGGACCACGCTGATGCCCTCGGAGAGCGTTGAAGGCATGAAGGCCCTGGTGGAGCAGTTTACCATGCAGGATACCGGTCGATTCATCCGCTATGATGGGGTGGACATGCCCTGGTGAGGGGAAATAGCCACCCGGAGCCCGTGAATTTTGGTCTCCCGGTTGGACCTCTGGTCCGGGATACAGACTCTTTCAGAGGCTGAGCGGAGTGCAAATGTCATCAACCTATGCGGAATCGTTTCACAGAGGCTTTTTTGCCAATCTTGAAAACGGAAATCCGCCAGAGCGATGCGGGGCAATAACCCATGACACGCCGTCAGTGGGCGGGCTGGTCATGGTCCCTCCCATTGCCATCGCAACGCTGTTGCAGGGGAACTCCCTGGAGAACACACAGAAGGTATGCCGAAAACACCTTTTTCTGACCCATCCGGACGCCTTTCTGGCTGGCTGGGTGAGTATAACCTGGGCAGCCTGGAGAGGATGACTGGTATGCAACCAGAAGTTCGTTGAGAGGATTTTATGTCTGAATATGATTATAGGATCAACCGGGAGTTTTTAAAGGATTCCCTGCGTAAAAGAACAGATTTTTCCAGGACAGACCAGAATTTAGGCAGGCCAATGCCTCCGGTTCAGAAGCCATTTGACCCTGACGCTCCCCGGATACGTTTGCCTGGATCTGATAAGTGGCAAGAAATTGTCAGGGATATCAGCCTGGTCCAAATTATCGCCAACCGCAAAAGCAGGAGAAGGTATGCACAGGATCCTCTTCTTTTAGAGGAGCTTTCTTTCCTGCTATGGGCCACGCAGGGACTTCGAAGTTCGGAAGGTAATGCAGCCAATTTCAGGACTGTGCCTTCTGCCGGGGCGAGACACAGCTTTGAAACGTACATAGTGGTCCATAATGTAGAAAAACTCAGTCCAGGCCTGTATCGTTATCTACCTCTGAACCATGAACTGCTTTTTGTTCAAGATATGCCCCACGCCGAGGACCATCTGTCCAAGGCCGCCTTTGGTCAGCGCTTCATAGCCAGTGGTGCAGTGACCTTTATCTGGTCCTGCCTGCCGTATCGCATGGAGTGGCGCTACGGACCCAATGCCTATCGGACGATTCTTATGGATATCGGTCATGTGTGTCAGAATCTCTACCTGGCCTGCGAAGCCATTGGCGGGGGGACCTGTGCGGTGGCAGCCTATGATCAGGAAGCAATGGACGAGCTTCTGGGATTGGATGGCCATGATGAATTGAGCATATACCTGGCTCCAGTGGGCAGAGCTCTGTCCCGATAATATCACGGGATCACATGTGCTGTTCCAATCATGCTTTAAACTGAGTTGGTTCAGGGAGCTCGGTAAGTATGGCGTAATCAACACCGTAATTCAGTGTATACATGCATTGACAATTTAACATATTGAAATGATTAAATATACTCCTGAAAAGTGTGCTGAGCGTAATAAACTCACGCTAGGCCCTGCTTTGTTCGTCATTTCCGCGCAAGGCGCGGGAATCAAGAACAGATAGAAAGGCTTTCCCCTAGATTGCCCGGTGAGTCTGATCCCGGTGTATTTGAAGGATCCGGGCCGGGCAATGACGGAGCAAGACATACGTAAGTTTCATACCTGATCAATCCGGCAAATTTCCCTTTTTTTTGCCCGCTTTGGGGCAAAAAATATTTCAGATTTGCCGGAGGCAAAGCTGAAAAGGATCTCGTAGGGCGGCTGTTCACTGTCCAGACCGGCAACCAAATCCAGCCATTCCTCGTCGGCCAACCGGGGCAAGCCGAGCATGAGCATGCGAAACAAGTCCTGATCGATGACGCTTTGGCCCATGGATAAAATCGCTTCCCGGGCATAGCGGTCGCCGATCATCAAGACCGCATACTCAAGGCCCAGGCCCTGGACCAGACCGGATCTGACCTTGCAAAAGGCATTAGGGGCTGCGCTTTGGTTGAGCCGGAAAAAATCACCTGTGGAGTCCACAAACTCCATGTCCACAAAATGGTCGGCGTTTACTCCGTACACATTGGCCCAGGTGGAAAAAAGCCCGGTGCAGACAATGTTGCCGCAGACTGTGGCCGCAGGTTCGGCGGTATTGGCCCGCAATCCGTGCCGGAAAGCCTCCTGCTGCAGCTCAAAGGCGGTCACTCCTGGCTCCACCACCGCTGTCCAGTTTTCAAGGTCGATCCGGACCCCTTTCATCCGGTTCATGTCAATGACCAGACCCTGGCTGAAGACAAATCCAAAAACGCTGCCCCCGTTGCCCCGGACCACATAGGGAATGTCCCGGTCCAGAGCCACGCGGACCAGGTCCGCGACCTCTTTTTTGGTTCCGGGCATGGCCACAAAACGGGGCATGCGCATTCCGGCCAAAGGGTAGGGGTCGTTGGCATAGGTGAGCAAAACAGCTGGATCGTTCGTGACCCATCTGGAGCCGAGCACAGCCTGCAGGGCCTTGAGATCCGGATCGGCTTCGGCCTGCACCGGGACGTTGCCGCCCTCAAGCCGGTCCCTCCTTCCCTGGGGATAATAGCTCACATAACCGTACTTCTTTCCAGAAGGACACAGACCCGTTCCAAGATAATCGATTTTACACATCGCATAATGGCGGCATTGGCCGCCTGTTTGCCGCAGGTCATCTGCAGATAGGCTTTTTTCCATGGGACAGGACACATGGGGCTTTAATACGTTTCATGAGTTAATAAACATGCCCATAAAAGGGCGCCAAGCAGAACCTGCATCAGGTGTATGCGCTCATCCTCGCTCACAGCGAAGGCGGTGTGAATCTTTCAAGTCTCCTCAATTATGTGCACCTGCATGAGCAGCTTGAATGGTTAGGCCGCAGCTGAGCCGTGGACACCTGTTATTTGATCAGCCGCCGTTTCATGAACAGAAGGGCCAGGTAGCCGAAGAGAAGGACAAACAGGGCCAGATAGACCAGGTTGAAAACCGGGTTGGCCTCCATAGCCCCGATACAGAAAAACCGGGTCAGCTCCACCAGATGATACAAGGGGAATATGAGGGAGAAGGCCCCGGCCCAGTCCGGGATGCCGGAAATGGGAAAGAAGGTTCCCGAAAACAGAAACATAGGGGTAATAAACAAGAATATGGGCAGATTGAACATATCTATGGTCGGGATCAGGCCGGTGAAGAACATGCCGATGCAGGCAAAGGCCAGTCCGCCCAGAAAAGCCAGGGGAATGCACATCAAAGCCCCCGGGAAATTGGCGTAACCGATGCTCATGAGCACCGTCAGCATGATGGCCACTGCAGCCGCAGCTTTGGAAGCGGCCCAAATAATCTCGGCCACAATGATCTCTTCCAGGGAGAGGGGAGTAGCCAGCATGCCGTCAAAGGTCTTTTGAAAGTACATGCGCACAAAGGAGGCGTAGGTGGTTTCAAAAAAGGCGTTCCACATACAGGCTGTAGCCACCAGGGCCGGGGCCATAAATTCGGTATAGTCAAGGCTTAATCCTGCATACTCCACGCCGCCGATAAGTCCGGAGAAGCCCAGGCCAAAGGCCAGAATATAAAATCCCGGCTCCAGGAGGGGAACCAGGAAGTTGATTTTCCAGATGCGGCGGTAGGTGGTCAGGTTCCGGAACCAGACATGCCGGAAACGAAGGGAGATGTCTTGCAGGCTGACCCGGTTCATTCCCGCAATCCCCGTCCGGTCAGGCGCAGAAAGACGTCCTCCAGGTTCCCGGCCCGGAACAGACAGGATTCCATACAAAATCTCTTCCGGACTTCGTTTTCCAGCTCGCCGCGAGCATCGGTGTAGATGATCATCTGCTCCCCCAAGTCGTCGTGTTTGACATTTTCTTGCCGGATATAGCTCTTGAGGTCCTCACCCGGTCCTTGGACCTCAATGGCACTCTCGGCTGCATGCTCCAGAATCAGGTCCCGGGGAGGGCCCTGGGCAATGATCCGGCCCCGGTCCATGATCACCAGACGGTTGCACAGGCTTTCCGCCTCTTCCATATAATGGGTGGTCAAGAGCATGGTCAGGCCCTGCTTTTTCAAGGCCAGGAGCCGGTCCCAGACCTGGTGTCTGGACTGCGGATCCAAACCGGTGGTCGGCTCGTCCAGGATGATCAGCTCCGGCTCAGGCATCAAGGCCCGGGCCAGCTGCAGGCGTCTGGCCAGCCCGCCGGAGAGCTGCATGACCTTGTCTTTGCGTTTGGTACGCAGAGCGAAGAACTCCAGCAGCTCTTCAGCCCGGGCTTTGGCCCGGTCTTTATCCATCTCAAAGTATCGGGCATAGATCAAAAGGTTCTGTTCCACGGTCAGGTCGGGATCCAGGGTGTTGTCCTGATGGCAGATGCCCAGACGGGAACGGATCTGTCGCCATTTTGTTGTGATGTCCAGGCCGAAGAGATGCATGTCTCCGCCTGTGAGCGGAGAGAAACCGTAAGTCATGCGGATGGCCGAGGTTTTTCCTGCCCCGTTGGGACCGAGCAGGCCGAAAAACTCCCCTTTGTCCACCTCAAAGCTTATCCCGTCCACCGCAGTGAAGGAGCCGAACCGCTTGATTATATTTTGGGCCGAGATGAGACTCATATCACTAGGTATCCGTGTGCACTTTTTATGGTTCCAGATTCAGGAGGTTCTGCCACAAGGTGTTCCAGGCCTTGAGGGAAGAAGGGGAAAGGAGAGCAAAACCCCGGCTAGGTCCAGGTTGGAGACGTGGGTGCCAAAGTCCCGGGAAAGATCAGAGCTTACGGTCCTTTGCGGCCCTGATTTTTATCCAGGTCATTGCCATCGGTAACCCTTACTCCCGGGTTGTGATGCATGTCGTGAATGAAACAGGTTCCGGGTTTTTGATGGCTTCTGGCCGTCCATGCAGAGCACGGCCAGGACACCTGGGATGATCTCTGTAGGTTATGAGCTTACTATGCGTGGATCTCAGATGCAAGGTGACACCTTTTGAAGCAAGGCTGCCCACAGCTGGGACTGTCAGCCATACTGCGGGCCCCGCTTCTACAGGCCCATAGTGAGAATTGGGGACATAATTGTGTTGGGTCAATCTGAATAGTCCCCATGGTGTGCAAAAAGTTTTCAGGAACTAAGGTCAGGTCTTGATTTTTGAATTGGCAGATCATGGCCAGACCCTCTGCGAATCGAGTATTTGCTGAAGCAGCAGGGGCAGGGAGTCTTGTGAGTAACGCCAGTTGGATTGATCGCAAGGAATATCCTTTCGAGTCACGCTACTTCCCGGTACAGGCAGGGTGGCTGCACTATGTGCACGAAGGTACCGGTAGTCCTATCGTCATGGGCCACGGCAATCCCACGTGGTCGTTTTTGTATCGCGACCTCATCAAGCGACTCAAACCGAAATATCAGTGTATCGCCTGGGATCACTTGGGCTTTGGCTTATCGGACAAACCCAAGGACTGGAGCTATCTTCCCAAGGACCATGCCAAGAACCTGTCTGCTCTGCTTGACGGCTTGGGGCTGAGCAAGATCACGCTCGTCCTGCAAGACTGGGGCGGCCCAATCGGTCTGTCCTATGCAGTGGCCCATCCGGAAAAGATCGCTCGCCTCATCCTCGTGAACACTTGGGCGTGGCCGGTCAACCGCGATTTTCGTTACCTGGGATTTAGCAGCTTCATGGGCGGACCAATAGGCCGGATGCTCATTCGCCGTTACAACTTCTTTGCACGAGTGCTGTTGCGTCAAGCGTTTGGTGACAAAAGCAAGCTCAGTAAAACCGCACATATGCACTACGTGCGCCCCTTGCAGGAGCCGGAAGACCGTAAGGGATGCATGGTGTTCCCAAAGCAGATCATCGCTTCCACTCCTTGGCTGGAGGAGATCTGGAATGGCTTGTCTGCGTTGAGTGGCAAACCGAAACTGTTCGTGTGGGGCATGAAGGACATCGCATTCCGAGACAAGGAACTCAAGCGCTGGGAACGGACATTTCCGGAAGCGCGATCTGTGCGCTTGGGTAGTGTAGGCCATTTTGTGCAGGAAGAAGCTCCGAATGAATTGGCAAAGGCTGTTATTTTGTTCCTGGCGCAAACCGACCAGGCATAACCAATGAGGATTCAGTCCACCTAAGATGCTATTTGATGCCTTTTTGAAGCAGGTCTGTCCACAGCTGGACCTGGACTGGCGCAAGTACCGCCGGGCCAGCCAGAGGAAGGTCATGGCCCGGATCCGGGAGCTGGGGCTGCAGGGCCTGGAGGCGTATGCCCGGTATATCCAGGACCATCCCAGGGAAGGTCAGGAGGTCCTGCCCAATGTCCTGCGGGTTACTTTGAGCCGCTTTTTTCGGGAAAAAAAGGTCTGGAACCACCTGGCCGGATATGTACTGCCGAGTATTGTCTCTATTGTGGGCACCTCCCGTCCGGTCCGGGTTCTTAGTATTGGCTGCTGCAACGGAGAGGAGCCCTATTCTGCAGCTCTGGTCTGGAAAATGGTGATGGGCAGCAGGGCTGATGTTCCTGAGCCGCAGATAACCGCTCTGGATGTGGATTCTTTTTGCCTGGATCGGGCCCGCATGGGCCTGTATTCGGCCAAGACCCTGCGCGAGATCCCAACACATATCCAGTCAAAGTGGTTCACACCAGAGTCATCCGGTTACCGGCTGGACCCGGGCATTCGAAACATGGTTTCCTTTGTGCACAGGGACATCCTGCAGGACATACTTCCAGAGGCCCAGGACGTCATTTTTTGCCGCTACCTGGTATTCACCTACTTTCATGGTCGCAGGCGGCGGTTGATGCTGGAAAAAATCCTTAATGCACTTGCCCCGCATGGATATGTGATTCTGGGACACAAGGAAGGATTGAACCCGGAGGATGAGGCCTTCTTGCAGCCGGTCTCCGGCATGCCTGGCCTTTACATTTTACGCCCTCTTATACATTGTAAATGATGAATGTCCAAAACAAATGGTTCATAATGGCTGTTCAGTACGTTTTTTGGGCGTTTTGGCCAAAAAATATGTCAGATTTGCCGCAGGCGAAGCTACCCCCTTGGAAAACTGGCGAGTGTAAAGTTAAGGGAGTGCTTATGAAACACCTATGCGTTATCCTTACATGTATTGGCTTTACCTTTTTCCCAGGGCTGGCTGAAGCTGTGGAGAGCCCCGGCAGCAAGCTGGATGCAGTGGGGGAGGTTCTGCTTGTTTTCCTGGTTCTTTCCGTGGCCTTTGAAGTGGCTCTGACCCCGGTTTTCAACTCACGATTGTATCTGGCCCGTTTTGAAGGCAAAGGCGTTAAGGTGCCCCTGACTATTGTTCTCGCCCTGATTGTGTTTTGGGGATATGAGTTGGATATTATACAAGAATTGCTCAATGCCCTGGGACACACGACCACCGATGGTCAACCTATATCCCTATCCTTTGGTGGTCAGCTGCTCACGGCTTTTTTGATTGCCGGCGGAAGCGACGGCATTTTCCGTATCTTTTCCAAACTCGGCATCAGGAATCCGAAAGAACGAAAGGAAAAAGCTGCCTTGGAGAAAGCCAGTATGGCTGAAAAAGCTCAGGTCGAGAAGACTGAAGCTGAAAAAAGTGCCGTTCAAAAAGAACACATTCTCAACAATATTCAGCGAGAGAAACAAGAGGCTGAGAAGGAGATTGAGGCGGCAAAAGCCAAAGGGGATGACAGTGCCCAGAACAAAGCCATTGAATTAAGGGATGCGAAAGAAAAGGAACTCAATCAGGTTAAGGCGGAAAAGGCTCAAGTCGACCGGATCCTGGCCATGAAAACCTCGAAAGCCAATAAGGCCCTGGCCGAACAGATAAGCGCTCAGAAAGAAGCGGGTCTGGGGTCTTAGAAAAGGGAAGAAAGGAGATAAAGAGGTGCATCATGCCGGATCTCAGTCCCCATGTGTCAGGCTTGTTGTGGCTTTGGTATGGTCGTCTTTTCCATTTGCAGGCCAGCCCTTGGAGCGCAAAAGCGCATTCAGGGTATTTTGTGACAGAAATGAAACCGAAGCGTTATGCGATATTGAAAGAGTCCGCGTACATGTGCGCCTGGATGGCCATCTGCTGCCGTTTCTCAGGACCATATCCCCCAAGCATCGTACGCTTCTCCGCAAAGGTTACGGAGGGCTGTGGAGCTATGTGATCTTCATAGGTCAAAAGACGCGGCTGCGATAGCCTCTCGATGCACCCCCCTTGATCCATCCCGGCGCGGCTTTTGGCAACCAGTCCCAAAGTCCCTTCTGCGCCAGGGCCCGAAAGGCGTTCACATTTCAGCAGGTTGTCTGTGCAGTTTTCTCCTCGGTATGCAGGAGGGTGCCTTCGCCGAACATGGCTACCGGGTAGCTGGTCAGGTGAAAGGGATCACCGTTCCAGCAGGTGAATGAGGCCCATTTGCCCGGCTCCAGGGTGCCCAGCATATTTCCCAGACCCAAGATTTCGGCGTTTTTGCGGCTGATCACTTCAATGGCCTGCTGGGTGGAGCAACCATGCCGGAGGAGCCAGCGACACTGGAGAAGGAGTTGCCGGGCCGGGGTCACCGGATGATCGGACATGAGTCCGAACTCCACTCCGGAATCCACCAGGTGCCTGACATTGCGCCAGCTTTCGTGCTTGAGTTCGACCTTGTAGGGAAAGGAGTCCAGAGGACCGTAGATGACTGGTATGCCCCGCTGCTTGAGTTCACGGAAAATGTCCGGTTTGTCCACGCCCATGGCGTGCTCCACAGTGACCCGGATGCCGAACTCATTGACCAGGCAGACATCATCCATCTGCAGGGAATCCAGGGCGTCGGCCGAGATGAGCAGGGAGTCCTGCCGGTCGTTGGCCTCGGCTTCGGTCTCCGGTTCACCTCCCCTGACCATGCCGATGTGACTGTGGGGATCAATAAAGGCCGGGGTGACCACGTCATGTTCCCCGAGGAGTTCTCCCTTCAACTCCTGTGCTGTCTCCACAACCACTCCCTGGTCGAAGACCAGATAGGTGTCCTGGACGACCTCGGTTCCTGTGTATAACGTCTTGACAGTGACACCAATGTATTCAATGACTCGTAGGAGGCTGCTCGTGGCTTACAAACGTCTTGAAATCTCCCGATTCGGTGGCCCTGAGGTGTTAAGGGTCGTCGACGTGGACGCTGTGCCGGAACCTTCAAGAGGTGAAGTCCGGGTTAAGGTAATGGTCACGGGTGCAGCATTTACGGACATCATGATTCGCGAAGGAAAGTATCTGGAAGTTAAGCAGCAACCGCCTTTTGTACTGGGCTACGATATGGTCGGCGTTGTAGATACGTTGGGTGAAGGGCAAGATTGTCCTTGAGCTATCCTGAATGGTTGTGTTGGTTCATCCGGCTTAAGGCATTGATCCGTTCAATGACTGGTGGATGGGAATATTCCAGAATGATCTTCAAAGGATGGGGGGTCAGGTTGGACAAATTGTCCTTGGACAGCTTTTTTAAAGCCTGAAGCAAAGATTCCGGCTGGCCGGTGGTTCTGGCCGCAAAGGCATCAGCCTGGAACTCATGTTGCCTGGAGATATAATTGGTGCCCACGGAGAGGAGCAGTGAAACCGGGGTATAGACCAGAAAAAACAGGAACAGTCCGGCGTGGACTGAGACCTGTTCCAGGCCAAAGGCTGTAAACAGAGGTTTATATCTGATCACCACTGCGAGCAGACCAAAAATAATGCCCATTTTGACAATGCTGAAGATCAGACCTTTCAGGATGTGGTGTGATTTCCAGTGTCCGACTTCGTGGGCCAGCACGGCTACAAGTTCGTTCGGGGTGTGCTTGTCGATCAAGGTGTCAAAGAGGGCGATTTTTTTCTTTTGTCCAAATCCGGTAAAAAAGGCGTTGGACTTGGCCGATCTCTTGGAGCCGTCCATGACCGATATGTCCTGGACAGTGACCCCGTTTTGCCGGGTATAATCCAGGATCTTGTTTTTCAGTTCCCCGTCCTCAAGGGGTGTAAAGGTATTAAACAGAGGCAGGATCCAAGAGGGAGCGATATACTGCAGCCCGATCATCACGACGGTCAGCCCGGCCCAGGCCAGGACCCAACCCCAGATCGGATAGGCGCTTAAAAAGAGAATAACCCCAGCCAGGCAGGGTCCGCCGATGAGCACGGCCAGGACAAGACCTTTGAGCTTATCCTGGATAAAGGTGGTCAGGCTCATGCGGTTGAATCCAAAACGCTCCTCCAGGACAAAGGTGGAGTAGAGCTGAAAGGGAAGAGCCATGATATCCGCGGCCAGGCCCAGCAGGCCTAAAAAGACGAGTCCGGTAAGAACAGGGTGAAGGCCCAGGGAGCGGACGGTCTCGTCCAGCCAGGGCAGGCCACCGATCAGAATAAAGATGAACAATGCGCCCAGACTGAGGTTGGAAGAGATAAGCTCTAGTCTGGTCTTGTCCCGGGTGTATTCTTGAGAGTTGCGGTAGGTTCTTTGATCATAGAAAGAGGTAAGCTCCGCAGGTACATCTGGTCGCAGTGATTTGAGGTTTTGTATCTCAGCCCAGCATTGCAGGAGATGAACCCCAAAAAGAACTGTGAGGACAAAGAGTAAGATCAGATTCATGAACTCTCCCTGTGTATAGTTATCAGTCTAAAATTCTGGGACATGAATTTTTTTGTGCTCTTTTGGCCAAAAAACTCTGTATGCCTTTCCTGAGCGGACCCAGGATGGCGCAGCAAATCAAAAAACACAAGAAGTTCCAAGGCGCAAACTTTTTTTCTTCTTTGTAAAAGAGGTAATGACGTGATCAAAGGAGCACCTATGCCTGCAACCCTGAGCAGCACGACGTGTATCCGGTTGCCCCAAACCCTGCTCAAAAAGCCTGGTCCTGCAGCTGGAAGCCGGCTTGGAATCATTGTGTGTATTTTTCTGTTTGTTGTATTGTGTTTTCCCGGCCGCCTCCTGGCCGTCTCAGCCCAGGATCTCATAGAAAATACATGGAAGCAGCTCCGGGGACAGGCCTCGCGCGGTCAGGTAGAAATGACCATCCATCGACCTTCCTGGGAACGGACATTGAAAATGCGCAGTTGGACTCAGGGTCGTACCCAGAGCCTGATCCGCATCCTGGCTCCGAACAAGGACAAGGGCAACGGGACCCTGAAAAAAGGGGAAGATATGTGGACCTACAATCCAAAGATCAACCGGGTCATCAAGCTCCCCCCGTCGATGATGGCCCAGTCCTGGATGGGGTCTGATTTTTCCAACAATGATTTAGCAAAATCAGATAGCATTCTCAATGACTATACACATCGGATTGTGGATACCACCACCCGCCAGGAACAGACTGTCTATATTATTGAATCCAAACCCAAGCCTCAGGCACCGGTGGTTTGGGGCAGTCAAAAACTTAAAATCCGCGAAGATTTCATTTTGTTGCAGGAAACCTTTTTCGATGAACAACATATCCCGGTCAAGGTCCTGACTACTGAAGACATCAAGATGCTGGGCGGACGTCTCTTTCCCACTGTCTGGATCATGCATAACAGCGAAAAACAGGATGAGTTTACTCGCTTGAAGCATACCCAGCTCGAATTTTTGGATCAATTGCCCCCCAGATTGTTCACCTTGAGAAATCTGCGCAATCCAGGACGGTTGTAAGTGAATCTGGATTTGAGCATGGCCTGGCGCAATATCTGGCGCAACACGAGACGGTCTGTACTCACCGTCCTGGCCATCGCCTTTGCCTGCCTCCTTTTGGTCTTTATGCTTTCTTTTCAATTTGGAGGCTACGAAACGCTTATCAACTCATCAGTGACCATCCATACCGGGCACTTGCAGGTTCAAGCCAAAGGCTATCAGGAGAATCCGGACATCCGAAAGGTCATTGCCCGGCCGGAACAAATCATCACTTTTCTGCGCAATATCCAGGCTGTTCAATCCGTAAGTCCACGCTGTCAAACATTTGCCTTGGCCTCCTCCCAGGATCGGACTCTGGGGACCATGGTTGTGGGTATAGAGCCCGGCCTGGAAGCCGAAGTGTCCAGTCTGAAAGACCTGATCCGGGAAGGGACCTATCTGAGGGAACCAAACCCTGACGACCAGCTGGCCGGGGCCTTGCTGGGCAGACTTTTGGCCCAAAACTTACAGGTGGCCCCAGGAGACGAGGTTACCTTACTTGGGCAAGGCCGGGATGGATCTATTGCCGCAACAGTCCTACGTGTTCAGGGAGTTTTTGCTTCCGGGATGGAAGACTTCGATCGCCAGACCCTGCACATACCCCTGACCACCTTCCAGGAAGTATTTTTTATGGATACAGCTGTGCACAGTGTAGTGGTTCTGGCCGATGAACTAGGCTCGGTACACAGCATTGAGTCCAGGTTGGAAGAATCCTTTCCAGAGGACAGCAGTCTGGTGGCTCTGTCCTGGGATGAATTACAGCCCGGACTCAAGCAGGCCATCACTCTGGATTTGGTCAGTGGAGGCATATTTTATATCATTTTGGTCCTGGTCGTAGCCTTCAGCATCTTAAACACCTTCTTGATGACCATTTTGGAGCGAACCCGAGAGTTTGGGCTTATGATGGCCATGGGCACCAAACCCGGCCGCTTGATCCGTCTGGTGCTCATAGAGTCTATGAGCATGACCGTCATCGGCGTCAGGGTGGGTATTGGAGCCGGCTGTCTGGTCACTCTGTACTTCCAGGCCCAGGGTATTTATCTGGGAGCAGCCCATGAACTTCTGGAGCAGTTTGGGATCAGCGGCCGCATCCATCCCAGACTGTCCCTTCTCTCAGTCACCCTGGGCCCGGGCCTGGTTTTGGGCATCACGTTTCTTTCCGCCCTGTATCCGGCTTTCAAGATTCGAAAGATGACTCCGGTTCAGGCCTTGAATGCGGTGTGAACACGTGTTTTCTCCCAGATAGTCCCTGCAAGTAAGTTATAACGGCACCATGTGGGCCTTTCATGCATATCCTTCTGGCCTGGCGAAACATCTGGAGAAACCCCCGGCGAACCGGGGTGATCCTCACAGCTGTGATTATCGGCGTCTGGAGCATGCTCGTTTTGTCCTCCCTGATGCGGGGGATCATGGAAGGGATGATTGACGACGGGATAGCAACCTTGACCGGAGATGTTCAGATCCACCATCCTAAGTATCCGGCTGATCCTTCGGTCATCAACAGCATCGATAAACCGCAGCAAGTTGGTGCTGTCTTACGCCAAGTCCTTCCTCCGGGCAGTCGATTCACTTCCCGGGTGCGGATCAGTGCTGTGGCCAATACCGCCCGGCATACCTATGGAGTGAGCCTGGTGGGTATTGATCCACAGACTGAAAAGGATATGTCTTTTCTGGCCTCCAGCCTGGATGCTGAGCATTTTCTGAGTGAGCAGGGCGGCAATGGGTTGCTGATAGGCCAAGCCCTGGCTGAACACCTGCAAACCAGAAAAGGACGCAAAATCATCCTCATGGCCCAGGACAGAGAAGGGCAGATCGCCTCCAGGGCCTTTCGCATCCAGGATATCTATGATGCGGACATGGAAGCGACGGAAAAGCGTTTTGTCTTTATCCGCCAAGATACTGCCCAAGCTATGTTGCAAATGGGCTCGTCTGTTTCCGAGTTTTCCATTCTTCTGCCCAGGCATGAAATGGCTCCTGATGTGGCAGCGAAGATATCGAATGGTCTTTCCCGGCAGTCTGTGCGTGTTCGGACCTGGCAGGAAGTTCTGCCCCTTTTGAATGTGTATCTGGATCTCTACGACGGATTTGTGTTCATTTGGTTTCTGGTCGTCTTTACCGCCATGGGTTTTGGGATCGTGAACACCACTTTAATGGCTGTTTTTGAGCGTATGCGGGAGTTTGGGTTACTCAAAGCCTTGGGAATGCAGCCTCTGCTGATAGTGCGCACCATTCTCACCGAGTCTTTTTTTCTCCTTCTGTGTGGCCTTGTGGCCGGCAATGCCCTGGGGCTGGCTACCTGCTATGTGCTTGGCTCCACAGGGATCGATCTGTCCAGCTTAGCCCAAGGGGCAGAGTTTGCCAACATTTCCAGGGTCATTTATCCAGCCGTCTGGCTCAAAGACCTGGTTACTGCCAACCTGGTTGTGCTCATCCTGGGAATGACCATAAGTCTGTACCCGGCCATCAAGGCGGCCAGATTTCAGCCCGTGCAGGCCATGCATTATGTTTAGCTGAGGGAAAATACTCTATGGCTCTTGTCCAATGTACGAAGCTCAATAAATCATACCACCAAGGCAAGATCCGGGTCCACGCCTTGCAGGATGTCAATCTGAGCATTGAGCGAGGGGGGTTCGTATCCCTGTCCGGCCCGTCAGGGTCGGGAAAAACAACCTTGCTCAATATCATCGGCGGCCTGGATCGCCCGGATTCAGGGGTGATTATGGTCAATGATATGGATTATGCCACCTTGTCCTCCACCCAGTTGGCCGAACTCCGCCTGCATCATATTGGATTTGTTTTCCAGTCTTTCAATCTTATTCCAGTTCTTTCCGCCCAGGAAAATGTGGAATATGTCATGCTCTTACAGGGGGTCAAGAGCAAGGAACGGGCTCAACGGGCCCAAGAAATCTTAGACGAGGTTGGCCTTGGGGGTATGTTTGGCCGCAGGCCGGCCGAGCTTTCAGGGGGACAGCAACAAAGGGTGGCCGTGGCCAGAGCCATGGTCTCCAACCCCACCCTGATCCTGGCGGATGAACCTACGGCCAATTTGGACTCCAAGACCGGGGAGGGCCTTTTGCGCATGATGCGCCGGATGAACACCTCCAGACAGGTGACCTTTATCTTTTCCACCCATGATCAGATGGTCATGGATTACGCCACTCGGGTGATTACCCTGCGGGACGGACGACTGACTGAAGCCGCTTAGTTGTGGTGATACCAGAGTTCCCAATAGGGCGACTGCCAGTCGCCCCTACAAGTTGTTCGATGACCCCTATGTACAAATCAATACCGTGCTGGCTTAACAATCAAAATCGCCTCGTATTCCGGTCTGAGTTTTGATGATTCGTAAATTAGCATTTTGTATTTGTTTCGGATTTCGGATTTCGATATTCGAATTTTCATAAATATCAGCTTCATACCCAGGATCCTCCTCCACGAGCATTTATGCAGAACTTCTTGAAATACTTATTCTTTATTCTCACAAGCAGCATGCTCCTGGGCCTTATTCCCCCTTGTACTGCAGCCCTGGATGCCCAGGGCCTTACCAAATGGGTGGACCAACTCTATTTTGAGTGGGGAGGGCATCTGCGGGGCACAAATCAGCTCTCTGTGTGGGATGCAAACACTTTGCAGGCTCGGTTCGGTCCGCGCACAGGGGTTGATTCTGAGGCCGAACTCCGTCTGATGAATAGAACCTTTGCAGGCCGGGATACATATGTCCAAACCCATTACCTGGCCCGCTTCGAGCACAGGGACAGCACGCAGACCAGAAGACGCTTCCAAGAGTTCGCGGCTGGTTTTGAAATCCTGGATGTCCTCCACCAGCCGCGAGACTCAGATCAAAACCAGCTTTTCGATTTCTCGCACACCCTGCACCAAGAGGGTCGAACCCGTATTTGGCACGGCCTGGACCGCCTCAATCTGACCATGAACAGATCCTGGGGGACCCTGCGCCTGGGACGTCAGGCAGTGTCTTGGGGAAACGGCCTTATTTTCCATACCCTGGATCTGTTCAATCCCTTTTCTCCCACGGAAGTCCTCTCCGACTACAAGGCAGGCCAGGATATGGTTTCGGCCACAATTCCCTTCAAAACCTTTGATGAACTTCAACTCCTGGTCATTCCCAGGCGGAAAGAAAATGGATCGGTGCATTGGGACCGATCATCACTGGCTGGAAAGGTGCAGCTATTCACCGACAGGCTGCAGATGGACATCATGGCTGCTCATCATTTTGATGCGACAGTCCTTGGTCTGGGCCTGTCCGGAAATTTAGGCAGCGCCGCCTGGCGAACGGATATTACCTGGACCGGGATCGAATCTGGACCGCAGTATTTCTCTGCAGTGGCCAATGTGGATCGGTCCTGGGTGTGGGGGCAAAAGAACTGGTATGGACTCTTGGAACTGTATTACCATGGGCTCGGCGAAGCCGAACCTGAGAAGGCCCTGCTCAATGCAGATCTGATCCGGCGGCTGCACAGAGGAGAGATCTTTGTCCTGTCCAGGATGTATATGGCTTCAGCCCTGGAAGTGGAAGTATCCCCCTTGGTGCGTTTGAATATGACCGCCATGTACAACCTAGGCGATGGTTCCGGCCTGATCCAACCCACACTTCGCTGGGACCTGGCCACTGACCTGGAATTCATTGCCGGGGCAAACCTGTATGCAGGAGGGCGGAAAACGGAGTTCGGAGGATTTGATGTTAAGACCTCGGCCGGGTCACTGACCATTGCCCCGGCAAATTCCGTCTTTGCTTGGCTCACAGTCTATTTTTAGTCAGCTTTGCTTCCGGCAAATCTGGCATGAAACTAGTGCCGTGTCATCAATCATCTGTGGCAATGCAAGAAACACCCCCCCCAACCCCCCTCAAGGGGGGTCGAAGAAGAGGGAGCGACATATTAAAGGGTATTTTTCCCTAGTGCCTTGACACGTACCACATGTTTTGATCCGGCATGATGCGGCCTGGAAGAAGGATGGATCAACCATCCCAGGCCGCACCATGCCGTTTCAGCTGTTTACAGGCAGAGCATGAATGCTACCAGATCCTTTTTCTCCTGATCAGAAAGGTCGAGCTGCAGTACGAGATTGAAAAACTCAACGGTATCGGCAAGCGTGAGCAGTCTGCCGTCATGATGATAAGGCGGCGAATCCTTGATTCCCCGAACAGTGAAGGCTTTGATCGGTCCGTCTGGAATGGAGTAGTGGTCATTGATCATCTCTGGTTCATAGAAACGCTCAAGCTTAAGATCCTGCATCTCATGGTTGGTGTAGGCCGGCGCCGGGTGACAGTCACTGCAGTTTGCCTTGCCAAAGAAGAGCTCTTCTCCACGAAGTTCCTGATCTGTCGCCTTTTCTTTGATCAGTCGCCCGGACGGGTCCAGTTTTGGAGCCGGAGGAAAATCGAACATGTTCTGCATCTGGGCCATCATAGCCACCTGACTTGCCCTGTCGGGCAAATTGACGCCTTTTTTGGCTGCAATAACGTGATCTCCGTCAAAGTAGGCTGATCGCTGCTCAAATTCGGTGAAATCTTCCACTGAACGCAGTGATCTCTTCGAGCCATGGATCTGTTGATTGTACAGACCCCTGAGACTGACAGTGTCCAGTCTCATGCGGGCAGCCTGGGGACGGGTGTCTGGGTTTAAGTGAAAGGCGGCATTGGTGTGGCCATTGACATGGCAATCCATGCAGGTCACACCCAGGCTTGGCTCTTCAACCTTGCGATCCTCGGTCTGGTTGAACTGCTGCTGGGGAAAAGGGGTCAGCAAAAGACGCATCCCCTCCATCTGCACCGGGGTTAAGATGCCCTTGAAGATTTCATAATAGTTCTTGATTGAAAGCACTTTGCCCTGGGAAACGTCTCCCAGGTCCGGACGAGTGGTCAGATATACTGGCGGCGGGAATTCTGGAATGAAGTGATCCGGGATGTCAAAGGCAATGTCGAAGCGTTCGAGGTTCCGAGCTTCCAGTTTTTGCATCTCATCAATCTGGTCCTGAGGAAATACCTGCCCACCAGTACTGTGTTTGGTGTGTGGAAGGGGGCGAAATCCCATTGGAAAAAGATTTTTTTCTTTAATCTCTGCCGGCGTCATCTCGGATAGTTCTTCCCATGTGACCCCGCCGTGGAGTTTGACCCGCACCCCTTGTTGAACTGCCTTTCGGCCGCCCGACATCTTGGTGTCAGAAGGCTTATCGCTCAAGTCGTATCGTTTCTCCATTAAGTTCTGATGACGTTTCATGTACTTCTGTTTCTCAGCACTGTCTTTGTTCATGGTTTCCTTGAAAGGCGTTTCAATGACCACCGGCATGTAAGTAGTTTTCCCCAGCTTTGCATCATCCGCAGCGAAAGCAAGGCCTCCACCTACTGTCAGGATGCCGCCTACAAGTAAACAGATGGAGATAAAGAGCTTCCTTGCAGCCATTTTCAAATCCTCCCTATTCAACAGGTTGTGTTCCATGGTTGACTGGAAACACATTTGTATATGCTTACCATGCCTTGTATGAAGACAGAGGGCTTTCAAAGATGCACAGTGCGACATTCATTGAATAAATGCAGAGGTATAGGTTTTGTTGAAAATGACTGGTTCAATATTTTGGAGTTATGTTACCTTTACATCCAATCCCTGTCAACTCATTCTTTATGTTGCCAGAAGTGTTATGTTGCGATATGTGACAGCAGAACAATGTCGTTGCTCATCAACGCCGCCTGACCGGTGGACAGCGGTATAACCGCCTCTTAAATGGTGTCTCCATCATGCCAATTTTTTGAATAGTAGTATCCTGTAGACTGTCAGATTCCTGCAAACATGCTGTTTCCGAGGTCCTTCAAGGATTTGACAGCGAACGTATGCACAAAAAATGGATGGACTCTGCTCATGGTGGACGATTTTTCCTGGAGTAAAAAGGAATAAAAAATTACAAGGTAAAACACATGGCTTGGATCATTCTTTTTATTGCAGGGCTGTTCGAGGTCGGCTGGGCGATCGGGCTGAAGTATACTGAAGGATTCACCAGATTGTTGCCTACGGTATGGACTGTCCTGGCCATGCTTATCAGTCTCTGGTTGCTGGGTATTGCCATGAAGTCGCTTCCGGTTGGCACCTCATATGCTGTTTGGGTAGGAGTTGGAGCTGTGGGGACCGTTGTGCTGGGTATCGTATTGCTTGGAGAACCTGCGAATATAGCTCGTCTTATCAGCGTTGGGCTGATTATTGCCGGAATAATCGGGCTGAAGTTCGCCACACCGGCCTGACAGCATGTTGAACTCGGACCGGGAAAAGCACGATGACTCAAAAACCTCACTTTCGCGCAGCGATTATCAAGCAGCCGAGCATAAGGCGACGTCAAGGGCTGTTTCCCCAAAATCCGCAGAACAGGAAACACCCACCGGCTCTCAAGTGGACGAAGAGAGCCGGTGGAATATCTTGGGGGGCTCAGGCACGCCATCTGGCCAGGAAATCCCGGCTGTTCCCTCCAGCTCGGAGATGCTGGATCAGGGCGGAGCCGAAAACCACAGCGTCCACATTGTCCTCCAGTCCGTGCAGCTGCTCCGGGGAACTGAGGCCAAAGCCCAAGGCAACCGGCTGGGAAAAGATGTCCCGGGCTTGGTGCAGCTGCTGGATCAGAATGGGCGGCAGTGTGGATGTGGACCCGGTGGTACCCAAAACAGAGACAAAGTAGACAAACCCTCTGGCCCTGCGGGCGTAGGCCTGCATGCGCTCCGGGTTTGTGTTCAGGCCCACCAGGCTGATCAAGGTTATTCCCTGCTCTGAGAGCACCTTTTCGATGTGCGTATTTTCCTCCAGGGGCAGATCCGGGACAATGATTCCCTGCACTCCTGCCTGGGCCGCGTCTTGGGCCAGCTTATCCCACCCGTACTGCATAAAGGGGTTCACGTAGCCCATGAGTACCAGGCCGGCCTGGATTTTTCCGCGTCTGGCCCGGAGACCGTCCAAAATCCAGGTCAGGTTCACCCCCCGGTCCAGGCACTCCTGGGCCGCTTCCTCCACAACCGGCCCATCGGCCACCGGGTCGGTAAAGGGAACCCCGATCTCAATAATATCCGCTCCGGCTGCATCCAAGGCCTGGATTTCCTTCCAGAAGGCATCCAGCCCGGGGAATCCGGCCGGGAGGTAGGGAATAAGGGCCTTTCGGCCCAGGGCTTTGGCCTGTCGGATCTTGTCCTGCAATATATCCTCTTTCATGATCCCTGCTCCTTCTACAGTCCGTGATTGATGACAATATCCAGATCCTTGTCCCCCCGACCGGAGAGATTGACCAGGACATCCTGATCCTGGAAGCGAAAAGCGTTGTCCAGGACATAGGCCAGGGCATGGGAGCTCTCCAGGGCGGGAATGATCCCTTCCATGTGGCAGAGCTTGGCAAAGGCGCTCAAGGCTTGTGTATCGTTTACTGCCTGATAGCTGACCCGGCCGGAGCGCATCAGATGGACGTGCTCTGGACCGACGCCGGGATAATCCAGCCCCGGGGCTACGGAGTGAGAGGGCTCGATTTGACCGTCTTGGGTCTGGAGGAGATAGCTCAAGGTCCCGTGCAGGACCCCGGAGGTGCCCTTGGTCACAGTGGCTGAATGGTGGCAATCCAGGGAGCCCTCTCCGGCGGCCTCCACCCCGATGAGCCCCACCTGGGTGTGGGGGACGAAGGGATGAAAGATGCCCATGGCGTTGGATCCTCCACCCACACAGGCGACGACCTGATCCGGGAGGCGGCCCATGAGGTGGTGGCTTTGCTGCACAGCCTCTGTACCGATCACGGATTGCAAGTCCCGGATCAGGGTGGGGAAGGGATGTGGACCAACCACAGATCCCAGGCAGTAATGGGTTGTCTCCTGCTCTGCAATCCAGTGTCGCAGGGCGGCGTTGATGGCGTCCTTCAAGGTTTGGGTGGAGTGGTCCACAGCCCGGACTTCAGCCCCTAAAAGCTCCATGCGCCGCACGTTCTGGGATTGGCGCCGGACATCCTTGGCTCCCATATACACGATGCAGCTCAGGCCGAACATGGCTGCAGCTGTGGCCGAGGCCACCCCGTGCTGTCCGGCCCCGGTCTCGGCCAGAAGGCAGCTTTTGCCCATCTTTTGGGCCAGAAGGGCCTGGCCTACGGTGTTGTTGATTTTGTGAGCCCCGGTATGGGCCAGATCTTCCCGCTTGAGCCACAGCCGGCAGCCAAGCTCCTGGGACAGCCGGGAGCAGAAGGTCACAGGCGTAGGCCGGCCCACTGCCTGGGTGAGGACTGTGTTCAGTTCGCTTTGAAACTCCTGGCTGGACAGGATGGTTTCCATGGCCTGCTCCAGCTCCAACAGGGGCGGCATAAGCAGTTCAGGCACGAACTGTCCGCCGAAATCGCCGAAATATCCTTTTTTCATTGTCTGTCTCCTTTGAGCGGAATTGATTGTATCCAAACTGTCCTATCCAGAAATACCAAAGAGCAGGCATGGATTGCATCAATACGTGCATCCAGGGCCTTTCCCAAGCAGGTGCAGGCATTGTTGTATACGTTTTCGGTCTTTGATCCCCGGCGAGATTTCCACACCGGAGTTGAGATCCACACCGTCCGGGCGGCAGGCCTGGAGTATGGCCGGCAGAGTGTCCGGACCCAGTCCTCCGGCCAAAAACCAGGGTCTTGAAAAGCTGAGTTCAGAAAGCCAGGCCACATCAACGGTCCGGCCGTGGCCTCCGCCTTGGTGTCCGCTGTCCAGGACAAAGGCGGAGCAGACTGGCGCAAAACGGTCCAGAGCCTGCTGCATGGCTTGGGCATGGGGGTACCTCTGAGGCCAGAGGACCTTCATGACCCGATCCGGGCCCACCTCTTGGCAGGTCTGGAGATCCTGGTCGCCGTGGAGCTGGGCCAGGTCCAGCCCGGCTTTTTGCATGCAGGCCGAGATTTCTTCAGGGGTTTGACGGACAAAAACACCCACCCGTTTCAGGGCCAGCCGGGGAAATCCGGCCACCTGTTCGGGATGAACACACCGCGAGCTGGGGGGGTGGAAGATAAATCCGGTCAGGTCGATGCCCAGATCAGCACAGAACCTGACATCCTCCTTTCGGGTCAGTCCACAGACCTTGGTCCTCATGACGCATCCTCGCTGTGTGTCGGGGAGAGCCCATGTCCTGTGGTCAAAGCCTGCAGGGCAGCCAGACGGTCCGGACTGTCCATGATCGAGGTCCCGATGAGGCAGGCGGCGTAGCCCAGTTCAGCCATGTTCTGGATCTGGGAACGCGTGGACAGACCGCTGGCACAGATCCAGAGCTCCCCTTTTTCCCGGTCCTGGATCAGTTTCCGGTGCACATTCAAATCCAGGTGCAGGGTGTCCAGATCCCGGCTGTTGACCAGAATACGTTGGGCCCCCAACTCCTTGGCCGCAGCAACATCCCGGGTGTCAAAGACCTCAACCACAGGTTCCAGGCCGGCGTTGATCCCGGCCCGGTACACCGCATACATGCCTTCTCTGTCCCGGGCAAACAAGCGGGCGATGAGCAAAAAGGCGGCTGCCGGAGTGGCAGCAGTCTCGGCGACCTGAGCCGGATGGATGATGAAATCCTTGCGCAGCAAAGGCAGGCCGGTGCCGGCCAATGCAAACAAGGCCCTTGGACTGGAGCCGAAAAAGGTGCGGTCCGTGAGTACCGAAATTGCCGCAGCCCCGCCCTGGACAAAGAGCTCTCCGGCTTGCTCTGGGGACAGATCAGGTGCTATGGGCCCTCGGCTGGGGGAGGCAGGTTTGTATTCGGCAATGACCGCTCCGGGTTCAGCCTCACGTAAGGCATGGGCCAGTCCGGGACTGCGCTGGGAGCAGGGAGTTGGAGGGCCGTTTGGGGCATAGCTTTGCTCCAGTTCGGCGACTTCCTCTTTTTTGGCCTGTACAAAACGCTTGAGCATAGGTGGTGATGCGTTGGGTGCGTGATTGGTTGTCTGGGTCATGGGAAAAATCCTTGCACATGCGTCTTTTCGTTCTGATTCAAATCTTGATCTATGTCTTCCAGATATAAAAAAGGCCGCCTTTCAGGGAGAAACGCGGCCTTTGGCAACTGATCGTGCAGCCCTGGCTCACGGTTCTCCCCCTTTGTGTGTCCCACTCCACCACCAGGCGGCCATGTCCTGGAGAAGATCCAGATCACCGGCGGCAGCCAGGTTCAAGAAGCGGCGAAAATGGCGGACCGCGTCCTGGCTGTAGGGATTGGCTTCAAACAGGGTCTGAAACAAGGTCCCGTCCTGAGTGAGCATCTTTTGGGCCGCTTGCAGGCGGCGCTGAAAGGAGGGGGTGATGAAATCCATGATATCCTCATCCTGGGCTACAGCGGCCAGATAGGAAATTGTGGTCACGAAATTCAGGCTCTGGATCTTGGCCATGGCCTGGTCATGGATTTTGGCTGTGGTGGCAAAGGGGGTAAAGCCCAGAGAGCGGAAAAAAGTGTGCACCCGCTCACAAGCGTCCTGCTCCCGGCCGGGAATGACAGCAACCTTGAGCTCGGTCTCCGGTTCAGGCTCAGGGCCAAAGAGGGGATGTGCGCCGACCACCGGTCCGGGATGGGCGTTGAGCATCAAGCTCAGAGGCCGCTCCTTGACCGAGCAGATGTCAGCCAGGACAGTGGTGGAAGACATATACGGCCCGATCCGCTCCAAGACCTCGGGCATAGCCTCAATGGGCACAGCCAAAAGGACCATATCCGACTTGGGCAGCTCTGGTCCGATCCGTTTCCGGGACAGGGGCTGATCAAATCCGAAGACATCCACACCCAGCTTTTGCATGCGCTGGGCCAGGAGTCGGCCCATGCCGCCCAGGGCCCCGATCAGGCTGACCTTGTGTATTGGCTTCGCGCTCAAGCTCACGATGTGCTCTCCACAACGTGCTTCCACGCATCCCAGAACCCTGGAAAAGATTTGGCCACACACCCAGGCTGATCCAGCTGCACATCAATCCCGGCCAGTTCTAAGAGAGAAAGGCTCATAGCCACCCGGTGATCGCCGTAGGTGCACATTTGGACCTTTTCCCCTTTGGGCAGGGGTTGAGGGGAGATATGGACGCTGTCCTGGTCCAGGTCTACCCGGGTGCCGATGCGCCCCAGCTCAGTGGCCATGGCTTGAGCCCGATCGCTTTCCTTGAGCCGCAGATGGGCCACATTGGTGATCCTGGTCGGCGTCTGGGCCAGGGCGGCCAAAACAGCCACTGTGGGCACCAGGTCGGGGCAGGACCCCATGTCGGTTTCTACGCCGGTCAGCTGGGCTGGGGTCATGGTGATCTCCCGGCCCTGGATCCGGGGATTGGCACCCATGGCCTGCAAGATGTCCAGGATCTTCCGATCTCCCTGTTTGGAGTCCGGATCCAGGCCGAACACGGTGATCCCGCGGGGATGGAGCAGACCGGCGGCCAGGAAATAGGAGGCATTACTCCAGTCCCCTTCCACCTGAAAGCTTCCCGGGACAAAGGGGCCTTGGCTGACCACAAAGCGGGTTTGTCCGGGAACGATTTCTGTGAGTGCAGTCCAGTCCGTATCCTTCCACTCGCCGCGCTCAGGACAGGTTTGCACCTTGACCGGACGGCCGAAGGCCTGCATGACTTGCAGGGTCAGGGCCACGTAAGGCCAGGAGAGAACTGTTTGACCGGTCACGTTGATGGTCAGCTGGGAGCGGGCATAGGGTGCGGCCAAAAGCAGGCCGGAAAGGTATTGGCTGGACTGTTCCAGGCTGATATTCACCTGACCTCCGCTGAGTCCGTGGGGGGTCAGAACAAAGGGTGGACACCCGGGAAGATCCTCGAATTCCACGTCGCATCCCTGGGAGCAGAGGGCCTGGGTCAACTCCTGGATGGGGCGCTGGTGCATGCGTCCGCGCCCGAATATCCGGCAGGGGGCTTGGCCCAGAGCGGCTATTGGGGTTATCAATCGGCACGTGGTTCCGGATTCGCCCACATCCAGGCCGACTGACTCTCCTAGCTGGGGAGATCTGGGGTCGATGCCGCTGACGGTGAGAGCTCCCTGGGAAGGGGTCTCTATTGTGGCTCCCAGGGCCTGCAAGCAACTGACGGTGCAGCGTAGGTCCTCACTGTCCAGGACATTGCTCAAGCGGGACTCCCCTGGAGCCAAGGCCGCGGCAATGGCCGCCCGGTGGGATACGGATTTGCTGGACGGGGCCTGGATGGGAATGCTCATGGAAGTACCTTATGCTGGTTTTTGGGATGCCTCACACATACGGGAAAAGGCCTACACCTGGCCATCAATCTCATCTTCGGCCTGGGAGACGGCCAGGTCCAGGCCGGGGCCGTTGGGATAGCTGCCCAGGATGCGCAGGCTGTGGCAGGCCTGCTCCAAGTCCTGCATGAGCTGGGCGTATTCCCGGCCGGACAGATCACATTCCACATCGGCAAAGAAAACGTATTGCCACCGTTCTCCGCGGGCCGGCCTGGATTCCAGCTTTTTCATGTTCACCCCTTCCCGGGCCAGGAGGTTGAGCACAGCGGCCAGGGACCCGGGTCGGTCGGGGAGAGTAAAGACCAGGGAGGTCTTGTCCCGATTGCCCTGGGGAGGATGATCAGGACCGATGATCAGAAACCGGGTCCAGTTTTCCGGCAGATCTTCGATGCCGGTGTGCAGGACTTTCAGCCCCAGGCTGCGGGCCAGGCCGGGATGGGCTATGGCTGCGGCCCCGGACTCGGTTTGTACCCGTTTGGCCCCGGCGGCGGTGCTTTCCATGGGCACGATCCTGGCCTGAGGCACATGGCTGTTCAGCCAGGTTGTGCACTGCTGCAGGGCCTGGGGATGGGAGTAGATGACCCGGAGTTCGGCCAGGTTGTCCGTTGCAGCCAGCAGGCTGTGGCTGATGCGGCAAAATATCTCGGCCTGGATAAAGACTTCAAAGCGCAGGAAAAGATCCAGACTCTGGCCCACAGAACCTTGGAGCGAGTTTTCCAGGGGTATGATCCCCAGCTCAGCCTGGCGGGAGCGCACAGCCCGGAAGACCTCCTCCAGTCCCGGACAGGGGGTGAAGGATGAGGCCCGGCCCAGATAGTGCAGGCCGGCATAGTAGGAAAAGGTGCCTTCAGGACCGAGATAGACGACTCGTTGAGGACGTTGCAGGCTGCGGGACGAGGACAGGATCTCCCGGTAAATGGCCTGCAGGTGCTCTGCCGGCAGGGGACCCGGGTTGGCGGCCAGTATCCGGTCCAGGACGTCTTTTTCCCGAAAGGGCTTGAACACGCTTTCCCGGCCCGAGTCTTTGAGCTGGCCCACAGAGATGCTCAAGCGGGCTCGCTTGTTCAGCAGCTGGACCAGCTCTGCATCCACCTGGTTGATTTCCTTGCGCACCTGGTCCAGATCGTGGTTGGGGACCGGGCTGGGGGAAGGTGAGGGACCGTTCATGATCATTTTTCCTCTATGCTTTCCTGAATGCGCATGCCGAAATGGCGTCCGGCTGCGTCGGTGCGACACAAGATCTGGTCTGCAGGCTGCAAGGAGACCACGCTGATCGGGGTGCCGTCCGGCCGGACCATGCGGATGGTTTCCGCGTTCTGAACAAAGATGTGACCGGTTTGGGTTGCGGTCTGGGCCGTGATCAACAGAAGAGGGCGGACCTCCACCTTGGCCCGGCCGACAGTGGCCGCATGGCTTTGGCCTTGAGCGTCGACCACCAGGACGTCCCGACCGGCTCCCAGCTCCTGGAGGTAGGCGGTCCGGTCGCCGGGCAAGCTGACATAGGCATGGGCTGCCCCGGCGTTGATCCGGAAGGGCCTGGCCGCCACATAGGGATTGGACTCGGTCTCGGCATGGACCAGAAAGGTGAACGTGCTGGAATTGCCGACCAAAAGACCCTGTCCGGTTTGCAGGATGGAGCAGGTGTCCACACAGACCCTGTGCCCAAGGCCCACCGGTTGTATGGCAGTCACTTCCGCGGCTTCCAAGCCAATGGGTTCCTGGGTGAACTTGAGCTCTTGGAGCGCGGGTTTGAGCCCGGCTGTATCCTCTGGGACGAAGACCAGAAAATCTGCTCCCCGCTCCAGGATGCCCCGGGCCAGGCGGGCCTGTTCCACATCGGCAACTTCCAGACCTAAAAGTCCGGGACTGTTTTGGGCCAGGAGATTCTCCACCGGGATGATCTCCCAGCCCTGGGCCAGAAGGACCTTGTGTCCGGATTGCAGGGCCTTGGCTGCCTGTTCCTCGTCCTCCGGACCACTGAGATGGATGTGCACGATCTCTTGGGGGGTGAGGACCTGAGTCCGGCTGAGGGCCAAAACCTGTGAGGTATGATCCTCATCAGTCAGGATGCCGTCTGCCCCGGCTTCCAGGGCCTGGGTGACCAGGGATTTGTCAAAGGGGGCGGCCTGGACAAAGATCTCGCACTTCATGCGGATGCTCCCGGTCTGCGGTCCATTTCCGCCAACAGAGCCATGGTCTCTTCCACCGATGTCTCTTCGTGGACGACTTTGTGCAGGGCCTGGACCAGATGGCGGGGCTGATGGTCCTGAAATATGTTGCGGCCGATGGACAGACCGGCGGCTCCGGCCTGGACCGCTTCCGAGGCCATGCGCAGCAGATCCTCCCGGTTGTCCAGCTTGGGCCCTCCGGCAATAACCACCGGCACGCAGCAGGATTCGACAACCTTTTGAAAGCTGTCCACGCTTCCGGTGTAGTTGACCTTGATCACGTCCGCACCCAGCTCTTCCCCGGCCCGGGCGCAGTGAGCCACAACCTGAGGATCGTAGCTGTCGTCGACTTTTGGTCCCCGGGCGTAGACCATGGCCAGCACCGGCATGCCCCAAGAATTGCCCACGCTGCTCACGTGACCCAGATCCCGGAGCATATCCCGCTCATTCTCGTCTCCGAGATTGACGTGCACCGAAATGGCATCCGCTCCCAGCTTGATGCCGTCTTCCACCGATCCCACCAGAGTCTTGGTGTTTGGAAATGGGGAGTGGCAGGTGCTGGCCGAGAGGTGAATGACCAGCCCCACATCCCGGCCGTGCTCCCGGTGACCGCAGCGGACCAGCCCCTTGTGCATGAGAACGGCGTTGGCCCCGCCCTCAGCCACATCGTTGACAATGCTTTTCAGGTCGGTGATTCCGTGGATGGGACCGACGGTCACCCCGTGATCCAGGGGAACGATGATGGTCCGGCCGGTATTGCGGTTGAAGATACGTTCGGTGCGAATGGATTTGCCCAGATGCATGTCGTGTCTCCTTTGCCAGGGGTGCTGTCTTGTGCAAAAGACCTCTGACTGCTGTGTTTTTCCTGGGCAGGCTGAGCAGCGGACCAAAAAAAGGACCGCTGGCTGGAAGCCTGCGGCCCTTAAGGTGGTTTTATGTATCCGGAAAAGCTTAGACGCTACCACTTAGACCACAGACTTCCCTCTGGGTAAAATAATACCAAGCCCAATAGCAAAAAAAGGAAGTGTGGTTGAGTGCGGTATGCATGGAGCCAATCTATGGCAAATTATTTTGGTTTGTCAAGATGTTTTTTTGCAATGAAATTGTTGAAAATGGAAAGCAGAACCAAAAAGCCCTGGAGCCCAAAGGGCCTCTGCTCAAGACAGAGGTCCATCTTGACATCTGCACATATGGTTTTACATTCTTAGCTGTTTGACAGGACACCTCGGTTTCAACTAATCATTCTCTGTTTCCAGGAGATATGGGAGTATTTATGGCATCTGAAAACACGACCTATACATGCCCGCACTGCGGGGAACAGCTCCAGGCCTGGGTAGCTCCGCCGGATTCGGGGTGGGGCGAGATATTGGTATGTTTTAACAACTCATGCCCGCACTACGTAGGATCAGCCACGGATATCGAGAACAAAGGACAGGATAATCGCTCTATGGGCTGTCGCTATGCAATAGATCCGGCAAACAACTACCGGTCCTTCAACCTCCTGGCTGTCTGTCCCCACTGAGGTAGCCGACAAAGCCCCTGGTTTCCCCAGGGGCTTTGTCGTTTTCAGCTGACCCATCCTATGAGCTTTCATCCATGCTCCTGACTATAAAGGAAATCGCCAAGCAGCTGCAGGTTCCGGAAAGCAATATCCGCTACTATCGGGACCGTTTCGACGAGTACATCCCCAGTGTCGGTGAAGGGCGCAGACGCAGATACAAAAAAGAGGCTGTGGATGTCTTTGCTGCTATTGTGCAAGGTTATAAAGAGGAAAAAAACACGGAACAAATAGCTTCGGAGCTAGCTGCCCGGTATCCGCGGACAGTGGAGGTGGACCGCGCCTCCGGTACAGGTGACAACAGGACCCAACTCATGGCTGCCGAGCAGAGCCAGAAAACGGAGAATACTTCGCACAGCCTGCTTCAGACCCAATCCAGAACCCTGGAGCATTTGGCTGCAGCCTTGGCCCGAAAAAGCTCGGTCACCTCCGAGCTTTCCAGTCTCAGACAGGAGCAGGAGAGGCTGAAGAAAGGGCTGGTCCATGTATGGCGCACTCAAAAGGAATTTTTGAAGAGCCCGGGCGGAAAAAGTGAGCCGGAGGTTTCCTCCCTGGCCGAGCACATTCATATTTTGGAAAAACGTATCCAGAATCTTGAGCAGCATGTGGAGACAGAACTGCAGGAGATGCGCTGTGAGGTTAAGGAATGTTTGAGCTTGATTCGCGGGGTGTTGGACCATCAGGGCCATGACGATTAAGGCCTTAAATCTCAGGGAAATGCCTTGGAAGTAATGCTTGACATTTCTCCGTGCTTTTCTCAATATACACAACAATACCTAAGCAGGGAATATGCTTTGCAAGATGCTCATATCCAGAATATACAGTTGTGTTTGGGTATCTGCCTCATATTTTATCCAGATTGTTGTTTGTTGACAACAGTTCCTGTTCCTGTTTGACATGTCTACCAATTTTAGGCTACAATCTCAAATGGTTGCGATGTCACGCCTATAGCCTACCTAAATAATTCATCAAAAAATAGGAAATGCCCATGGAAGAACAAAGCGCAAAAGTTGTGGTCCAGGATTTGTATAAAATCTTTGGCCCCAACCCGGAGCGAGCTTACGAGCTCATTGAGCAGGGGAAGACCAAAGACGAGATCCTGGAAGATACTGGTCTGACCATTGGGGTCCAGAAGGCGAGTTTTGAGGTTTATGAAGGGGAGATCTTCGTGGTCATGGGGCTGTCCGGATCCGGGAAATCCACCTTGGTCCGTATGCTCAACCGGCTCATTGAACCGACCTCGGGTCATGTTTTCTTGGAGGGCAAAGATATCGCCAAGATGAGCATGGATGAGCTCATCGACATCCGGCGCAAAAAGATGAGCATGGTTTTTCAGTCCTTTGCCCTCATGCCGCACTTGACGGTTCTGCAAAATGCCGGATTCGGCCTGGATGTGGCTGGAGTCGGCAGTGAGGAACAGCAAAAAAGAGCCATGGACGCCCTGGAGCAGGTTGGGCTCAAGGCCTATGCCCACAGCTATCCCCAGGAGCTTTCCGGAGGCATGCAGCAACGCGTGGGGCTGGCTCGGGGATTGGCCGTCGATCCGACCATTATGCTTATGGACGAGGCCTTTTCCGCCTTGGATCCCTTGATTCGCACGGAAATGCAGGACGAACTGATCAAGCTGCAACGGGAAAGCCAGCGAACGGTTGTTTTTATTTCCCACGATCTGGATGAGGCCATGCGCATCGGGGACCGCATCGCCATGATGGAAGGCGGACGCATCGTGCAGGTAGGCACGCCGGAGGACATTTTGAAAAATCCGGCTGATGAGTATGTAAAGGCCTTTTTCCGGGGGGTTGACCCCACTCATGTGCTCAAGGCTGGAGATGTGGTCCGGGATAATCAAGTGACCTTTATCCGTCATCGGGGCGGAGGTCCTCGGGCCGCCTTGGAACGGATGATGGACCAGGACCGCAGCTTTGGCTATATCCTGGATGCCGAGCACAAATTTCTGGGAGTTGTATCCGTGGATTCCCTGCGATCGGCTATTGAGGAAGCAGGAGGCGATGAGAGTCAAGCTCTGCCCAAGGCCTTTTTGGAGAATGTGCAGAGTGTTACAATAGATACGCCCATGCAGGACATCTTGTCCATTATCACCCAGCTCAACTGCCCGGTTCCAGTGGTGGACGAAAAAGGCACCTACAAAGGGGCTGTATCCAAGAATCGCTTCCTGAAAACCCTTAAACGCGAAGGATAATATACCATGAACTTCGATATTCCTCTGGGAAGGTGGGTGGAGGCCCTGGTCAATTTTTTGATGGACAACTTCACCTGGCTGTTTGATTTTATCTCCCTGGTCGTAGGCTGGCTGGCCTCATCTTTGGAAGGCCTGCTCATGGGCACGCCCACCCTGTTAATGGTGGCCGTCATTGTGATTCTTTCCTTTTGGCGTTTGGGCTGGCGGTATGCCCTGGTCTTTTTGGCTGCCCTGCTCTTGCTTGTGGGTATGAATATGTGGGACGCGACGATGTCCACCCTGGCCCTGGTTTTGGCTTCCACAGTGGCCAGCCTGATCGTGGCCATACCCATGGGAATCTGGATGGCCAAAAACGATACGGTTGAGGGCATAATCCGTCCAGTGTTGGATTTTATGCAGACCATGCCTCCATTTGTCTATCTCATCCCTGCGGCCATGTTTTTCGGTCTGGGGAAAGTCCCGGGGGCGGTGGCCACCATCACCTTCTGCGCCCCTCCGGCTGTCCGCTTGACCAATCTGGGCATCCGGCAGGTCCCCAAGGAGCTCCGGGAAGCCGGCATGGCTTTTGGCTGTACCGGGATGCAGATGCTGCGCAAGGTGGAGATCCCCATTGCCATGCCGTCCATCATGGCCGGGGTGAATCAAAATATCATGATGGCCCTGTCCATGGTGGTTATCGCCTCCATGATCGGTGCCGGCGGATTGGGGAACGTGGTCTTAAGCGGCATTCAGCGCATGGACATCGGTCTTGGGTTTGAAGGTGGCCTGGGCGTGGTTATTCTGGCTATTATCCTGGACCGCCTGACCCAGTCCTTTGGAGAAGGACGCCAGGGGCCGAGCTTGATGACCAGACTGAAGAACCTGTTCGGGGCTTCGTAAAAAGGGCCCACCCAGAGTGGCGTACGCATTCAGTCAAGGGAGCTTCTGGGCATTTGCGTGGTCACAGGAAGGCTGGGCCATGGAAATCTCAGATAGAGGTGATAAGAACATACAACCGAGGAGGTCGAAATGAGACAGAAAATGCGCAAAGTAAGCATGGTCCTTATGGCCCTTGCGGCCTGTGCATTGCTCGTCGGACCCACGGCTCAGGCCGCTGACTACGACAAGCCGATCAAGATCGGATGGACCGCCTGGTCCACGGCCGAAGCCAACACAAAATTGATCAAGAGGATTCTTGAGGACAAGATGGGCTATGACGTTGAGCTGATGATGTCCGGCATCGGAATCCAGTACCAGGGCCTGTCCACCGGGGATATCGACCTCATGCTCATGGCCTGGTTGCCCACCACGCATAAGGATTACTGGGAAAAGTTTGCCGGGGACGTCGTGAATCTGGGTCCCATATATACCCGGGCCCGCCTGGGCTGGGCAGTACCGGACTATATTCCGGAAGATGAGTTGAGCTCAATCGAAGATTTGACCAAGCCGGAAGTGGCCAAAAAACTGGACAAAAAGATCACCGGCATCGATCCCGGTGCCGGAGTCATGCAGGCCTCGGAAGAGGCCATGAAAGAGTACGGCCTCAGCGATGCAGGCTACGAGCTGGTGTCCTCCAGCGGAGCCGGGATGACTGCGGCTTTGGCCCGGTCCATCAAGCGCGACGACTGGGCTGTAGTCACCGCCTGGAGCCCGCATTGGAAGTTCGCCAAGTGGGACCTGCGGTATCTCGAGGACCCCAAGGGCCTTCTGGGCGGCAAAGAGCGCATCCATTGCCTGGCCCGGCAGGGATTCTATCAGGATGTACCCTATGAAGTCTTTGAGTTCTTCGTCCGCTACAACATCCCCATCGATGATCTGGAACAGCTCATGCTGGAGGCCAGGAACTCTTCCTACGAAAAGGCCGTGGATAAATACATCAAAGACAATCCCAAGCGCATCCAGTACTGGATGACCGGTGAATTTGAATAAACCTGCCCAGGCCGGGGCCGGATTTTCCGGCCCCGGAGTTTCCTCCTGTTTGCCTGCGTTATTGTTGAGCTCTGGGGAGGAATATCTGAAAACTCGCCATCTGCGCTAAAGTATTAACCCTGCCTGTGTGCTTTCTGGAAAGCAACAACCTTGACCCGGTCATCTGGCTGGTAGCTGATACCCGTCCAGATCCGGAAGCCATGTGTAGAGACCATGCCTATGATGGCGCATCGGCCACAGGGGTGGCCGGGCAGTTTTTTACCCGGACTGTCAAGCGTCTGCACCTTATCCGAGGAGGAAGTTTTGAAAAAGATCATCAGCACTGTCATTTTGGTCGTGGCCTGCAGTCTGTTTGTTGGGGGAACACTGGCCGGTGCCGCAAACTATTCCAAACCCATTAAAATCGGATGGACGGCCTGGTCCTCCACAGAGGCCAATACCAAGCTGGTCCAAGCAATCCTGGAAGATGTCATGGGCTATGATGTGGAGTTGGTCATGGCCGATGTGGGCATCCAGTATCAAGGCGTGGCCAATGGAGACATTGATTTTATGCTTATGTGCTGGCTGCCGGTGACCCACAAGGCCTATTGGGACAAGGTGGCGGATGAAGTGGTCAATTTGGGGCCGGTATTCACCCGGGCCAAGCTGGGCTGGGTAGTTCCGGAATACGTTCCTGAGGACAAGGTCTCTTCGATCACCGATCTGACAGATCAGGAAGTCCGGGACAAGCTCGATGGGAAGATTATGGGGATTGATCCCGGAGCCGGACTTATGCAGGCCTCGGAAAAGGCTATGCAGAGCTATGATCTCAGTGATGCTGGATATGAGCTGATATCTTCCAGTGGTGCAGGGATGACCGCAGCCCTGTCCCGGGCGGTGAAGAACAAGGAGTGGATCGTGGTGACCGGGTGGAGCCCGCATTGGAAGTTCGCCAAGTGGGACCTGCGCTACATCGACGACCCCCAAGGCGTCCTGGGGGGTCGGGAAAGCGCCTCCTGCATCGCCCGCAAGGGATTCTATCAAGATGTTCCTACGGAAGTCTTTGAGTTTTTAACTCGCTATTTCATTCCAGCCGATGATTTGGAAGCCATTATGTATGAAGCCAGGCAGACCTCCTATGAGGATGCGGCGGACAAATACATCGAAGAGAATCCACAGCGTATCAAATATTGGGTGAGCGGTGAGTTCTAAGCTCGTTTATCTGAAGGTCTTGCCGAGTAAAGAGTATTTCAGTGTTTGCATCCTGTGCACGAACTGTTATACTAAAAGTACAAGGGCATAAGAGCGAGGAGGGTACATCTTCGCTTCAAGGATACATACGCAGGGAAATCCCTTGGATTGTGCTTTGTTCTTTGCAACTGCCCAATTCCGGGCGGAGCGGGAAAATCCGGATTGAGGATTTTCCGTGCCGATCTTTTCATACTCCAAAACATAAAGGAGGAGAGCTATGCTCCACAGTTTGAAGAAAACCGCAACGGTACTGTGTATTTTCGCTCTTTTGGCAGTATTTTGTGCCCCTGTTGCCCAAGCTCAGGATTCCAGCCAACCAATCAAGATTGGCTGGACAGCCTGGTCTGATGCAGAAGCCATCACCAAGATGGCCAAGCAGATCCTGGAAGAGAAAATGGGATATGATGTGGAACTGGTCATGTCCGACATCGGGGTCCAGTACCAGGGCCTGAAAGGTGGAGACATTGATATCATGCTTATGTCCTGGCTGCCGGTAACGCATCAAAATTATTGGGAAAAATATGCAAATGATGTGGTCAATCTCGGGCCCTTGTATACTCGGGCCAAGCTGGGCTGGGTTGTCCCCGAGTATGTTCCTGAGGATAAGGTAAGTTCAATATCCGATCTTAATGATCCGGAGATTGCCAAAAAATTTGACGAGGAGATCATCGGAATTGATCCTGGAGCTGGACTGATGCAGGCTTCGGAAAAGGCTATGGATGTATACGGGCTTTCAGATGCTGGATACGATCTGGTGTCTTCGAGCGGCTCCGGAATGACCGCTGCTTTGGCCCGGGCCACAAAAAAGGAAGACTGGATTGTTGCCACTGGCTGGAGTCCGCACTGGAAATTCGCCAAATGGGACCTGCGTTATCTGGAAGATCCCGAGGGCACTCTGGGCGGCCGGGAACGCATCCATGCCTTGGCCCGGAAGGATTTTTACCAGGATGTTCCCTACGAGGTCTTTGAGTTCTTTACTCGGATGTACATGCCTTTGAGTGAGCTGGAAGCTGTGATGCTGGAAGCCAACGATACCTCATATGAAAAAGCTTGCAGCAAGTACATCAAAGAAAACCCGAAGCGGGTACATTACTGGATGACCGGCGAATTTAAGTAAAGTACTTTGAATAAACCTTCCTTGCTCTTTAAAAACCCTGCGTACAAAGAAAGGCCTGCTTCGTTCTCCGAAGCAGGCCTTTTTTGTGTGTCTTTAACATTACAGGGAAACTTTAGCTCTTTTCCGTCATTCCCGCGCCGGCGGGAATCCAGGCATCCCGCCATATAATGAAGCGACCTAAGATATCAAGGCTTTCCCCTAGATTGCCCGGCGAGTGAGATTGCAATGTGTTCGGAGATCGGGGCCGGGCAATGACGGAAAAGGCATGTGGCTTCTATCTTTCCCTGTAGTGTTAAGAATAGGTGCAAAAAGCTTGAGATCCGCTCAGTCAAGGTCTGCTTGGGGCCCTTGTATATTATAGCCTGTCTAGACCTGGAGATGGCCGATCCGCTTCCAGTCCAGCCCTAAGAGCCCAGCTCCCTCCCGGTCCACCTCCCACGGGTCGAAGCCGGCCACAAGCCTGCCCACAGGCGGATCGCAGGTGGGCCCGCCCAAATGATACTCGGCCATGCCAATGCTGGCATCCAAAAGGCTCATATCCGGAGCTCGACAGGAGACCAAGTCCAGGATTGCATCCTGCATGTGTTTGTGAAAAGCCGCCTTTTTCCAGCTCCCGTGACGTCCGCTGTAGTGCTCAGGCGGAGCCGCTCCGATCATGTTTTTCAGGCTCCCGGTCATCCCGGCCAGGGAGTGGGCCTTGAGAACCGGAACAGATACCAGAAAGCTCTCCATGACTATACGGGGAATATACATTTCAGAGAAGACCCGTGAGGCTGGATTGGATACCCGGACCAGCTCGGATGTATTCAGGTCCACCAAGTCAATGTTTTCTGTCTGGGCCAGCTCGGTATAGCCTAAGCGATCAAAGATGGTCCCTGTATCCAGCTCCGGCTGGCCGCACCCCTCGGCAATAGTGATCCGGGCATCTGAGCAGGAACGGATGAAGGCAAGAAGAGCCTGGCAGCACTGGACAGGCGTCGTGATCGGAGGCAAGGAGTCATTTATCAAGTTGGGCTTGATGACGATGTGTCTTTGCCCTTGAAAGCATTTCTCAGCCTGCAAGGCTGACAGCAGGGCAGGGACCGAGTCCTGGTAACTCACGAAGTCAATCCGGGTAAGCATAGATCTCGCTTCAGATTTTTGTGGTCCTTGGAGGCTATACCTGGGAGCAGGTTCGGGCGCATTTTAGCTCAGGGCCTTGGGCCTTCATCCTTTTGCACAAGGTGCATGCCCCCAGCCAGCGTTGGGCAGCCCGCATGCAGCGAAAGGCCCGGATCTGGCGAGGGTATCTCCCAATCAGGCTGAAGGTATGGACCAACCGGAAGAGGCCGTGATCCAACTCATTGGGACAGACCAGGGCGGTCTGGATGCCGCCTGTTCTGGTTTCCGAAACCGGCTGATGGGTGGTGGACAATACCCGATCATATTCATTGTCCTCGAAGCGCAGAGCTCCATGGGTAAAATCCCACATGTGCATTGGGCTGGAAGGATGGGCTGATTGGGCCTGCCGAGCCAAGGAAAGCAAGGTTTGGGCTTTAATGGGTCCGCTGATGCGGAAAATACACAGGGTCTGATCAAAGGCCTGGAGGGTATGTATGGCTGTCATAGTAGGGCTCAGGGGCTTGATTTTTTTCAGGTTTGGTTTTAGCACCTTGGTGGCGCGAGAAGGTGAGAGTCAGGGAATATGTACCCAATCCTGGCTTCATAAAGGGGACAATGTCAACCAAAAAGGTATGGTATGGACACGCACGAAGAGTTTGTCTGGACCGGATTGAGGCCGGAACAGGCCAGGCAAGTGATTGCCGCGAAGGATAAGTCGAAGCGGGATAAGCGTTGTGACCTGAAAACGGCAGTAGACACATTCGTCCATGACAATTCTACCGTGGCTATAGGCGGTTTTGTGGATATACGCCAGCCCATCGCCACCTGCCATGAGATGATTCGACACGGCTTTCGGGATTTGACCCTGTGCTTCCAGTCCGGAGGCATGGCTGTGGACTATTTGGGCGGGGCTATGGCCTTGTATCCGGAAGATTTTCATATCAAGCGCATGGAGCTGGCCTACTGGGCCCATGAGTCTTTTGGCCTGTCGCCCATTTTTCGCTATCTGGCCGAAAATGGGCTGTTCGAGCTTGAGGACTGGAGCAACTACAACATGTCCGCCAGGTTCAAGGCCGGGAGCATGGGATTGTCCTTTATTCCCTGTCAGGGGCCTCTGGGCAGCGATATCCTGAATACCTGCCGGGCCAAGGTTGTGGATTGCCCTTTTACCGGCAAGCCGGTCGTTCTCCTGCCTGCCTGTTATCCAGACGCAGCTCTTTTGCATGTTCAAAAAGCAGACAAGTACGGCAATTGCATTATTAACGGAACAAAAGCCACGTGTGCTGAAATAGCTATGGCCTCATCTCATACCATTGTTACATGTGAACATATTGTTTCTCACGAAGAAATGACTCGAGAGCCCAAGGCCATTGCCATTCCTTTTTTTGCTGTGGATGCCGTGGTCCAGATCCCTTACGGGGCATACCCCACCAGTTGCCGGAGGCATTACCATTTCAATAGGGAACATATCGCCTCTTTCAATGCATTGGCTCATAAGCTGTATAAAGGAGACGAAACCGGTCTCAGGCATTATTATGAAAATTATATTCTGAATCTCGAAGAGGGGGCAGATTTCATGGATCAGTTCCCAGTACGCAAGATTCTAGAAGAGCACCATACTGAGCTGAAAAATTTAGAAGAAAGGGGATAGCAATGTATATTCAGGGCTCAGAATACACCCCGCAGGAATTGATCGTTATAGCCGGGGCCCGAGTGTTGGAAAATGACAAGGTCGTTTTTGTGGGCACGGGCCTGCCCATGATTGCAACGGTTTTGGCCATGCGCACCCATGCTCCAGGTATCGTTCCCGTGTTTGAGGCAGGGGCTGTGGGCCCACCTCTGAGTGGAAAGCTTCCGTTCTCAGTGGGAGATTCCAGAACCGTCAGCGGTTCGTCCTATATCGGGGGGCTGAACTCGGCATTTGAAATGACCCAGCGGGGATTTTCCGATTTCGGATTCGTCGGCGGCGCGGAGATCGATCCATACGGGAATTTGAACTCGACTATGCTTGGCGAGTTTCCAGAGCAGTACCAAAAGCCCAAAGTCCGCCTTCCAGGCAGTGGGGGAGCGAGCGATATGGCCGCTTCCTGTGAACGGACAATCCTTATCATGCCCCACGAGCGGAGAAGGTTCAGGGAAAAGATCAGCTATGTGACCAGCCCGGGATATCTGGATGGATCCTCCGGGGCCAGACAGAAGGCAGGCCTTTTGGGCCAGGGACCTTATCGGGTGATCACGGCCAAGGCGATCATGGATTTTGATGAACAGACCAAGCGCATGCGACTTCGGCAGCTTCTGCCTGGAGAGAACGTGGACTCTGTGCAGGACGCGACTGGGTTTGAGCTTTTAATCCATCCAGAACTCAGTCATTTTGAGCCGCCGACAGCAGAGGAGCTGCGCCTGATTCGGGAGGAGATCGATCCCTTGGGCATGTTTGTGAAAAAGCCGGCCGAAAAGAAGCTGGTCTCTGAGTTTTAGCCCAGGTTCAGCTTTGCCTGCGGCAAATCTGAAATATTTTTGCCCCAAAGGGGGCAAAAAAAGGAAATTTGCCCGATTGATCAGGTATGAAACTTACGAATGTCCTGTTCCGTCAAAGCAGGGCCTAGTGCCTTGTCATCAATCATCTGTCGCAATGCAAGAAACACCCCCCAACCCCCCTCAAGGGGGGACGAAGAAGAGGGAGCGACAGATTAAGGTTGATTTTTCACTAGTTTCATACGAGCCCGTATTGGGCCCCAATATACAGCAGGTATATGCCCAGCATCCAGCCGCCCTGCCAGCGCTTGAACCACCCGTCCCGGTTGAGGGCGATAAAAATGCGCAGGGAAAAGAGGATAAGGAGCATGGTGGGGAAATGAAAGGAGAAAAATGTGGGTGAGATCACCAGCGGACGGGCGAGAGCCGCTGCCCCAATGACAAAGAGACAGTTGAGGACATCCGCACCCACGACATTGCCGACCATGATCTCTGGATGGCCTTTGCGTACTGAGGAAATGGCGGTAACCAACTCCGGGAGGGACGTTCCCAGAGCGACCATGGTAGCGGCAATGATGTCCTCGGGTACTCCCATGCGAAGAGCGGTCTCGGAAGCTGTAGGGATCAGGACTCTGGCCCCGGTCACTACCAGAAAAAGTCCGCCCAAGAGCTGAATGCCGGCTGTAGGTAAGGGCCGGGGCGGTGAATCGTCACCCATTACCACCTGTTCTCCTCCGGCCTGAGCCCAGAAATAACTGATCACCATATAGGCGCAGAGGAGGATCATAAAGAGCAGCCCGACCTTCCAGCCCAGAACGGGCAGGTCGGGATTGCGGATTTTGGCTGCCACAGCCAGCACGGTGAGCAGGGTGGCTGAGCCCACCTGCACCCAGCCGGTACGATTTAATATGAAGCTGTTCATGGGGATCCTGGTCATCAGGCAGGCCAGGCCCAGAACCAGGCCGGTGTCGGCGATGATGGACCCCACCCCGTTGCCCAGGGCCAGTCCGGGATTGCCCATCCAGGCGGCCATGACGGATACAAAGGCCTCGGGCAGGGTCGTGCCCAAAGAGACGATGGTCGCTCCGATAATGATGTGCGGCAGACCGGTGCGCTTGGCCACATCGACCACGGCATCGATGAGCCAGTCGGCACCCTTGGACAGGACCAAAACGCAAAGGCCCAAGATGCCGAGCAGGGGGAGCAGGGGAAGGCGGCTGACCAGCTGGATGAGGGCGTGTTCCATGTGTTTGGTACCTGGAAAAGATGTATGGCCACAAAAAGGGGGTGCCGCTATGCGGCACCCCCTTTTTGTGTACCCGAGCTGGCCGGGATGTCAAATGGGTGAAGTCCTCAGGCTAATCCTTTTTGGTGAACAGCCACCATCTTTGATTGGGGTTGTTGTATTGCTGCTCATAGACCTTCACATTCCCCTTGCTGGTCATGGAGAACGTATCGGCAAACAGCTCTTCGTAGACCTCCGGATCCCGGTAGTGGGTGCAGGGGTGCGGGGCATTGGGATTGGAGGAGCTGATGCAGCTCTCGCGCAGAAACATGGTTCCCCCGGAGCTCAGCCAGGAATGCAGCCTCTTGGCCAAGACCGGAAGGTCCTCATCCTGGAGATACATCAAAAGCCAGTTGATAAAGATGTGGTCGAAGCTGGCGGGGGCGAAGTCGGCCTCCATGATGTCGTTGCAGGCATGGCACAGATGAGGATGCTCGGCACAGAGAGCTTTGTTCTTGTCGACAAATTCCTGGACAAAGTCCTGAGCCGTGACCTGGGCGGCCACTGTAGCGAAATAGGTGGTGAACCGGCCGATCCCGGCAGCCGGTTCCAGAACCCGCAGGCCGGTCAGATCCGGGAGATAGCCGATAATTTCGCTGCGTTCTTTTTCTTCAAAATCCGGATCAATGTCTTTGTTGAGCATCATGCTCTGGACATCCAGATCCTGTTGCTCCCAAAAACATTTTTGCTCAGTGTTTTTCATTGTGTGCTCCTTGTAAATCAATAGTGTCCCTGCGGGATCCCATGCGCTCATGAAAGACCCCCGGGCTTCGGGCCTGAAATCTGTATCTTACTCATAAGGGCGAGCCGAGCTTTTGGCCCGGCTGCTCATGGGAACAGGATGTAGAGAACCTCTTGCTCCCATGAGTAAGCGGTGGATGAGGAGAGGGCGGGCGAAAAAACTAAACTGTCTCTTCCTGTCCTTGCAAGACTTCCTGAGCCGCCTCGATAATGGCCTTATTTTCCTGGTCCGTCCTGGAGGCGATGCGCACGAACTCGCCGTCCAGCCCCACTTTGTCGTTGCAGTCCCGGACGTAAATGCCGTGCTTAATGAGCATCCGGCTCATGAACTCAAAGGCGCTCATCCCGTTGGTGATTTCGGCCAGAACGAAATTGGCCTTGCTGGGGTAGACCTTCAGGCCCGGAACCTCGGACAGTTCGGCAAAAAAGGCCTGGGTGTCCTTGAGGTAGCGGATTCTTACCTTTTCGTAGTTCTTTAAGAAATCCTCGTTCACGTAAAGCCGGAAGAAGTACTCGGCCAGGCCGGAGAGATTCCACAAGTACCCGTTTTCCAACAGCTCGGCGACTTTGTCTTCATCCATGACCGCGTACCCGGCCCTGATCCCGGCAATTCCGAAATCCTTGGACATGCTCTTCATGATGATCAGGTTCTTGTACTTGGTGGTCAGGGGGATTGCGGTTTTGAGCTCCAGCTTGCTGTCTTCAAAGGCGAAGTGGACAAAGCTTTCATCAAGAACAATGTTGTCCACAAAGCTCAAGCGCTGAACCATGTATTCGATATCCTCCAGATTGATATATCCCCCGGTGGGGTTGTTGGGGTTGATCAGAATGATGGTATCCGGTCTTTCCTTCTCCACCAGGCGGATATACTCCTCGATATCAAAATGGAAATCATTGTCCCGGTTGAGCTGGTTGGTGATCACCTCCACATCGCTGCCCACAAACTCATAATATGGGGAGAAGGTGGGAATATTGATGATGATCTTGCGGCGAGTGAAATTGTGGATCACGGCCTGGATAATTTCCGTGGCCCCGTTGCCGACAAAGATCTTCTCTGTGGGCACATTCAAGCACCCAGAGAGCAGCTCGCCGATGACCTGGTTCTGAGAGGGATAGAACTCCAAAACCTTGCGCAGGTCGCCGGTCTTGATCAGGTCATTTTTCATTTCCTGAGTGAAGAGGTCTGTGGCATAGGGGTTGGATAAAAAACAGGCGTCGATCTTGATTTCCAGATCCGGAAGCTTCTCGGCGATTGTGTGGATGCTGGGCGAATGGGAACCGGATTGATCGCTGAGCTCTTGAAGGCCATAGGCCAGCTTTTTTTCCTTCATAGTCATATCGTGCATACGTTACCTCCCTGTTTTTTCGTTGATAAAGCAACCAATAGCAAAGAATATTGTTAAAGTCAAGAATGTCTAACCTTATATAATTTCTGTTTTGAAAATTTCAGCAGGAATCATTAGCTTAATAAGGAGTGCTGTGCACACAGTGGGGTTATAATATCTGGAAAAATGAGGATGTACTTTGTGCAGAATTTTATGTTCCACAAATTGAAAATAGTCCTTGACTGGAGTGGAGAAACTGCGTATTCATTCCCTGTCGGCCAGCCGTTGGCCGTTTTCTAATTTCTTTTTTCCTTTGGGGAGTAGTAAAGTTATGATCAAGAAGATGTATGTTGGGAATCTGGCCTTTCAGTCCACAGAAGACGACATCCAAGAACTGTTCAGCCAGTTCGGCGAGGTCAAATCAGTCAACCTGATTACAGACAGGGAAACCGGAAGATCACGTGGTTTTGCATTTGTGGAGATGCCCGAGAGCGAGGCAGATGCCGCGATGCAGAGCTTGGATGGCACTAGCTTCGAAGGCCGGAACCTGAAGGTGAACGAGGCTCGGCCCCGCACCTAGGATTCCCGCTTGTATTCTGTGCTATACTTTGGGCAGGATAACGTGCCAAAAAAAAAACGCCCCGCAAGGGGCGTTTTTTTTATCTGGAAAAGAATACCTCGCAATTGACGAAGCCCTCGTTGCTTGAGCTCAATCTTCCTCGAAGTGTCCCTGGGGGAAGCCTTTGTAGTGTACAGAGATGATTTCATAGTCGATCTTCCCCCGGGGAGCATCCACTACAGCGTCATCGCCGGCCTCTTTTCCAAGCAGGGCCCGGGCCAGAGGTGAGTGCACGGATATGCTTCCTTTCTTGTAGTCCGCTTCATCAGGGCCGAGCAATGTGAATTTTTTCCGCTCTTCAGTGTCTATGTCCTCGATCTCCACCGTGGCCCCAAAGGCCACCTTATCTCCCTGCATAGAGTGGATATCGATGACGTCGCACCTGGGAAGCCGGGACTCGATATAATTGATGCGGGCCTCGAGCATGCCCTGCCTTTCCCGGGCCGCGTCATAGCCGGCATTTTCCCGCAAATCACCCTCTTCTCTGGCCTCCTTGATGGCCTGAATCACCTCCGGACGTTCCTTTTTGAGCTCTTCAAGCTCCTGCCGGAGCTTTTGAAAGCCTTCCTCTGAGATGGGGATGGTGTCCATGCAACCTCCTTATTTGAAATCTGGGTCACTATGTCGGTCTATTACGAATGAGAGCAGGATGTTCTTGACATCCTGCTCTCATTCGTAGCCGCGCCAAAAGCGAGCCTCGCGCCCTCAACTGCGCACAAAAAGTAAAAAGCTTTGTTCCCTTATGAGTATGTTCAGCGGCCTGGCTGCCTCCCCGTTTTATATCCCTTTTGGGGTCCTCAAGCAATGCGCCTGTTCACCGGACTTGGGGGCAGGAAAAGGGCCGGTTCAAGGGAGCAAGAAGGCGTATCCAGCATTGGCCTTTCTGTCAAGGGGATAATGTCCATGGGCCTTGACCCGACACAGGGAAAAAGCCATCCTTATCCTATCCTTTGGTCCCTGAAAGGTCAAAGAAGAGGCCCGCACTGAATTCACTCACGCAGGGAGGCAATAATGCGCTATCCGGAAATCAAGACCTCTTTGCCCGGTCCCAATGCATCGGCTATGATCGATAAAGACCGGGAGTTCGTGTCCCCTTCCTACACCCGGATGTATCCCTTTGTGGCCCAAGAGGCCAAAGGGGTGTGGATGCAGGATGTGGATGGGAATGTGTTTTTGGATTTTACAGCCGGCATCGCGGTGTGTTCCACCGGTCATTGCCATCCCCAGGTGGTCCAGGCCATTAAGGACCAGGCGGATCGTCTCCTGCATATGTCCGGGACCGACTTTTATTACGCTCCCCAGATTGAGCTGGCCGAACGGCTGGCCTCACTGGTTCCCAGCTTGAGTCCGCAAAAGGTGTATTTCGGCAATTCAGGGGCCGAGGCCATCGAGGCCGCCTTCAAGCTGGCCAGGCATCATACCAAGCGGGAATTAAACATCGCCTTTTTCGGGGCCTTCCATGGCCGGACCATGGGCGCTCTGTCTTTGACCGCCAGTAAGGCGGTGCAGCGCAGTTACTATAATCCCTTGGTTCCGGGGATCACGCATATCTCGTATCCCTACTGCTACCGTTGCCCGTATAATGCAAGCTATCCCTCCTGCGATTTGGAGTGTGTGCGCTGGGTGGAAGATACTTTGTTCCGAACCACCATGCCTCCGGAAGAGGTGGCCGCTATTTTCGTGGAACCCATCCAGGGGGAGGGGGGGTATATTGTGCCCCCAGCAGAGTTCCATGTCCGCTTGGCTGAATTGGCCCGCAAATACGGCATCCTGTATGTGGCCGACGAAGTCCAGTCCGGTATGGGCCGCACAGGCAAGATGTTTGCCATGGAGCACTTTGGTGTCCATCCGGACATTACAGCCCTGGCCAAGGGAATCGCTTCCGGCATGCCCTTGGGGGCGACCATAGCTTCGGCCGGGATCATGGATTGGGAAGCCGGCTCTCACGCCTCCACCTTTGGGGGCAACCCCATATCCTGCCAGGCCGCCTTGGCCACCATCGATCTCTTAAAACAGGAATTGATGGCCAATGCCTGGGAGCAGGGCAAAAGACTCAGCAATGGATTGATGAAATTGCAAGAATCTTATGAATGCATCGGGGATGTCCGTGGACTGGGATTGATGGTCGGCCTGGAGCTGGTCCGGGATCGGCAGACCAAGGAAAAGGCTGGGCAGTGGCGCAATGATCTGATCAAGGCATGTTTTGAAAAAGGCCTTTTGCTTCTGGGGTGCGGGGAGAATACCTTGCGCTTTTGTCCGCCCCTGACCGTGTCCCCGGAGGAGATAGATACCTGTTTGACCATTCTGGAAGAGGCCTTGCAGAGCCTGGGCCGATAGAGGGTCGCTGTGTGAAGGGCTCTCTCAGGCTGTTGTCAGCTCTTCTTCCGCCTTGGCGGCCAGGTACTGGTTAACGAGCAGCTGCATGAGTTCCTGCACGGACATGATCCGGTCCACCCGCCAGGCATTGGCACCGGCAAAGGCGAATCCGTGCTTGAGCCTGCCGGCCCGGGCCTGGTTCAGGGCGCAGGCGATGCAATAGGATGATTGCGTGTAATCGCAGGTTTTCAGACACTTCCAGGGGCAGGTGAAGGGCTTTTTTTCTCCCCGGGCCACATCGCGCAGGAACTGGTTGGATATAGCCCGTCCAGGAAGGCCCACCGGGCTCTGGATAATGGTCAGATCCTCTTCTCTGGCCTGGATAAAGGCCTGTTTGAAGCGGATGTCGGCGTCGCATTCATGGGTGGCCACAAAGCGGGTGCCCATTTGAACCCCACTGGCCCCGAGGTGAAAGAACTCAAGGATATCCCGGCCAGTGTAGACGCCACCTGCGGCAATAACCGGAATTTTTCGGCCCCAGCGCTCCTGGTAAGGGGCTACAGCGGCAACCACCTTGGGGACCAGCCGATGCAGGGCGTAATCAGGATCTTCTATCTGCTCCGGCGTAAAGCCCAGATGGCCTCCGGCCATAGGTCCTTCGACCACGAAGCCGTCCGGAAGCCGCTTGAACCGTTTGCTCCAGTACTTGAGAATAAGCTGGGCGGCCTTGGCCGAAGACACAATGGGCACAATCTTGGTGTGCATAGAGCGCATACGTTCCGGGGAAAGGGCCTCGGGAAAGTGCAAGGGCAGGCCGGCGCCCACGAAGATAATATCTACGCCCTCGTCTACTGCGCCAAGGATCAGGCTGTCGTAGTCGGACAGGGCGACCATAATGTTCACTCCGATAAGACCGGAGGTCTTCTCCCTTGCTGCCCGGATCTCCCGAATCAGGGCCTGCTTGTTGGTCTGATCGTACTGGGTGCGGGAAGCGGATTCCAGCATACCCAGGCCGACAGCGGATATGACCCCCACTCCGCCTTGGTTGGCAACGGCAGAGGCCAAGCCTGCTCCGGAAATGCCGATGCCCATCCCTCCTTGGATGATGGGAAGGGGTACGCTCAAGTCACCGATATGCAGGCTGGGCATTCGCTGTGCTGTCATATATGTACTCTCCTTCAGCAAGGCGGGAATGCATGGAGGATTCCTCCGCCTTGTCCTGGAAACGTTTCACGTTTTTTTTTGGCATAGTTGTGGGCATCAGGCAAGGAGAATTGCCTTACCGACCGAAAAGTCACAGCGGGCATAAAGGAAAAGCTTTTTGGCTTTGTTCTCAGAGACTTGAATGTTAAAAGGGAAAAGGTTCAAAGTAAAGGCTCAGAAATCAAGATGTTTCCTTCGTTGTAGCTACAGACATTTTGAGCTATGACCATAGTCAATAAAAACAGGTTCTTCTTGCAGGATTTTTGCCTGTCGAGTTCGAGACAAGACCGAAGATGAAAAGGGATATGACCCGTATGCATATGCAGGAGAAGGTGTGGGATTGCCATGTACATCTGTTTCCGGATCGTCTTTTTCAGGCCATTTGGGGCTGGTTCGCCCGATTCGGATGGGATGTGCCCTATGCCCGGCTGCCCCTGGCCTATTATCTGCGCTACTTGCAGGATCTAGGAGTGCACAAGGCCTTTCTCTTGCCCTATTGCCACAAGCCGGGCATGGCCATGGAGCTCAATCGCTGGGTCTGTTCGGTGTGTCGGGAGCATTCCTGGCTGATCCCCTTTGCCGGGATCCATCCGCAGGACGAGGATGCTGGGCACATCTTGGGAACTTGTCTGGACAGTTGGGGGTTTGCCGGAGTAAAGCAGCAGTTGGCGGTAATCAAGTATACGGCCGATCATCCGGATCTGTACCCTATTTATGAACACGTCCATAAGCGGGGAAAAATACTCGTCATCCATGCCGGGACAGCTCCGTATGAACCTGGGCAGGCCGAATTCGCCGCTTTGGGCCTGCGGCGTCTTGAGCCTGTTTTACGGGATTTTCCCGGCCTCAGGGTGGTCATTCCCCATTTCGGCTTGGATGAGCTGGAGCTGGCTCAGGAGATCCTTGTCTGTTATCCCCAGGTATATGTGGATACTTCCTGGGCCCTGGCCAATCCCAAGCTCAAGGTCTCGGAAGAAGAGCTGTCCCGTTTTATGGCCTCATTTCCAAACCAGATCCTTTTCGGGACCGACTTTCCCATCCTGGAGCATTCCCCCCGGGACATGCTGGAGGCCATGCAACAGCTGGTCCCGGACCCCGGAGCCAGGCAAAGGATCCTGTGGGAAAACGCCCGGGAGCTTGTGGCCGGGACCCAATAGGAAAACTTGGCCAAGACATCCAGGCACCAGCAGGCTTTTGAGTCTTTGGAGCCCTCCCAGAGGACGTATGCCTCTGGTTGAGTCCTTTATCTGGGTGCATCGTATCTGCCCTGGATCCCGTGGGGGGAGAGAACAACCTGCCACAGCTGATTGGATCTGGCCCGGAAGGATCCGGCGCAGCTGAGCAGGTAATAGGTCCACATGCGGTAGAAACGCTGTCCATAGGCTTCCCGCAGCTCTGGCCAGTGATGCTCAAAGTTGGCCTGCCAGGCCATGAGGGTGGGGTCGTAGTCCGGACCGAAGCTGTGCCAGTCCTCAAGGACAAAAAGGCCTTCGCAGGCCTCGCAGATCTGTTTGGCCGAGGGGAGCATAGAGTTGGGGAAGATGTATTTGGAGATCCAGGGCTCACAGTCCGTCTTGCTCTCCAGACGTCCAATGGTGTGTAAAAGAAAGAGCCCGTCCGGGACCAAAAGCTCCCGGACACGGTGCATGAAAGTTTGGTAATTTTTCACCCCCACATGCTCGAACATGCCCAGGGACAGAATACGGTCGAACTTTTCATTCAGACTGCGGTAGTCCTGATAGCGGATGTCCACCGGCAGATCACGGCACAACTGCTGTCCGTAGGCGACTTGTTCTTGGGAAATCGTGACCCCGACAACCTCCACTCCATAGCGTTCAGCAGCGAACTTGGCCGTCCCTCCCCAGCCGCAGCCTATGTCCAGGACCCGCATGCCGGGCTCCAGGCCCAGCTTCCGGCACACAAGGTCCAGCTTGGCCTCCTGGGCGTCTTCCAGATTTTGGGCCTCTTTCCAGTATCCGCAGCTGTAGACCAATCGTGTATCCAGCATCCGTTCATACAGATCGTTGCCGATATCGTAGTGGTGTTTGCCCACATGGTAGGCCCGGGATGGGTTTTGCATGTTCAGGACCCGGGCCTTGAGCACAGGTATCCAGTCCTTTTTGGGATTGACCTGGCTGTCCAGCTCGGCCCGCAGGACCCGGGCAATGAATTGGTCCACACTCGTACAGTCCCACCACCCGTCCATGTAGGATTCCCCGAGTCCCAGGGAGCCCTCGGCCAGGATTCGGGCATAGAAGCGCTCATCGTGGACCTGGATATCAAAGGGGCGGTCGCCGTTTATGCGGATGTCGGCCAGAGTCAACAAATCTTGAATCTTGTTGCGCAGCTCCAGATTGTGCATATACCTCTCCTTTTGCCAAAGGCTTGAGAATCCTTCAGTTGAGGGCAATGTCCTTAGAGTGGGCCATGCATGCAGACCGGAACAACGTCCCGGCCGGTCCTGAGTCTAACCGGAAAAAGGGGAAATAAACAAGAGAGGAAGTGAGAACCGGAGGGCACGTACCCGACCGTGGCGGTCTTGCCCTGCACCCAGATGATGATAGCCACAGCTGTCCTGCTTTTGCTCATCGGCATGTACCTGAAGAGGAAAAGGAACAATGGGAGCTGATCTCGCGGAAGCGGCCGTTGTCCAAGATCCCCACCCGGTTGACTGCGCCGAAGACATCCTCCTGGCGGTGACTGACCATGACTATTTGGACATCCTGGTGGGCCAAAGCGTTGAGTGCAGATAAAAGCTCCCTGCGGCCCTGGTTGTCCAGCCCTGCACAGGGCTCGTCCACAAGGAGCAGGATCGGGTCGTGTACCAAGGCCCTGGCCAGGAGTACCCGGCGAAGTTGGCCTGAGGAAAGGGTGCGGATATCTTGGCCGGCCAGATGGGTGATGTCCAGATTGTGCATCCAGTCCATGGCCCTTTGTTCTTCGGCTGGGGTGAACGTGTCCCGGTAGCCGATCTGCCCCCGAAGGCCGCTGAGCACCGTCTGCAGCCCGGTTTGATCACGTTGGTGCACGGTCAAAAGCTCGGAAGAAAAGTAGCCGCAGGCCTGGCGCAGGCCCTGTAAAGTTCGGCTTTGCAAGGGAGGATGCCGGGAGAGGTGCCCTGAAGAGGGATGGATCTCTCCGGCAATGAGCTTGAGCAGGGTCGTCTTTCCTGATCCGTTTGCTCCCTGGATGAGCCAGTGTTCCCCTGTGCGCAAGGTCCAGGAAAGGGGCCCGAGGACAAGCCGGCCCTGGATCCAGACTGTGGCCTGTTCCAGGCGCAGGCGGACGTCGCCTTGTTCTGTGCAGAGCCCGGGACTTCTCTGGTTTGAGTTCACCTTTTCTCGGAAGCCGCTGTGTCCTGTTCCCTGCATGGTCTCTTGAGACGGGAAAGCTGTATCTGAGGGATTGCCGGCTGTATCAGGTGTCCAGGGGGTGCAGCCGGGCCCTGGTGATTGGTCGTTGATAAGGGATACATCCCGGGCGGGAATCAGGTCCTGAACTGGAAAAGGTCCGCACACCCGTCCCTGTTCCAAGAGGACTGTCTGATCCATGCAATGAGCCAACTCCTGCGGCCTGTGGGTGGAGGCTATGATCTGCATTCCTTTCTGGGTAAGGATGGACAAAAAGGCCAAGATCTGCTTTCTGGCCCGGGTATCCAGGCCGGTACCCACCTCGTCCCAAAAGAGGATATCCGGGCGGCGCATCAGAGCCCGGGCAATAAGAGTCAATTGGGCCTCGCCCTGGGACAGGGTGGAAAAGGACCTGTGCAGGAAGCCGGTGAGGCCCAACTCCTCGGCCTGTTCCTGGAGCCGGTGTTTTTGAGCCGCGGACAGGGAGGACAGAGGGCGGACATGATCCTGGATCCCGCTGGCTATGACCTGCGCACAGGTCAGGCCTGGAAGACCCCGATAACGCAGCTCCATCTCCGGAGAGATGCAGGCAGTATGTTCCCGCCACCCCAGAGGGCTGGTCCGCCATTTCCCGTGGACCAGAAACTGCCTTGTGCCGTTTTTGCCCGCAGGCCAGATATCTCCGCGCAAGAGGGCCAGGAAAGTGCTTTTTCCGGCTCCGTTGTCCCCCAGGACCATGATGTTTTGTCTGGGGGGCAGGGCAAAGGTCAGGTCGCTGAGGACGGTTTGGCCTTGACGCCGGACCTGGACCTGATGCAGGTATACCAGGGCGGATGGGCTTGCAGAGAGGGGAGTGTCTGAATGCATGGGCGCATACTTTAGCCGGACAATTCCGGGAAAGCAAGCGTCGCGCAAAGGCGTTGCCTATCACCCTTTGGACGTGGCCACAGTCTCTACCAAGACATTGGCCGTGCCCTGGCCGTAAAAACCAAGACGCTTGGCCGCACCTGCACTGAGATCGATGATCCGGCCGGAAACAAAGGGGCCCCGGTCGTTGACCCGGACCACGATGCTTCGTTTGTTCTCCAGATTGGTGACCCGGACATAGGTGGGCAAAGGCAGGTGCTTGTGGGCTGCGGTGAGCTGCCTGGGATCAAAGGCCTCCCCGTTGGCGGTCATATGCCCTCCGGCCTGAGAGCGGGTTTCGTTTCCGTACCACGATGCTGTGCCCTTTTCCCGGTAGGAACGAGACTTTGCTACGGACATGGGTACATAACGGCGTCCGGCCACTACATACGGGGAGTTTTTGACTTTTCCTTTGGCTATGGCCTCTTTGGGAGACATGCCGGCAATGGAGTCGATGTCATCATGGGTCAGGGTCCAAGAAAAAGGGGCTTTGGCTATCTCAAAGGTATAGCCACCCACCTTGGTCATGACTTTGGCGGTGCCCCAGGCTGTTTTTCCGGTGATCTTGGTCACAGTGTAGGCGGTTTTCAAGGTGGTTTTGGTGACGGTATACGGCAGCTTGACCACGGCACACGAAGATACCAAAAGGCCAAGTCCGAGAAAGAAAAGAAAAAGGCCAATGTTTTCAAGAAGCAGACCACGCCGGATCATGACTGTATCCTTTCCAGGTCAAACCAGAACACATTCAATCCTTTTACCAAAACAGCACAAGGGGGGCAATGGCCAGCCTGTACCAGGCAAAAGGGCGCAGAGTGATCCTGGTCAGGAGGTGAATGAAGGTCTTGATTGCGGCCCAGGCGGCGAAGAAAGAAACGACAAAACCGATGCACAGCATGGTCCAGTCGTCGGGCGACAAATGGTGCCATCCTTTGAGCAGATCATAACCAGTAGCCGCAAACATGATGGGCACAGCGGCAATAAAGGAGTATTCAGCTGCCAGCCTGCGCTGGGCCCCCAAAATCATCCCCCCCATGATGGTGGCCGCAGAGCGGGAAAATCCGGGCCACAGGGCAAGACATTGGAAAAGACCGACCCCCAGGGCCAGCCAGGGGGTGACCTGGTCCAGGGTGGCGAATTTTCTGGATCGGGGCAAACTTTCTACAACCAGGATTGCTAAAGCCCCCACCCCCAAGGCCCAGGCCACGGTTTGGGGATTAAAGAGATGCTTTTTGATCAGATCGCTGGTCAACAGCCCCAGGACCGAGGCCGGGAGGCAGGTGAGAAACAAAAGGTACAGGCCCCGGAGGCCGGAGAAGGCAAGCTCCGGGTCCGGTCGGACCAGGCCGATAAAGCGCTGTCTGTACAGGACCACCACTGCCAGGATGGCCCCCAGCTGGATGACCACTTCGAATATTTCCGCTGCCGGACCGGTAAAGCCCAAGAGATGTCCGGTAATGATCAAATGCCCGGTTGAAGACACAGGCAGGAATTCAGTCAGGCCCTCCACCACCCCCATGAGTGTGGCTATGAGCAAGTCGTGCATCAGTACTCCCTTTCAAAAGCTATGGCTGTGTTGGTAGGGCGAAATGCCCACTTTGGGGTTGGGGCCAAGCCCGCTTTAGGATCTACGTGATCATGGCCTGAGTTGCAAGCTGTATGCGCCTCAGGTAGAGTTCAACTTTGCCTCCGGCAAATCTGAAATATTTTTTGCCCCAAAGCGGGCAAAAAAAGGAGAAATGTGCCGGATTGATCAGCTACGAAACTGACGGTTTGCCTTCTCCGTCATTGCCCGGCCCGGAGAGTTCGAATACTCCGAGATACGTCTCGACGGGCAATCCAGAGGAAGGCCTTTCTATCAAAAGGGCAGGGCTTGGGGACAAGCCCTGTCCACGAAAAAAAGCCCGGCTCGTAAGGAGGTACAGGCTCATGGCCACCATCATGCCCAAAGAAAAGAAAATTCGGGATGCCCTGCAATGGGTCAGCGATCAGACGGCCAACGGCAAGGATCACAAAAAGGCTTTGCAAGAGGCTGCTTTTAAGTACAATCTGGACCCCAAACAGGAAGATTATTTGTACCGTTTGTATGCAGACCACAAAGCATGATACGAGCGCACAACAAACCAGTTTTTATCCCGTCTTATCGTATTTGCTCTTATAACCGTGAACCGTGAACCTGGAACTTTCAAACCTCAAGTTGTCCCAGAAGAGATAGACAGATTGCAGCCATTGAAACGGATTTACCGGGAGAATATTCGGGAGCTGATAAGCATCGGGGTCATGTGTCTGGCCGTGTTTGTCGCCCTTTTGCTGGTGGGCAAGATGCTCAGGCTCAGGCATTTGCTGGTGGCCATGGATCTTTCTGTCCTGGATATCGGTTCCCTGTTTGTCTACCTGACCCCATTTTTCCTTATGCTGCTCATCCCGGTAGCCGGGATGATCAGCACCTTCCTCACCTTTCAGCGCATGAGCGGAGACAGAGAGCTCATGGCCCTGCGGGCCGGGGGGATCTCCCTATCTCAGCTCTTGCCGGCCCCAGGGCTTTTTTTGCTTCTCTGCGCCGGATTCACTCTGGCTGTCTCTCTGTTTGGGGTGTCCTGGGGCATGGACCGCTTTCAGCACACCCTGGTGGACCTGGCCCAAACCAAGGCCCAGCTCTCATTGCGTCCCGGGGTGTTCAACCAGGATTTTCCCGGGTTGGTGGTCTATGCCCGCAATGTGGACCGAGACAGTGGAGAGATGCGGGGCATTTTTATTCAGGACACCACCCACGGGGACAAGGGAGTGAATATTCTAGCTCCCAAGGGTCGGGTGGCTACGGACCACAGCCAGGGCAAGGTCTTTTTCCTGCTCACAAACGGCCGGATATATCGGCTGGACCAGGAGCAAATGGAGGTCTTGTCTTTTGGGTCCTACCGAGTGTCTCTGGATTTGAGCCGTATGCTGCAGGATGTGGACGTGGACCGGAATAAACCCAGATACATGTCCTGGACCGAACTGACCAGGATTGCAGCCTTTTCTGGGCAGGAAACGGACAAGGGGCCTGAGTTTATACGCACCGTGCGGGTGGAGAAGCACAAGAGATGGGCCTTGCCTGCGGCCTGCCTGGTTCTGGGCCTGGTGGCTCTGCCCCTGGGCTGGATACTTGATGAGCTGAAACGTCAGTACGGGGCGGTTTTGATTGTCGGGGTCTTTTTTGCCTACTACGCCCTTTTTTCCCTGGGCGTGGGGTTGGGTCAGCTCGGGGTGCTGTCCCCGGCAGTAGGAGTCTGGTCCCCGAACGTCCTTTTTGCGGTCTTGGCAGCGGTTTTGTTCCGGCAAGCCGTGCGTGAGCGAAAAGCCCCGGCAGGAAAGCAGGTTATCTCTGTGCTGAGAAGGAAGATACAGGGATGAAAATCCTGAGCCGATATATCTTGAAAAACAATCTCCTGATCATGGGCATCTGTCTTTTGACCTGTGCCGGCATCTACCTCCTGGTGGATGTCTTTGACCGCTTGGACCGGATGCTGGAGAAAGGCGCTGCTTTGGATAGCATCTGCATATATTTCGGGGCTAAGATCCCCCTCATCTTGTCCCAGATTCTGCCGGCGGTGGTGTTTCTCAGTTGTGCCATCCAGATCTCCGGCATGCAGAAAAAGCGGGAAATGACTGCCTTGGAAGCCGGAGGGGTATCATTTTTCCGGTTGGTTGTTGGTTTTCTTCTCCTGGGGCTTTTCTGGACCGGAGGACAGCTGGCTTTTTCCCAGGTTCTCGGGGTGGCCGGCCAGGAAGTCAGTGAATCCATTTGGGACGATCTGGGCCAGGAAGGGCATGGGCAAGAGACTGCACTTTCCGATATATGGGTCCGCAGTCAGGGATCCATTGTCCATTTGAGCACAGTCTGGCCCGATCGGGGTGAGGCCGAGGGAGTCCGGATCTATGCCCTGGACAATGGTTTTAAGGGTCTGCAACGGGTGATCCGGGCCCAGTCCCTTCAGACCACTGCAGACGGCTGGCGGCTGGAGGGAGCCGCAATTATTGAGCCGTCCTCCTTTACATTCTCAACCCAAAACAATCTCCTGGTGCCCATGGACGTGGATATGGGGTCCCTGCATGTGTCCTCTGAAGAAAACGAGCCGGAAGAGATGTCTTTATGGGAGTTGTCCGCACATATACAGCGACTTCAGGATTCCGGGACCAATGTAGAGGTCTTACGCACCGCCTGGCATCTGAAACTGAGCTATGCCTTCTCCGCCTTGATTCTGACTGCTGTGGCCCTGGTGCTCACCCGGCGCTGGGACAACCTCTTTCTGACTATGAGCATCGGCCTGGGGGTGATCTTTTTGCTGTTTGCCGTGCACACCCTGGGAGGGACTTTGGGTGAAAGCGGGGTGTTGCCCTCTTGGCTCGGCGCCTGGCTGGGGAATCTCGTGGTAGGGACCTTGGCCTGCCTGACCATGGTCAGGCAGATCCGCGGCCGGGTGTAGGCGCACGGTATTCCTGCCAAAACGAATTGGGTCTGCAACCCAAGCAAGAGAATTTTAAACCGCCCGCTCCGCTCAAGACCCTCAGGTCGCCAAGCAAGAAAAGCACATACCCAGCTCTCTTATTGAGGTTGTGGACAAAGTCAGCTTTCGTCTGCCGGTGAGGATTCCTCCAGCATGGTCTGCAGGGAGTGCTGGACATCCTCGGCACCTTGCCCGGTTTTTGCGGAAAACAGTATAGGATCAGATTTTGCATCCGCGAGTTCTTTCCAGGTGCGCTGGATCTTGGATCGCCAGCCCATTTTGGTCTTGTCCACTTTGGTTAAAATGGGCACAATGGACATTTGCTGGCTTTTCAAGGAGCTGACCAGGTCCTTGTCCAACTGTTGGGGGGGCAACCGGCTGTCAATGAGGACGAAAACTCCCTTGACCCGGTCCAGGTTGGATTGGAGGTATCTGTTCACCAGCTTGGCCCAGAGCTCACGTTCTGCTTTGGAGCGTTTGGCGTAGCCGTAGCCGGGCAGATCAACCAGGAAGCCGTGAAAGGCAGACAACCAGTACAGGTTGATGCTTCTGGTCTTACCTGGGCTGGAACTGGTTTTGGCCAGGGACTTCCTGCCGGCCAAGGTATTGATCAGGCTGGATTTGCCCACGTTGGAGCGCCCGGAAACTGCAACCTGGGCTTCCGGCCACTTTTGCACCTGGTCCAGGGTGTAGATGGTGCTGATGAGTTCAAGATATACTGACATAGGCCTCGGCTTTGACTGGGAGGAGATTGTGCACAAAGCTCTTGTTTTTCCACTTGTTTTTTGTTGTGTTATGGCCTGCGCAGGGACGGAAGAACAATCTCGGCCACCTGCTGATGCCCTTCATACTACATCCAAGCTGGACTCGGCAACATTTGAGGTTTCCTGCGATTCCCGGGATATTTCTGCTGGTCAAAAGCCCGGGACGGTGCTTGAAAAAAAAGGATTGCGCCAGGGAGTGCAGGAGGTTTTCAATACCTGGCTTACCCAGCGTCTGCTGTTTTGTGAACAGCTTGCCCATGATCCTGAGCCGAAGTCCCTGGTGTTCGTCCGGGGTCAGGAGGATGATGGGAAAGCGGCCTTTGACCAGGAAACAGAGAGATACACCCAGAGGTATACTGTGCAGGTCACGTTCCACCCGTGGGCGTATTTGCGCGGAGAAATCATTGCCCTGGAACAAGAACGGACTATGGCCGCCAATTTCGACCAAGTGCTCATCAAAGGGGGGGGGTGGACAGCCCAGGCCAAAGGTGCCTATTTCCTTGTGGCCCGAAAGGTGCCGGAAACTGCCCAGGATGTTTTGCGCATAATCAGTTCCGGGCGTATCTACAACGTACTGGGGAAGATAGCCCAAGGGGAGCTTATGGAAACCAACAGCGAGATCAAGGTCGGCGACTTTGTCTATCCAGTGCAGGCCGAGATCTTCGCAAAATCGGAAAAAACGTCGAACACTGCCCCGCCAGAGACTGAGATGGATGTGCAGGAGGTCGTGGTTGAACCGGAGCCGGCCCCAAGCCGGGAGTGGACACCTCCGGCTGAACCCAAGTGAAGGTGTGTCTGTATGCAGCAGTGCGTGGAGGGCGACAGGGTATGAGCAGATTGTCTTTTCTGATTTTAAACGGCCCCAATCTCGGGCATCTGGGCCAAAGACAGCCGCAGATATACGGGCATAGGTCCATGCACGATCTCCCGGAGCTGATAACCGCCTGTCTGGGACCGGCTCAGACTGAACAGGTGACCTGGGAGACGGACCAGAAGAACAGCGAGGGGGCTCTGATAGATCGTATGGAGCAGGCCAGAGAGTCGGCCATGGACGGTATTGTGCTCAATGCCGGGGCCTATACACATACCAGCTTGGCCCTGGCCGACTGTCTGGCCTGGATCGAGATCCCCTGCGTGGAAGTGCACTTAAGCAATGTTTGGGCCCGACCGGAAAGCATACGGCATCAGAGTATGATCGCCCCCCAATGCATCGGGGTTATTGCCGGTTTCGGGCTGATGGGGTATGCAATGGCGGTTTCGGCTTTGGTGGCCCATGTGCAGAATATATAAACCGGGGAGGAGGACGCTTCCATGTACAACACATCAGACATCCGCAACGGCTTGAAGATCGAGCTGGACGGATATCCGTACGAAGTTTTGAATTTCGAGCATTCCAAAGTGGGCCGGGGCGGGGCCCATATCAAGACCAAGCTGCGCAATCTGATGACCGGATCGGTGATGGACCATACCTTCCGCTCCGGAGAGAAAATAGCCAAGCCGGACCTGATGGCTAAAGACATGCAGTTCTTATATCGCGACAGCGACCATTATATATTCATGGACATGGAGTCCTACGAGCAAGTGGAAGTCGATGCCGAGACCCTCAAGAACAAGGGCGGGTTCTTGACCGACGGCCAGGAAGTCAAGGTGTTGACCTATAACGACAAGGTTATTGATCTGCAGCTGGCCGCTTCTGTGGTTATGCGGGTGGCTGACACCGAGCCCGGGGTCAAGGGGGATACGGTCAGTGGAGCCAGTAAACCGGCCACTCTGGAAAGCGGGATTACCGTCAATGTCCCTTTGTTTATTGAGCCCGGAGATATGGTCAAGGTGGACACCCGGAGCGGAGAATACCAGGGACGTCAGTAAGACAGGGAAAGGTTCGCCATCCCTAATGGTTACATATATCCATGGTCACAATAGACGGAAATAAGTTGGTCCGGGAGATAGCTGCCCTCGGCTTGGCCAGTGTGTGCATTTTTCTGGTTTTGAGCTTGGC
>JBNJII010000008.1:0-61904 GCA_051749205.1 Thermodesulfobacteriota bacterium | reverse complement strand
AAGCAAGAGCAGATAGAAAGGCTTTCCCCTAGATTGCCCGGAGAGCCTCATCCCGGTATGTTCGAAGGATCCGGGCCGGGCAATGACGGAAGGAGCGAAACCGGACCTTTGTGCGTTTCATACCTGATCAATCCGGCAAATTTCCCCTTTTTTTTACCCTGTTTGGGGCAAAAAGATATTTCAGATTTGCCGGAGGCAAAGCTGAACTCTGGCTGCATGCTGAGCCCAATGCAAGCTCTATACTTAACCATCTTATAATGGTTAGACCATTCTGCTGCAAAGTCCACTTTCTGTCAAGCACCACATCCAGGGGGGCCGGTTTTTTTGCTCCTGCTTCCCTTTGTCGGGTGATTTCAAGTGATTTCTTTTGGGTCTCGATAACAGCGATCTGGGGTTAGATTGCAGCCGCCATCGCTGGCGGCCTGTTATTCGTTATTTGTTCTTCGTAAGAACCCCCAGAGGATGCGCTCGTATGAAACAAGGTTTTAACCTGAAGAGGGCCAGCCCTTGGGGGCAAGGGCGGCCTACCTGCGAGCCGGGCTCTTCCAGTAAGGCGGGCTTGACCCCAAGCCCTGCCCTCTTGATAGAAAGGCTTTCCCCTAGATTGCCCGGAGAGCCTCATACCGGTATGTTCGAAGGATCCGGGCCGGGCAATGACGGAGGGACCGGACCTCCGTGCGTTTTATACCTGATCAATCCGGCAAATTTCTCCTTTTTTTGTACACTTTGGTGCAAAAAAAATATTTCTGACTTGCCGGAGGCAAAGCTCGTATGAAACAAGATCATAAACCCTTGAGATTGCTTCGGCGAGGACGCCTGTCGAAGACTCCTCGCAATGACGGGTTGGGTCTCAGCTAGGGGATATCACTTTAGCCCGTCATTGCGAAAGCAGCGAAGCAATCTCCCGGAATACGTGACAGAGTTTCATTCTTGATCAAACTGGCGGCCGCCGCCAGCGGCGGGGCTGAACACTGAAAACTCCCGGCACCTTACACCTGAGGACAAAATTTCTATGTTCGTTGACTCTGGAGCTGGATGACAGCAGTCAATAAAGATCAAGCCTCTGGGTCCGGAGGCCAGTTGACCGGGTCCAGGCAGCTCAAGGCCTCGCCTACGGTGAAAAGGGAGCCGGTGATGACAATGAGATCTTCTTGGTCAGCCGCGTCCTTGGCTGCTTCCAGGGCCTGGGGCAGGGATTGTATGACCTGATGCTCCCGGGGAAGATCAGGGGCCTGACTTCGGAGATGCTCCGGATCCATGGCCCTTTCATATACCGGGCGGGTAAAGATGACCTGGTCGGCAAGAGGCAGGATGGCCCGCAAGATGGGCTTGGCCGCCTTGTCGGCCATAATTCCGAGGACCAAAATGAGGCGTTTGTGGGTGGGATTTTCTTGCAGGCTGCGGGCCAGGGCTTTGATGGCCGCAGGATTGTGCGCACCGTCGAGCATGATCATGGGCCGGTTGGAGATAATATGCATCCGTCCCGGCCAGACGGTCTTGGCCACTCCGGTCTGCCTGGCCTCATCGGTGACCCTATATCCCCGGCTGTGGAGGAGCTCACTGGCAGCCAAGGCCAGGGCTGCATTGCGGCCTTGATGCCGGCCGGGCAGGCCGAGGGAGAGATCCTTCAAGGTGGTGTGCAATCCATGGTAAAAAAGCCGCTGGCCAAATACTTTGGCTTGCACCTCCCTGCCCAGGCGGTACAAAGGGGCTTTCTTTTCTTGGCACCTGGTGTGCAAAAGGTCCAGGATCTTGGGCTGGCTGACGCCGGTGAGAACAGGTACGTGGGCCTTGATGATACCGGCCTTTTCTTCGGCCACCTGCAAAAGGGTCGAGCCCAGGTATTCTTGATGTTCCATGGAGATGGAGGTGATAATGGAGATCAGTGGGGTGATCACGTTGGTTGCGTCCAGCCGGCCGCCCATGCCGGTCTCCATGATGGCAATATCCGTTTTTTCCCGGGCGAAGTACAGAAGACCCATAGCGGTGACTGCTTCAAAGAATGTGGGGGGCTCCCGCTGGTCCCAAGCGGATTGCACTGTGCGCATCAGATCTGCTGCCTCGGTCTGGCTCATTTCCTGTCCATTGATCTGGAAGCGTTCCGTGAACCGAACCAGATGGGGCGAGGTGTACAAACCGACCTTCAAGCCTGCGGCTTGCAGTATAGTGCTGAGAAACGCGGCTGCTGATCCTTTGCCGTTGGTGCCGGCAATATGCACAAAGCTCTGCCCCTGCTCCGGATGCCCAAGGCGCTGTAAAAGGGCGGACGTAGAGGAGAGCCCGAATTTGATGCCGAACTTTTGCAGGGACAAAAAGTCATGCAGACAGGAGGCGTATTCAGGGCAGGTGCCGGTCATGAAGGTACTCCAGGGTTTGAAAACAGATGGGTCAAATACCGCCGGCACATGCTATGCCGCCGGAGGCCGAGAGCTTGAAAGTTCCAAGCTTTTTCCTTGCGCATCCGGGCTGGGATGTTTAGCTTAGGGACGTGGAGCATTGCGGGAGATCGCTTGTTTTTCATAACCCTATAGCGAATCTTCAATTCTTTTCCCTCTTTCCCGCGCAGGCGGGAATCCAGGTATCCGGCCACATAATGGAGAGGCCTGAGGTATCAAGGCCTTTTACGAGATTGCCGGCGCGTAAGGTAACGATGTATTCAGAGATCAAGGCCGGGCAATGACGGAAAAAACATGCAACGCTCCCATGAATAGCAAGAGGCCGGTCGTATGCGCAAGAGGAGAAATGGGAGCAAAGCTTTTTGACGGTCTTTATACATGGATGCATTTTGCGTAGATGATTTGGAGATATCCATCGGCAAACAAGGGGCCAGGCAGCAGGCTAAATTGAGTTATCCGGTGCGTTACGGGCAATACTCTGAGATCCGGTCCAGGGACTATATCTTTCAGTTCAACCTCAACGCTGAGCCTAAGTTCTTGCAGGGCAGAAACGGCAAATGGCCCCATCCGGCGGAGTGGCTCAAGCGTACCCTGGGCAACGACTGGGTCTATTACTTCTCCGGAGGGTATACAAACGTATACGACTGCTTGGGGGAGTACTATGTCCCTTGCTTTCCGTATCCCTCCAACTCCTTGTGGACCAGAGACCCTTTTCAGGACCGGGAGGTTCAGGAGGGGCTCGCGGCCTGGACCTGGCTGCGGCGCAAAGCCGGTGAGCTCAGGCACACAAAGTCTCTGCCCCCGGAGATAGACCAGTTTTTGGCCCAGGTGGCGGCCAACGACCACTCCCTGTTATGGAATAAGGCCCTGCGTCTCTTCGCCCTTTTGCAGGGCCGGGTGAGCGTGCTTCCCCCGGACAGCCGCCATGTGGATTACGATGTGTTGCCTGTGCATATAGCAGACGGCTGCCTGTACAACTGCGGCTTTTGCAGTGTGAAGTCCAGGCAGGGGTTTGAAGAGCGCAGCCAAGACAATATTTCCAACCAGATCCTGGCCCTGAAAAACTTGGTGGGACCGGACATCATCAACTACAATGCCCTTTTTCTGGGCCAGCACGATGCCTTGAACTGCAGCCCGACCCTTATCGAAGATACTGCCCTCCGGGCGTATCACGGGCTGGGACTCAAGGATTCCATCCTTCAGGACCGGTATATGTTTGTGTTTGGCAGTGTGGACTCCTTGCTCCAGGCCGAGGACGAGCTGTGGGATGCATTGCAGAACCTGCCCTATTATGTCTATATAAACATCGGGTTGGAATCCGCCCATCAGGCTACTTTGGATGCTGTGGGCAAGCCTCTTGCCGCGTCCCGGGTCTTGGAGGCCTATGAACGTATGCTGGAGATCAACAACAGCAGGCCCAATATCCAAATAACCGCCAATATGCTCATGGATTGGGACATGCCCGACGCTCACTGGCAGGTGCTGCAGGATATGCTCCAGGAGCGGCCGGGCAGGCAGCAGACCAAAGGGGCCGTGTATCTCTCTCCTCTGAGCCGGCAGAGAGCCAAGGAGCAGATCCGCATATTCCAGCGCCTCAAACGCCGAAGCAAGGTTCCGGTCTATCTCTATCTTTTGCAACGCCTGTAAACAAGGGTTCGCGCCCAAGGAGGTTCAAATGGCTGAACATCCCCTTGCCGGGAAGCAGGCCCCGGAGTCCATGCTCATCAATGTGCCCAGGCTGGTAACGGCCTATTTCCATCAGCAGCCAGACCCCAAAGCCCCGGAGGAACAAGTGGCCTTTGGTACCTCCGGCCATCGGGGGAGCTCCTTGCGCAGAAGCTTTACCCAGGAGCATATCCTGGCCATTACCCAGGCTGTGTGTGAGCACCGCCAGGCCAACACAGTGCAGGGGCCGTTGTATGTGGGGTTTGATACCCACGCCCTTTCTGAGCCGGCTTTTGAGACCGTTGTGGAAGTTCTGGCCGCCAACGGTGTGCACACAGTGGTTCAGCAGGGGCGGGGATATACCCCCACTCCGGTCATATCGCGCATGATCCTGGCCTGGAATCGGGATCAAACCCGGCCCCGCGCCGACGGCATCGTGATCACTCCCTCCCATAATCCGCCCGAGGACGGGGGCATCAAATACAATCCCCCGCACGGGGGACCTGCGGATACACAAACCACAGCCGCCATTGAGGAGCGGGCCAATGCCATATTGGCCGCCGGGCTCAAAGACGTCCGGCGCATGCCGGTACACAGGGCCATGCAGGCCGAGACCACCCATGCCCAGGACATGGTCGAACCCTATGTCCAGGAACTGGCCGATATTGTGGATATGCAGGCCATCGCCTCCTCCAAGCTGGCCCTGGGGGCCGATCCCCTGGGCGGCTCCGGCGTGGATTTTTGGGATCGAATCGTGTCCAGGTATGGATTGGACCTGGAAGTGGTCAACCGGAGGATGGATCCAAGCTTTGCCTTTATGCCCCTAGACAAGGACGGAGTCATCCGTATGGATTGTTCTTCAAGCTCGGCCATGGCCGGGCTGATCGGGATGAAGGACCGCTTTGACCTGGCCTTTGGCAATGACCCGGACTTCGACCGGCACGGGATTGTCACTCCACAAGGCTTGATGAATCCCAACCATTTTTTGGCCGCCAGCGCCAAATATCTCTTTGCCACCAGGACCAACTGGCCGGATAGAGTGGCTGTGGGCAAGACCGTGGTCACCAGCTCTATGCTGGACCGGGTGGCCGCTTCTCTGAACCGGGAGGTCGTGGAAGTCCCGGTGGGCTTTAAGTGGTTTGTCCCCGGGCTCCTGGCCGGAGATATTGGCCTAGGATGCGAGGAGAGCGCCGGGGCCTCTTTTCTGCAAATGGACGGCTCGGTATGGACAACAGACAAGGACGGCTTGATCATGGGCCTTTTGGCTGCGGAAATGACCGCGGTCTGGGGTAAGGACCCAGCCCAGATCTATGCCCAGCTGGAGGCCGAGCTGGGAAGCCCGTCCTACAGGCGGGTGGACGCCCCGGCTACCCAGGCCCAGAAAAAAAGCTTGAAGAAGCTGTCCCCAGAGCATGTCCGGACCAAAACCTTGGCTGGGGAAGAAATTCTTGCTACCTTGACTGCTGCTCCGGGCAATGAACAGCCCATAGGCGGTTTGAAAGTAGTCACTGCCAATGCCTGGTTTGCTGCCCGGCCTTCGGGAACAGAAGACATCTATAAAATCTATGCAGAAAGCTTTCTGGGCCCGGATCATCTGGAGGATATCATACAGGAGGCCCAGGAGCTGGTGGACTCGGTGATCGGGTGAGGACAATCCATAGAAAGTAAGGATAAAGGACCATGAGATTTGGACGCAATGATCCCTGTCCCTGCGGCAGCGGCCTGAAGTACAAAAAGTGCTGTTTGGGAAAAGAGGGCTCAAAGCCGGCAGGGGACAAGGATGCCTACTACAAGAAATACAAGATCCGGCTCAAGGAAGCCGAAGATATTGAAGGGATCCGCAGGGCCGGTCGCTTAGTGGTCAAAACTCTGGACTTGGTTGCCGAGCATATCCAGCCCGGCATTACCACCGAGTACATAAATACCATAGTTCACAACTTTACCCTGGAAAACGGGGCCACTCCGGCTCCGTTGAATTACAACGGTTTCCCCAAGAGTGTCTGCATCTCAGTCAATGAGGTCATCTGTCACGGCATACCGGGAGAGCGCATGCTCCAGGAAGGCGATATCGTGAATGTTGATGTCACCTCTATTCTGGGTGGGTACTTTGCCGATGCCAACCGGACCTTTTGTGTAGGGCAGGTAGGTCCGGAAGCGGAAAAAATCGTGCAAGTTGCTCATCAGGCCCTATACAGAGGGCTGGGGCAAGTCCGGCCGGGCAATCGGATCGGGGACATCGGCTGGGCGATTCAAGATTGCGCCGAGAGCCGGGGCTGCTCGGTGGTCCGGGAAATGGTGGGCCACGGAGTCGGGTTTCAATTCCACGAGCCCCCTCAAGTGCCCCATTTCGGCAAAAAGGGGCAGGGCATACCCCTGGTTCCGGGTATGGTTTTTACCGTGGAGCCGATGATCAACCTGGGACGGCGGGAACTGCGCATCCTGGACGACAACTGGACCGCAGTGACCAAGGATGGCTCCCTGTCCGCCCAGTTTGAGCAGACCATTGTGGTCACCGAAGAGGGGTATGAAAGTCTGACCCCATACGATTGATTGTTCAGCCTTGCCTCAGGCAAGGCTGAACAATCAATCGTAGTCCACGGCACTGAAGCGCATGAGCTTGTTCCAGGTGTGGGCGGACTCAATGCGCCGCACCGTCCCGGTGCGGCCGCGCATGACCAAGGAGGAGGTGGTGGCTCCGGCCCCGCTGTAGCGGACTCCGGGGAGGAAGGTGCCTCCAGATATTCCGGTGGCGGCGAAAAAGACATCGTCGTCGCATACGAGATCGTTGACTGTGAACACGCGGTCCAAGTCCGCCCCTTGCTCCAGCAGGGACTTTTTCTCCACCTCTTTTTGCGGATCCAGCCGGGAAAGCATCTCTCCGCCCATGGCCTTGATTGCGCAGGCGGAAAGGACCCCCTCCGGAGTCCCTCCCGTTCCCATGAGTACATCCACGTCCGATGTCGGGTCCACAGCCATCAAGGCTCCGGCTACATCCCCGTCGGTATGCAGTTGGATCCTGGCCCCGGCCCGGCGGATCTCTTCAATGAGTTCAGTGTGTCTGGGCTTGTCCAGGACAAAGACCATGAGGTCGTCGATGTCCTTGTGCAGGCATTTGGCGATGGAGCGGAGATTCTCCTCCACCGGAGCCTTCAGATCCACATGTCCTTTGGCCGGAGCGGGGACCACCAGCTTTTGCAGATAATAGCTCTGGCCGGGCTGGAACATGCTTTTGCCTGAAGCCAGACCGACCACGGAAATGGCATTGGGCCGTCCAAAGGCCAAGAGGTTGGTTCCTTCCACCGGATCCACGGCCACGTCCACCTGCGGGCCCTGGCCGGTGCCGACCAGTTCTCCATTGAAGAGCATTGGGGCTTTGTCCTTTTCGCCTTCCCCGATGACAATGGTGCCCTGGATATCCAGGCCGCTGAAGGACAGGCGCATGGCGTCCACTGCCGCCTGATCCCCGTTTTTTTTGTCTCCGCGGCCCAACCAGCGGGCGGAAGCCAAGGCCGCGGCTTCAGTGACCCGGACCAGATCCAGGGCCAGGTTGCGTTGTGGAATCTCCGCATTCATTGTTTGCTCCATAACTGTGTCCCAGGCATTCCCAGTCCCGGGGACCGGATCAAGGGGCTACCTCTTCAATGAGGTCGATTCGCTTTTGATGCCGGCCGTGGTCAAAGGCGGTGCGCACAAAGGCATCTACAATGCCCAAGGCAAGATCTTCCCCAATGACCCTGGCTCCCAGGCAGAGGATGTTGGCTTTGTTGTGCTTGCGGGCCATCCGGGCCATGAGCTCATGAGTGCACAAAGCGGCCCGGATGGAGGGAAACCGGTTGGCGGTCATGGACATGCCCAGGCCGGTCCCGCACACCAGCAGGCCCAATTGATCGTGCTCTTGCACCTCCCGGCAGACCTTGGCCGCAAACAGGGGATAGTCGCAACTGGCGGTGGAGTCTGTGCCCACATCCGTGCACACCCATCCCAGGGCCTTTAAGTGGTGGATACACAGCTTTTTCAAGCTCAATCCGGCGTGGTCCGAACCACAGAAGATGGTACTGATATCCATGTCGTCCTCTGATGTCGCGTTTTGCAAAGACCAGGGCAGAGCTCTTGCGCAGAGAGCAAAGGCGCAAAGGCCAAGAGGCAAATACACCCCGGTTCTTAGGGGTGAATGGTCAGGACGGGTTTTCCGCCTGCTCGGCATCAGCGGATTCGGTAGCTAAAAGCCCCCATTTGCGGCACCGCTTGTTGATCAGGTCCATGCGCAGGTCGGTGAGCTCCTGTTTGAGAAACAGAAGTTCTTTTTCCAAAAAATCGATCTGCTTCTGACACAGTTCGGCTTCCGAGGCATGGTTTCGGTCCTGGCTCGCCGAGAGTTGGCCCAGCTTCTGGTACTCCCTGTTCAAACGCTTCTCCATTTGCCTGATTTCCAAGGAGCGCAGGAAGCGGACAACTGCCCAGCGAAGTTCGCTGCCGATAAGCTTTATAGCCAAAGGAATCGCTTCCAAAGTGGACATGGTGTGGCTTTTCGAGGCCTGCAAGATTCTTTCGCTCATACACTGTCCTCCAAAAATGGGTTGGGTTACTCCCCGAGATGCCGGCGGGTGGTGCCTTCCGGCAGGGGAAGGGATAGGGCCTTTTGCGGCCAAGGGGCAGAACGCAGACGGATTTCCTTGAGGTGGACAACGGCCTTGTGCCCATGGGCTGTCTGGAGCCGGTATGTGCGGGCGACAGCAGTGTGATCCGCCTTTTCGTAATCGTCCATCTCCAGGGACCAGGTATAGGGATGGCGGCCGCTCATGGACGAAATCCGACCCTGAGAGTCCAGGACCAGGGTTCGTATTCGGCTCGAGGAGGCAAACCGATACGTTATGTGCCGGTCTGCCGTCGGAGTGGCCTTGGTGTAGGCAGAGGGGATGCAAGCAGCGGCCTGGCCGGTGAAGATGCGGGTCAAGTCCTGCATGTTCAAAGGGCAGGGAAAGTTCAGCCGCTGCAAGGCCAAGGCGGCGTCTGGATGCGTATATGCGGTTTTCTCTTCCGGGACATATATCAGCCACCCGTTGGCATCAATACGCCACATGGAAACGATGATGCCCAGGCTGGCTTTGAGGTCCAGGCGCAGGGGCAGCTCGGTGTTGCCCCACAGCTCAAACTGGCTGCGGTGACTGTCTTCAGGGCCGGAGTAGTTCAGGCTGGCCTTGAGCCAGAAGGGGACGTCCCTGCGCAGGGCGGCGTCCTGTTCAAAGCGGGCCCAGATCTGTTCGGGGTCCGGAGGAGAAAGATCCTTTTGGGGCCCGGAAAGGGGAGCGCAGGCCTGCAGCCAAACGACGACTGCAACCAGGATCCAGAGATACCAGAAAGGGCACCGATCATTTGTGCGCATTGGATTGCTCCAGGGCCTGGAGTTTGCTTTGCAGGCGCTGGGGATGTTCCGGGTTGAGCTCCAGGGCACGCCGGTATCCCTTGCCGGCAGCTCTTTTTTTGTCCAGGGCTCGGGCGATATCTGCATAGTGCTCCCAGATGATTGCGTCGTCTGCAACCAGAGCCACGACGGACTGAATTGTCTCCCAGGCCTGCTCAAGATGGCCCACGGTGTACTGATACCAGGCCAAGGAGTCAAGATAATAGCCGTTTTCCGGATCCAAAGATAGGGCTTTTTGAATAAGGATTTTGGCCCGATCCAGGTTTTTGTTTTCCTCCACCAAGGTGTAGCCCAGAAAGTTCAGGGCTTGGGCATGCTCGGGGTCCTGGTCAATGATGTGTTCCATGCGCTGGATGGCCTGGTGCACCCTGTCCTGCTCATACTCAATAACTCCGAGCTGAAAAAGGATCTCCACATTGTCGGGCATCACTTGCAAGCCTGTGCGCAGAACCCTGTAGGCTGATTGCGTATCGTCCCTGGAGCGGAAGATCTTGGCCTGGAGCATATAGAAAAACGTCTGCTTCGGGTAATGGCTTTGCCCCTGCTGGGCCAAGGTCAGGGCCGCTTCAGTGTTGTTTTGTTGCCAAAGCAGCTGGCAGCGCAAGGCCATTGCCCGGGGGTGCAAGTCGGAATCTTGAGGTATCTGGCGTAAAAGGGTCAAGGCCCGGTCCACATCGCTGGACAGTTCCCAGGCCAAAATGGCCCGATAGAGAAAGCCGCGCGGGGCATTGGCGATCTTCGGTCCCAAGGTGTCCAAGGCCCGTTGTGCATGTTCATAAAAGCTGTGCTGCACGAACAGTCCAATCCCGGAAAGGATGGTGTCTGGTTGCGACGTGCGCGATGTGATAAGGTCCAGGGCCTTATCTGGGTGGTTGAGCTTTAAGGTGATCTCAATGAGGCGCAGGAGGATGTCCTGATTTGTCTCTCCGAGCTCAAGCAGAGTGGCGTAAGCATCTTGGGCGGCCACAAAATCTCGGCTGAGCTCATACTGATAGGCCAGTTCGGCCCAGGCCTTGCGGAAGCCGGGATTTTTTTGAGTGGCCAATTGGAGGTGGTGAATGGCTTGTTTGCGATTGTCCAGCCCATCATGGGCTTGGGCCATGAAGTAGTGCACATTGGCCGATCTGACCTTTTCCGGGAAGCCCTGCAAGATATCCAGGGCTCGGGAAGGCTGTCTTTTTTGCAGCAACAGCCGGGCCAAGCGGGAGTGGAAGATCCAGTCCCGGGGATGCTGGTTCAGGGCTTGCTCTATGTGGGTCAAGGCTCGCTCCTGTTTGTCCCGGGCCCACAGAGTGCGGATAAGGGCCAAGGTCAGCATTGGGTGCTCTGGAGAAGCCTTGAGCCCTTGGCGGGCTGCCATTTCAGCCTGGGCATAGGCCTCTTTGCGCCACAGGCGGTTGATCTTTTCCAAATACAGCTCCGGGGCCTGGTCGAACTCCAAGGCGGCGTTCAAGGCCTGCAGGGCCTCATCACCGCTTTGGTGCAGAGAACGTAGATAGGCATAACTGGCCTTGGCCTCATCGGACATGGCAGGGGGCGTGGAAAGCTCCGGCCGGGGAACGGACGGGGTGACTGGGGCGCATCCCGGAAGGCCTGTTGCGGTTCCCAGAAAAAGGCCAAGGGCTATAAAGAGGATAGGAAAAGGCATAGATATCACGAACAGATGTGTTTTAGACGCCGATACAGGTGCTGGCCCATGTGCAAGCCGCAGGAGATGAACTCCGGCCCATAGATTTGACCTGTGGCTGTGCGAAATGTTTCCGAGATTGACTGCACGATCTGCAGTCCCCGGGGGAAGCGCTCCATGATCTTATCCAGGGACCATTCTTCATAGTCGCATATCTCCCACAGGGTGGTTACAAAGTTGTCCGGCCCCCAGCGGAATTTATCCCCGTCGTAGAGGGCGTTGCTCAACAGATCTGCAGCTGGATCACAGGCCGGCGTATTGGCTTTGAAGGCTTCATGATTGGCTATGGCCAGGGCGATCATGTCCTTGTCCTGCTCGGAAAAGGGGTAATCCTGCAGGATCTTGCGGCTGAGCTGCGCACCCTGTTGGGCATGGTCTGATTCAAGTCGGCATGTATCATGGAGGAGTCCGGCAACTTGGGCCAAAAGCATCAAATGGCGGCTGGAAGGGATGTCCCAGCCGACAGTTTCAGCCAGAATCAAGGCCCCGGATTCTACGGCCACGTTTTTGCTGTGCTCTATGCCGTGCCCATACTGGTCGTGGAGAAAAGGTATGGCATCCTCCCGGCATCTTTGGATCAAGGGATGATCGAAGAATGTCTCCCGGGAGTGGGCCAGCTCCGGGGCGTAGTGATCGTAGAAAGAAGGGAGGTTGTGGCTTTTGAGCTTCTTGGCCTCCAGCTGCAGATTGTGCAGACAGTTATTCATGGCTGATCCAATCGGCGGAAAAATCTTGAATTGACTCGGACAGATGTCCCCGGAGCTTTTGCAGTAGACGGGATTCGATTTGCCGGACCCGCTCTCTGGTAATTCCGTAATAGTCTCCGATCTCCCGCAGGGTGACCGGGCTTTGAGCCAGCAGCCGTTCATAAAGAATGTGTTTCTCCTTGTCGTTGAGCTTGGGAACCAGGGTTTTGATATGGGCCCGCAGCTGATCGGAGATCTCTTCTTGGGCCAAACGGTCTTCGATGCTGGCCTCTAGGGCGGGAAGAAGATCCATGCGGGTGGTGGTCGTGTCTTCGCTGAAAGGGCTGTCCAGAGACAAGTCGCCCTGCCCCATGCGCATGGACATCTCTTCCACATCTTCCTTGCTCACATCCAGGCTTTTGGATAGAGTCTCGGAATTGGGATCAAACCCTAGGTTTTCAAGACGTTGGCGCTCTTTGCCCAGGTTATAGAAAAGCTTGCGCTGGGATTGGGTGGTTCCGATCTTGACCATCCGCCAGTTATCCATAATGAACTTGAGTATGTAGGCCTTGATCCAAAAAGCTGCATAGTAGGAAAACTTGATGCCCCGATCCGGATTGAACTTCTGGACCGCCTTCATAAGGCCGATGTTGCCTTCCTGGATGAGTTCGAGGACGTTTTTCATCCATTTGCGCTGGAACTCCATGGCGATTTTGACCACCAGACGCAGATGGGAGGTGATCAACCGGAATGCGGCCTGATGATCGTTTTGTTCATGGAAGCGTCTGGCCAGCTCAAACTCCTCATTGGGGTCCAAGGGCGGGAAGGCGTTTATTTCCCGCAAATACATCTGCAAAGCGTCCTGAGTCTTCAGGTCACGGCCCGGGCTGGGCATAGGCAGATTCAAAGGAGCTGTCGATCCAGTGGAAGAAGTTGCCTCCGGCTCCGTGGCCGCAGTTTCTTCCACTTCTTCTTCAGTGAGGTCTTCCCCGTTGGGCTCCTGCTCCTGCTCGGGCTCTGGGGCTTGCAGCTCTTCCTGATTCTTGCTTGGCGACGTCTTATGGGTCATGATTGTATTCACCCCGTCATGGTTCGGACAAGGTTTGTTTCAATACCTTAGTTTTTTTGTTTGTCATTTTCAATGATTTTCAGTATTGAAATCACATTTCAAGTTGTATGAACTGTCCATGGGTTGAGAAATATGCATTCTTTGTTTTTACGCAAGGCCAACATCCAAGATGTGCAAGCCCTTCATGGTCTTTTGATGACCTTCTCCCGTCAAGGCCTGCTTTTGCCCCGATCGTACAATGAATTATACAAGCATTTGCGTGACTTTTTTGTCCTGGACAGCGAAAAAGGCATCCAGGGATGTTGCGCATTGACCATCACCTGGGAAAATCTGGCTGAAATCCGTTCCTTGATCGTGGACACAGCCCATCAAGGCCAGGGGTGGGGGCGCAGACTCGTAGATGCCAGCCTGAGCGAGGCCTTGACCTTGGGGGTGTACAAGATCTTTACGTTGACCTATCAAACCGATTTCTTTTATAAAATGGATTTTAGAGTGGTGGATAAGGACGTGCTGCCGCAAAAGATTTGGGCCGATTGCCTTAATTGTCCAAAGTTTCCGGATTGTTGTGATGAAGTAGCCATGTTGGTGGAGTTGTAACGTGCTTGGAGTCGGAGTGTATACATGTCATCAACCCGCATGCAGTGCCTATTCGATGCAGAGACCATAGCCTCCAGGGTTTACCAGTTGGGGGCAGCCCTTGATGCGGCCTATGCCAAAACAGATAAGCCCTTGGTTGCCGTTTGCGTGCTCAAGGGGGCGGTTGTTTTCTTCGCCGACTTGATTCGAAGCATGCGCACCCCCTTGGAGATGGACTTCGTCCGCTTAGCCAGTTACGGGCAGGGTACCGAGCGCGGGGCCAAGGTCCATTTCAGCAAGGATATGGAAACCTCCATTCAGGGCAAACACGTGCTCATTGTCGAGGACATCGTGGACACAGGACATACCCTGGCCTATCTGCAAGAGGTGTTTCAGGCCAGGCAGCCGGCGAGCATCGCTCTGTGTGCCTTGATCCACAAGACAGGGCGCAGGGAGGTGAACATCCCCCTCGACTACTATGGGTTCGGATTGGAAAAAGGATTTGTAGTGGGCTACGGCCTTGACTGCGCCGAGGCCTACCGGCAACTGGACGCTATATACGAACTTGTACCAGACTGACCTGTTCAGGGCTAAACGCCGAAGGAGGGCATTGGTCCCCGTGCCCTGCGGGGATTGCTTGCCGCGCAAGCCCTCTTGCCGGAGTCGCCGAGCGCTCAAGCGCTGTGCTATGCAGGGCCAGCGGCTGCTCTCCGGGTGACGTCAGGGCCCATACATAATCGACCTGGCCCGGAATCAATCCACACACCTCAGCCCGTGCCCGGGAGGCTGTTATGATCATTTCCTGCCCTGAGTGCCATACAAAATACCGCTTGTCCGAGGAGAAAGTCAAACCCCAGGGAAGCCGTGCCCGGTGCTCCAGGTGCGGCCATGTGTTCACGGCCAGGCCGGAGGACGATCTCACCCGGGCTGTGCAGGACCAAGAGACTGAGGAGTCTGCCTTGCAGGGACCGGAAAAGGGCGCCCTTTCCGAGACCGCCAGAAACGGTCCAGAGAACGGTCCCCCAAAGCCCCGAAAACGCAGACCAGGTCCTGTAATTCTGGTCCTGGTCCTGGTCTTGATCTTGCTGCTGGCAGTCGGGGGGGCTGTGTATTGGCCGCAGATCAAGGCCTGGCTTCCGGACAGCCCATCTCAAAGCGGGCAGTCCATGGAACTGAGCCAAAAGACTGAGACCTCCAGCCTCACCCAGGCCATCGCCCTCAAGGAGGTCCGTCAGTATATGGTGGACAACCAAAATATGGGCCGCATCTTAGTTATTGAAGGCCAGGCGGAGAACACCTCCCAAACAGTCAAACAGCGGATAAAGGTCCAGGCCACCCTGTTCGACGATGCCGGAGACAAGGTTGTGGAGCAGGCATTTTTGTGTGGGAACACGGCTTCCTTGTATCAATTGCAAACTCTGGACCAGGAAGAGCTTGAAAGCGTGTTGTCCTCTCAAGCCGGAGTTCTGGCCAATAACTCCCATTTGGCCCCAAAGCAAAAGGTGCCCTTTATGACTTTTTTCAGCCAGCTTCCCCAACAAGTGGCCGAGTTCAGCTTGAAAGTTGTTCAGGTCCAAAAAGCCGAACAGGATTCAGAACAGTGATATCCAGACCATGAAACAGAAACAGCATTTTCAGTGCCGCAATTGCGGGGCCCGGACCGCCCAGTGGCAAGGACAGTGTCCTAGGTGCGGGGAGTGGGGAACGGTGGCCCAGATGGAAGAAAGGCCTGAACAGGTGTCAGCATTGAGCGTTCCTAACCGGCCGTCCATTCTGGACCAGGTGTCCATGCAGGGTCGGGGGTGGATATCCACAGGATCCGGGGCAGTGGACTCCTTTTTGGGGCAGGGATTGATGCAGGGCTCGGTTGTGCTCATGGGTGGAGCTCCGGGAATGGGCAAGTCCACGTTTGTACTGCAGCTGATGAGCTCCCTGCAGGCCCAAGGCCTGGGCCCAGTGTACATCTCCGGAGAGGAGTCCCTGGGGCAGCTCAAGCAGAGGGCGCATCGTCTGGGATTGGATGGCCGGGGCATTATGGCCATGAGCTCCACCCGGCTCGAGGATGTCCTGGACTGTATGGATCAGGAGTCCAAGCATGCCGTGGTCATGGTGGATTCTATCCAGACCCTGGTCTCCAGGGAATGCGAGGGGGGACCGGGCAGTGTGTCCCAGGTACGGACAGTGACCGCCTCCCTGATCGAAGCGGCCAAGGCCAAGGGGACAAGCCTTATCCTGGTCGGACATGTGACTAAGGACGGTCAGATAGCCGGCCCCAAGCTCTTGGAGCACATGGTGGACACGGTGCTGTCCCTGGAAGGAGACGTAAACCACGACTTTCGCATCCTGCGGGTGATCAAGAATCGGTTCGGTCCGACCAGCAATATCCTGGTCCTGAAAATGGCTTCCAACGGTCTGCAGATCGTCCATGATCCGTCCACGTTTTTCCTGCGGGCCAGAGACCCTTCCTTGTCCGGAAGTGCCCTGGTCATGGCCCTGGAGGGACAGCGACCGCTGGCGGTGGAGGTTCAGGCCCTGGTCACCGAGAGCTGTGGGACCATGCCCCGGCGGACCTCTCTGGGATTTGACAGCAATCGGCTGAATCTTCTTTTGGCCATTGTGGAGAAACGCCTGCACCTTAAGCTGGGGGCCATGGACGTCTATGCCAAGATCGGTGGGGGGTTGAAGATGGAGGAGCCGGGCATGGATGTGGGGGTGGTGGCTGCTGTTTTGTCCTCATATCTTGACCGTCCCCTGCCTGAGGGGGCGGTCTTTTGGGGAGAGGTGGATCTCAGCGGTCAAGTCCGGCCGATTGCCGGGCAGCAACTGCGCCTCAAGCAGGCCGCGACCCTGGGCTACTCTCCGGCGGTCTGCCCGGCCGGCGGAGACTCTTCCGAGGGGCCGCAGGGGTGCGAAGTCCGGTCCATGGCCAACATCAGGGATATGGGTCGCTTTTTGGGCCAGACATATTAAGGCGGGCTTGACCTGCAACCCACAATGTTTCAGGTTCACGGTTAAGGAAAAAAGAGTTCCTGATATTGACCAATATCTTACTTTTCAATCTCTTCCTCTTCAAACCGCGAACTCAGCACAGTGAATCTTGTCCGCCAAGGACTTGAACTGCTTTAGAGCAGCCTGTTCTCTTGTTTTTTATGACACAGACTCACGGATAAGACACTTTTGGGGGGAGAATGTTTAAACATTCTCCTTCCAGGAGCAGCTCTGCTTTTTCTTGCCTGGGCAAGGTTACCGGCCAAGGCAGGGTGCCTTTCTCAGTGCTGAAGAAAAGGGGGCACCGGACGCATGAGGCTTAAGACTTCGCTGTAGCTCAAATCGTTGAGCCTGAATTCCGGAGCCTCGGAGTTGAGTCCGGAGTAATACTGCATAAGGATCATGTATCTGCGTACCAATTCCGGGATGAGAAAGTGGGTGCGCACGTGCTCCCTGGCCTGCTCCCCCATGGCCCGGGCCTGGTCAGGATGGGTAAGCAGAAAATCAAGGCGCTGGACAATCGTCTCCACATCCTGGGCGTCGACCAGATAGCCGGTCTGACCGGGAACAACCTGCTTGGTGATCCCTCCCACCTTGGAACCGATGACCGGAGTTCCCTGCCACATGGCTTCGGTCACAACCAGGCCGAAGCCTTCTTTCGTGGACACATGGACAAAGACCTGGGCCAGGTGCATCAGGGCTCCGACCACTTCGTCGTTGTTGTCCACATTGACCCAGAAAATAATGTCCGGATCGCCGTCGGCCTGTTCTTGGAGCTTTTCCAGCATGGCGTCCCCTTCCGGGTCGTCGGATGCGGTGTTGCCCACAAAGATAAGATACGGGGCAGGGTCGGGCTTGACCCGTTTTTTGTATTCCCGAAAGGCGTTGATGATGGTGGATTGATTCTTGTGGATGTCGTAGCGGGAGATGGCGGCCACCAGGGGGCGTTGCGGGTCGACATCGTGGGCGGAGAACAGGGTGTCCAGAACGCTCAAGGCCTCATTATTGGTCCTGTGCCTGTTCTTGGGAGCTAAGGGGTCGATGCAGGGGTAGATCTGGTACAACGGGATCTGCAGACCGGGCCCGATGAACTCCGGGATGGTGAAGATGGCTCCGGCGCAGTGGTTGATGTAGGGCAAGAGAAAACGCCAGATAATCTCGTTGGGGCCGGAGGTATCGATATGGCAGCGCCAGAGGATATTGCCGAAAATGAGCCCGTTCATGACCATGGCTGCAGGCTGGGGGTCGTGAATGACCACCAAGTCGGAAGCGATAAAGGTGTTGCGGGCGTTTTCGTCAATGGTGTTCAGATAGGCCTGGAAGATCTCCTCCAGAGAGATGGGCAGATCCATTCCCTGCAGCATATTGTGGAACTTTTTCGTGACTTGAAAGAAGTTGTCGTTGCCCCGGATGACGTGCCATTGGGCCTGGATGCCCAGGCCCAGGGCCAATGGCACGGCGCTGCTTAAGATCTCGGCCACTCCTCCGCCGATAAGGGTGGAGTTGACGTTGGTCCAGCCCCTGCCTTCCAGAGGAGCGGCGGTGCGTTTGAGGGCCTCGACCCGGGCATCGCCGATAAAGGGGGCGAAATCTTCGGGTGTGTATGTGTGCGCGGGCTGAAAGGTTTCCAGGGTCGTCACGTGGGTTGGGCCGGTGTTCTGCTGCATGAAAGACTCCGCTGGGTCCAAGATGTTTGACATGAGGCAGTGTTTAATACCTGAGCCTGTACGTACTGTACCCCATGAGATTGAGCAAAGCAACCAAATAGGGATCGGCTTGAGCCGGGGGAAGGAAGTATAAGGTCTCTTCCGTGCGCCTGGCCTTGAAAAGGGTTATGTGCAGGGTTATTTTCACTTCTTGGGCAGCTCTCCAGGAGAGGTGCAGGGTATGGGGGTGCAAAAGGCCCTGTCCTTGCAGAGTCTGGACCGGGGTGCGGTCGGTATTTAGGTTCCGGGTTTGGCTTCCGGCTTTTGGAGCCTGGTCGTGGACATCGGTCCAGGACAGAGTGGGGGTCAGAAGGTTTTCCCGGCGAGGTATGGCCGGCGGCTGTCCAGCGGTGGTCGGGAGATTGTCGTTATCCCACACAAAGGTGATGTCCTGCTGGCGCAAGTAGCCGAAAAGCAGGCCGGGGATGCTGGTGGTGCTGGAATCGGCCTGGGTGAAGACAACGATCTTAGGTTGGCTGTTTTCTTGATACACCAGTATGGTCGGAGCCCGGATCTCCAGGCTGCTTTTGCCCGGCAGGCTGCGGATGAAGGGTCTTTGAGCCGACCAGAGGATAAAGTTCGGCCGGCAAACCTTTTCCAGGGCGGCATAGACCTGACGCGGAGACCAAGACGGAGGAACCGGACATACGCGGAGATCGTTCTGGGGTGGATCTGGGAATTTGGATGGGCTCAGATGTGGTTGGGGGACAAAGAGCACCGATGTTCCCCAGGGTGTGGAGGCCAAGGGCATACTGTCCAGGTCGATGCGCACCCACTGTCCCTGTCCTTGGGGGTAGATGATCTCTTTGTGTCTGGTGAAGCGAAATCCCAGTTGAAAGAGACGGTTCAGGGCCGTTTCTGGAGAAGAATTCCTTGCGTCACCTTGCAACAAAGAGGGCTGGAAAGGGGCGTTGTTTTGAGCTGATCCTGTTGTGCTTGTGGTGATGGTGCGGGCAATCTTCTTGATCGGTCCCGGTTTTTGGGGCTCTTTTTGCGATGTCTGCCCATCCTGGAACCGGGTTTTGAGACTCTGGGGCAGATAGAGGTGGGTGCCGGGGTGTACAAGATCAGGGTTTTGGATGTGGGGATTGAGGGCGATGACTTTGCGGGTCCAGACCCCCAGCCTGTCCTCTGGCACGGAAAAGGACCGCAAAATGGCATACAGATACTCCCCCTGGCGCACTGTATGGGCAAAACACTCCGGGGGCTTTCTCTGATCCGGGCCCTTGGTAAAGAGCAAGTGCGGCTGTGTCTCGGGCCAGGCGGTGGTCGAAGAGATGGTCGCAAGAAACAGGCCCAGGACCAGAACAAGGGTGGCTTTGTGCATGCATGCATTGTAATAGAGGCCATGTTCCGGTCAAGGGCCTTCATTTATGGGCAAGCTTGCTCATAAGAACAAAAAATTTTTGTCCTGTCTTATTGTCTTTAGTCTTATAACCGTGAACCTTGAGCCTGGAACTTTGAACCCTCAAGACCCTATCCTCTTTTGGAGATCTCCTCGTCACGCAGGACGCGGCGCAAGACCTTGCCTACGGCTGAGGTGGGAAGCTCGCTGCGGAACTCCACGCTCCTGGGACGCTTGTAGCCGGCCAGACGTTCTTGGCAGAAGTCCAGGATATCCTGCTCTGTGGCTTCCTCTCCGGCTTGGAGCTGGACAAAGGCTTTGACCTGCTCACCGCTTGTGGGATGGGGAATGCCCACCACTGCGGCCTGGGCTATCTTGGGATGCTCATAGAGGACCTCTTCCACCTCCCGGGGGTAGCAGTTGAAACCTCCAACCAGGACGACATCCTTCTTGCGGTCGGTGATGACAATATAGCCTTGAGTATCGATATGGCCGATATCTCCGGTCAAAAAGTAGCGCCGGCCCCCAATATCCCGGAACACGGCGGCATTGGCCTGGGAATTTCGCCAGTACCCTTGCATGACTTGCGGTCCGTGGACAGCGATTTCCCCGTCTTCTCCCTGGGGCAGCTCCATCTGTCCGGTATCCAGATCCACGATCTTGATGTCCGTGTTGGGCCAGGCAAAGCCCACTGAGCCGAAGCGGCGCAGGGAGGTGTCGCTGGGATTGCCAGCGATCACCGGAGCGGTTTCGCTCAGTCCGTAGCCTTCAAATATGACCGCTCCGGTCTTTTGCTCAAACTTCTTGGCCACTTCCTGGGGCAGAGGAGCCCCGCCGGAGGCGCAGGCCCGAAGGGAACTCACGTCGTATTTGGGCAGATGGGGATGGGTGTTAAAGGCCGAAAAAATGGTGGGCACAGCCACGAGGAGGGTCGGTCGGTAGCGCTCTACGGCCTTGAGGACTTCGGTGAAAGGCGGCTTGCCGGCCCGGGGGTCCGGAATGCAGACCAGACGGTTGGCTGAGTAGCAGGCCCCGATAAGGCACAAGGTCATGCCGAAGATATGATACCAGGGCAAGACCCCCAGATAGCAGTGCTCCCCGCCGGGCTGGACCCGTTCCTGGCCTTGACCGTCGTGTCTGGGGAAACGGACCCACTCGTCCCAGGCCATAACGTCGTAGACAAAGTTGGCATGGGTCAAGACCGCCCCTTTGGGAACTCCGGTGGTCCCGCCGGTGTAGATGATCAGGGCCGGGTCCTCGGTCGGGTCGATCGGTACCTCAGGGGGATGGGAATAGGTGTCCTGCACAATGCTGTCAAACTGGAAATGCTGGGGCTCATGCTGGGAGGCGCGGGGAATCTTGCCCAAGAGACCGCCTAGAAAGGCCTTGGTTTTGGGCAGATACGATTTGATATTGCAGATGACAACGGTTTGCACCTGGGTGTCCTGAATAGCCCCTTGAGCCGTGGCATAGAATTGGGGGTGGTCCATGCAGAAGACAACCTTGGCTCCAGCGTCCTGCAATTGATAGCGCAACTCACTGGCGGTATACATTGGATTGCAGGTGACGCAAATGGCCCCCAGCTTGAGGATGCCGAAGAAAATGGGCGGGTAGTGGGGCAGATTGGGGAGAAAGATAGCCACCCGATCCCCTTTATGCACTCCCTGGGAGTGTAAAAAGGCGGCCACCTTGTCCGCAGCTTGTTGAACCTGGGCAAAGGTCTGCCCGGCTCCTTGGAAGATGGTGTAGACCTGGTCCGGATAGTTGTGGGCGGCATCCTGGAGCAAAGAGTACAGAGGGCGCTCAAACCCTTCGATGACCCGGGCTACGCCTTGTGGCCAGAACGGTGTGGGCCAGGGAGCCAGGGATGGATCCTCATGGACAGCGGCCTCAGCAGGCAAGGGCCCATCCGGTTTCTTTAATGAATGGTCGGTAGGTTTATGGATGCTCTTGTGCATAACGACCCCTGTGGCTTTTCGTCTCCCGTTTGTCGCCTCCAAGTAAATGCGGAGGAGTATTGTGCAAGCAACCTACCAACTGGTCAGGAATGTGTCAATGCATTGGACTATATAAACAGGGTTTTGAGCCCAAAGCATGTATAGGTCACAAAAACACATCCTCAAGCGGGGAAGAGGGGTGGCATAAAGAGGTGAGTCCGGGAATCGTTTCTGCCAGCCACAGCTGCATATGGCGGTGATGGGATCCCCGCCAATAAATCCGCTCGCACTTGGGACAGATGTGGAAGTGCTGATAGTAGCGTTTGGTCTTGGGTTTGAGCCTATGTTCAATGTCCTTTTTGTCCACGGGCTGAAGAGGCGTGTTGCAGGTCAGACAACGGGAAAAGATAGCCAATGGCGGCTGTATGCCAAAAAAAGAGAGCACTTCCACCAGCTGCTCCCTGGGGGTTTGCCCCCGGATCAATCGGCCCCATTGGATATGGTTGCGTTTGAGAAGTCCTCGGTCTTTGCTCAACACGATACGGCCTTCTTGAAACGCTTTGTGGGCGATGTGCCAATCCGGCCAGGTGCTGTGAAACTCTGCGTCCAGACCCAGCATGCGCAGCAGCTTGGCCAGTTTGCCCACATTGACGTCAACGACGAATTGGAGCCTGGGGACCGGGGTAGGGCAAAGCAGGGTAGGGGTGCATGGATCTACCGGGGGGCGCACAGGGAATAGGCCTATTATCTGGCCGGGTTGGGGAATGAAATCAAAGTCTACAGCTTTGTTGTTGGCCGAGATGTGGCCGATCTCCGTGTGCGGAGGTCCCTGGGACTCGACGATGTCCTTGATCGAGGCCCGGCGGGAGAGGGGGTAGGCAATAACCCCGCATATGTTGGGGATTGCCAGCAAGTCCTGAAGTTCGCCGTGAAAACACAGTGTGCACACATCCATCCCTTCTCGTCTCCCTGCCTCACAGTTCATACTCACCCGTTAGGTCTCAAACAGCACCTTGACGGAAGGTCCGCCCAAGGCTACAAAAGAGCTACCCGCCCTTAGCTCAGCTGGAGAGAGCACTGGACTTCGGATCCAGGTGTCGGGGGTTCGAATCCTCCAGGGCGGGCCAGGAAATGGGATAGATAAAGAAGATTGCGAATTATGTACCTGTATACAGTTAATTTATATCCCCCCCAGCCCCCTGTTTGCACCTCATCATTTTGAGGCCTTGGTGATGCCCTCGGCTTCAACTTCCTTTTTTTATCTCATTCTCCGAGATATCGATACAGAGTTCGCCGTCCAATACCCAGCAATGCGGCCGCTCGCCTCTTGTTGCCCTGGGTCTGCTCCAAAACGTGGGCTATATAGCGTTCCTTGAGCTCTTCCAAGGTCGGCAGTCTGTCCCCCTGCAACAATGTGCTCTGGGCAGAGAGTTGGGGGGTGGGTTGGCTGGAAAGATTGTTTTCGCGCATCCGTTGGGGAAGATCCCGGGGCGTGATCCAGCGCCCTTGGCTCAAGGTGACCGCCCGCTCCACGGCATTTTGCAGCTCCCGTACATTCCCTGGAAAGGAATAACTTTTGAGCATATCCAGGGCTGCGTCTGAAAAACCGCGTATATCGCGACCCAGCTTGGCTGTGAAGGTGTAGAGGAATCGTCCGGCCAAAAGCTCCACATCTTCTTCTCTTTCCCGTAAAGGTGGAACGCGCAAGGTGAAGGTCTCCAGACGGTAAAACAAGTCTTCCCGAAATCGGCCTTGGGCCGTTTCCTCTTCCAGATCCTTGTTGGTTGCAGCTATAATCCGGGCCTTGGTTGACACCTCCTTGTTGCTGCCAACTGGGCGGATCTTGCCGTCCTGCAGGACCCGCAGGAGCTTGGCCTGCATGGACAGGGGAGTCTCGGAGATCTCATCCAAAAAGATCGACCCCCCGTCAGCTTCGGCAAAAAGCCCCTTCCTCTCTTTGGCCGCCCCGGTAAATGCTCCAGCGGTGTGCCCAAAGAGCTCGGACTCCAAGAGTTCGGCTGGTATGCCCGCGCAGTTGACGACCACCTGAGAGGTGTTTCTCTGTGAGCTTTCCCCGTGTACGGCCCGAGCCACCAGCTCCTTTCCTGTGCCGCTTTCGCCGACGATCAGCACTGGACCGTCAGCTGCTGCAAGCTGTTTGATGTGCCCCATCAAGGCCAACATGGGCTGGCTGTGGCCTATAAGGCCATGGAAGTCCTTGTGGGCCAACAGCTCCCTGGAACGTTGCACTTCGTGCCGCAAGCGTCTGTTTTCCAGGGTGCGCTGAATACAGAGGACGAATTGATCCAGGTCCAGGGGCTTGGTCAGAAAATCGTCCGCCCCGGCCTTTAAGGCCTCGACTGCCTGGGGAACTGAGCCGAAGGCGGTAATGATCACGAACCCGGGCTCAGGGAAATGTTGTCTGCTTGTGTGCAGCAGGTGCAATCCATCCGCCCCGGGTAAGCGTAAGTCACACACGATAAGGTCTGCGTTGTTCGCAGCCATCCATTCCTGCCCCTGCTCTGCGCTGGCCACCCAATGGACCTGCAATCCGGCGTCAGTCAGTTCTTCCTGCAGAAGATGGCCCAGCCCCTGGTCGTCTTCCACAATCAGGATGTTTTCCTGGGTTTGATCTGGGTTGTGCATATTTGTGTCTCTGAACTACGTTGTTCGTTCCTGCTCTGTGCTTGGGGTTCTGCCCTGGGCAGGGAAACGGTGAACTCAGCCCCGCCCAAAGGGCTGGTGCCGATGTTCAGTGTTCCCTGGTGTTCTTCCACGATACCATGGACCACAGCCAGGCCCAGCCCGGTGCCTTCGCCTACCGATTTGGTGGTGAAGAAAGGATCGCAGACCCTGGGCAGCAGCTCCTGGGAGATGCCCGGCCCATTGTCTTGGATCTTGAATGTACAGACCTGGGGGGAGCAGACACATTCCATCCGGACCTGACCCGTTTTTTCCGGAGCCGCCTGCAGAGCATTTCGAAGCAGATTGATAAGCATCTGCTCTAAGCGCAAAGGGTCGGCCTTGATGGGGCATACAGTGTCTGAGCCCTGGGTGTGTACCGTGACCGCGCGCTCTTCGGACAAGGTTGAGGTGCTGTGCACCGCCTTGTCCATGATGGGTCCCGGCTCGGTGACCCGGCGGCAGGAGGTGCCTCCGCGGCTGAAGTCCAAAAGCTGGCGGACAATGCCTTCCATGCGGCCGACTTGGTCCCGGATGTGCTCTAAAGCCCTGGAGACTTTTGGCGGCAGGTCCGGAAAACGGCCCGCCCTCTGGGCCTGTCCGGCCACAATGGACAACGGTGTTCCCAGTTCGTGGGCCACTCCGGCGGCCAATCTCCCGACGGCGGCCATTTTTTCCGCCTTGCGCAGCTCGTCTTCCAGCCGGGCCTGCTCTTGTCGATGCTCTTCCAAGGACTTTTGGGCTTGGTCCATGCTGTCCAGCATGGTGTTAAATGCCGAGGCCAGATCAAAAATTTCCCGAGGACCGTGTATATGCAATCGGTGGGCGCGGTCTCCGTGTTCCACGCGCTGCATAGATCTGCCCAGTCGCTGCAGGTGCGCGCCCAGGGCCCGGCGGTGTCCAAATAGGACCAAGAAGCTCATGAGCAAAGCTCCCATGACCAGTATAAGAGTGGACTGCAGACGCAGTGCATTGATATGGTCTAGAAAATCCTTTTTTTTCCGGGACAGCTGCAGCAAGCCGTTTATTCTTCCCCCGGCATCGGTCAAGGGGACGAAATACGAATAGGCCTTTTGTCCGCCTACCCGTCCGTACTTTCCCTGTTTGTCTCCAGTTTCGGCCATAGCCGCGATTCGGTTATTGTCCTCAGCAGTTTTCTCGTCCCATACCGAGGCCCCGACAGAGGCCACCCGGTTTCCGTCCCGGTCATAGACTGTTGCGGCGTAGACCCTGTTGATTTGAAATGCAGAGGTCAGGGCGCTGCGGATGCTTCCCGCCCGTCCACGCTCCAAGGCATGGCTGAGAGGAAGTTGCAGGGCGCGGGCCACCAATTGCACTTCGTCCTGCATCTTCTTTTCCACCCGGTCTTCTATGGCCGCAAGGGTCAGGTAGCCGGCCAGGGCCAAAGCCGTGACCAGGGGGACGATAACGTAGAGCAGCAAAGCCTGGAAAAGGGTGTAGCGAAAGGGAAAGGGCATAAAAACTCACCTCATCGAGCTTTATATCCTGCGTATATGTGTCTTGTGGTTGTGTCAAATAGGCTCATGTGTCATAAATGGTCTATGATGTTCGGGCTTCAAAATGGGGCCTTTTTTTCCTGTGCCCAGCGCCCGGGCTCACTGATGTCTGGGGCTCGGCTCAGGTCTTGTTCTTTCTTGGCAAACTTTATGCAAAGAAAGAAAAGACCAGGCCTGGAAAGAAGAGAGTAAGCCGATACCATTATTGAGAAAACATTGCAAAAGAAACAGGAGAAACGAGCATGCGCACTGCACAATCAACACTGTATCTTGCCCTTGGGCTTGTGGTTGCCTTGATCTTGGGAGCTTCTGCGGTGAATGCCCAAAGCAATCAAGAGCAGGGGCAGCAGGGCCAGGGTCAATACGAGCAAAACGAGCAAAATCAGCCTAAAGCCGAAGATTTCAGCAGTTCAGAGATTGAGTCCTTTATTTCTGCACGCAAGGAAATCGATGACTTGCGCAAGGATTTTCAGCCCAAATTTCAGGAAGCTGAAGATGTGGATAAAGCTCAAAACCTACGCGAAGAATTCCAAAAAAAGGCCATCCAGATTTTGGATGAGCAGGGATTGGATGTGCAGACCTACAACAGCATAGTCAAGGGCATGGACAGCAACAAGGACTTGCGGCAAAAAGTTCAGGAGAGAATGGACGACTAAAACGTTACGTTGCAGAGGACTCCTCCTTTATGCATGGGAAAGGCCCGCAGATACTGTCTGCGGGCCTTTTTCTTGACCCGGGTCTTGCTTTGTGGTTTGTATGCCCAATCCCCGGGATATACGCATGTAAAAAAACTGCGTCCCGGCTCATTGCGCACACCCAGAATGCACAGCGGAGAGGATATGTTGGGGGCTTTTGTGCAGTTGCTGGTTGGTCTGCCTTTGCTGCTGGGCGGAGCCCATGCCCTGGTCACCGGGGCAGGCAGCATTGCTTTGCGTCTGGGCATTTCCCGGCTTGCTGTGGGCCTTACTGTGGTGGCCATGGGGACCTCCGCCCCGGAGTTGCTGGTCTCCCTGTTGTCTGCTTTTCAGGGTGCTGCGGACATGGCCGTAGGCAATGTGGTCGGATCCAACATGGCCAATATCTTGTTGATCTTAGGGGTATCGTCCCTTATCTCCCCTTTGGCCCTGGAGAAGACCATCCGCTGGCGGGAGATCCCGTTTGTTGTCTTGTCCACCCTGGTCTTGGCGGCTTTGGCCAATGACCAGGTTCTGGCCGATGCTGCCGGATCACGCCTGGATCGAGGGGACGGACTGGCCATCCTGGGATACTTTGCCGTGTACATGTATTATATCTTTTCCGTGGCCAAAAGCAGCACCGAGATGCAGGAAGAGGCCGATATCAGACCGGTTCGGCTGGGGCGCTCCCTGGTTCTGGTTCTGGCCGGCATCGCCGGACTGGCCCTGGGTGGGCAATGGCTGGTAAACGCCGGCCAGACTGTTGCCGCTGCCTTGGGGATGAGCCAGGCCCTCATCGGGCTGACCATCCTGGCTGTGGGGACATCCCTGCCTGAACTGGCCACTTCGGTCGTGGCAGCTTTGAGAGGCAATGCAGACATGGCCGTGGGCAATGTGGTGGGCTCCAATATATTCAATATCCTGTGGATCTTGGGCCTTACCTCCACTGTCACCCCTCTTGAGTACAATACGGCCTTAAATGTGGACATATGGTTGCTAGTGGCCGTGAGTCTGCTTTTTTTCCTGTTTACCTTCACCTGGAAAGAGCACAAAATCGACCGCAGGGAAGGGGGGCTGTTTTGTGTTCTCTATATAGGGTATTTCGTGTACCTGGTTCTGCGGGGCTAAGGGTCTAGCTCAGCTCATCTCTAGAGGCTGTTGAGCTCCCCGCAGTCGGGACAAAGCCAGAAAACAGGGGTGCACATTCCCCATTTGAGATCCTCCATGCACTGCTGGCAGATACTGCATCCGCAAAAGCGGCATCTGCGGCAGTACAGGGCCGCTTGACCACAACAATGGCAGGTCTGGTTTTTTGTTTTTCGCCATTTCCGGCGATAGCCGGAGGACTGATCCTTTTTTTGCGACATACGGTTTTCTTCCTTTCATGAAAAAAAGTCATATTTTTTAAATATATATCTGGATTTTGCCTTTGGCAAGTCCAGAGCTTTCACTCAAGAAAAAAGCCCAAGAAGCTCTTGAAAGCTCCTGTAGTACCGTGTCGTATAAGTTCCGCACCTTAGAGTGGCAATTTCTCATCTTGAGTTTTAGCTTGAATTTGACCCACTGTTCAACGACATGGAAACTCGGATTTGATAACTTATAAATGAAATAAGACCAATTGCCAAAAATTGAGGCAACATTTTTGAGACCAAGTAATAGTACCTATGAAATATCCGTCTTTGTCCTTGAGCATTCCCCGTCTTTTTTTAAGCACCATAGTGGTCCTGGTGGTAGGGACCGTGATAGTGCTGGGCTTTTTCTTGATCCACGCCCAACAAACCAACCATGCTCGGCAAACGCAGCGGATTCGGGAGCAATACATCAGCACCCAAAAGCAGGTCCTGAAGAGCTTTGTGCACAATGTGGTCGGCCAGCTGCAAAAAGATACAAAAGGCCTGCTCAAGGAGTGGGACGAGGACATAAAGTTTCGGGCCCGAATGGCCCAGAGCACAGCTGCTGGTTTGCATGCAAGCTTCCAGGAAAGGATGTCTCCGGCAAAGACGCAGGACATGATCCAGGCTGGTCTTCAGGATATCCAGGACAGGCATCCCCAATGGGCCCGTTACTTTGTGATCAAAGACACACAGATGCATTGTTTCCACTCCCAGGGATGCGGGGAGGAGCAGTCTTTGCTGGAGGAAGTGCAGAAATTGCCTGCTTCTTCAGATTTAGATCATATGTCCGGCACAAAAAAGCAGGGGAGGCGGGGTGTCCGTATTCAAACCGAGTCCGGGTTGGCCCATGTGGTCCATTTTCCACCTTATGATTGGTACATTGGGGTGCATGTGCATGCCCAGGTGGTTTTGAATCAGGTGCGAAAAGACCTTTTGAAACGCCTGGCCGATCTTCGATATGCCGGAGATCCGGCTTTGTTTGTGATCACTTTTTCCGGAAAGAAGCTGTTGGAGCAAGGGCAGGTATTGAGCCCGCCCCGGGATGATTGGGAGCAAGCCAACTCGGATGGGGTAAAGATTGTCCAAGAGCTTGTCCAGTTGGCCAGACAGGAAAACGGCGGATTTTTGCAATATACATGGATTCCCCGCGGAAAAGAGGATCCGAAGCAAAAAATCTCTTATGTGGCCCAGTTTCCGAAATGGAAATGGGTCATTGGGGCGGGAATCTATCTGGACGATTTGGAAAAGCAGATCCAGCTTCAGCAGAAGAATTTGACCCAAGCCCTGCGCAGAAGCATGCTCCAGATCGCTGGGGTGCTCATAGGAGTGCTTTTGTGTGTCTTTTTAGGGGCCAGATGGATCACCAAGAAGCTGCGGGCCAATATCGGGTATCTGAATACATCCATCAAAGAGGCGGTTCAGAACCCCTCCGAATGGTTGGAGGAGCGGAACTTTCTCTTTGAGGAGCTGCGGTCCATCGCCTCTTCCACCAACATTATGCTCAAGGGACGCAAGGAGGCCGAAGAGGCCTTGTCCAAAGAGAAGCTGTATTTGGAAAAGCTCTTCCATCGGGCGCCGCTGTGCATCGCCCTGGTGGACAGCCAAAGCAGGATCATCGATGTGAACCAGAAGTTCACTGAGCTTTTCGGCTACTCCCAGGAAGAGTCCGTGGGTCAGGATATAGACGAGTTGCTCACAGACCAGAGCAACGTGGACAAGGCCTACGCCAATACCGAACATGTGGCCCGGGGAGAGGAGATATTCCGGGAGGATCTGCGCAGGCGCAAGGACGGGGACATGATCCCGGTGGCCATCTACGGGGTGCCTTTTCATACTCCGGAGGGGGATATGCATGTCTACGCCATGTACCAGGACATATCGGACAAACGGGCCTATGAAAACGAGCTGTTGCGGCTTTCGGAGACGGATGATTTAACTGGGATCTTCAACCGGAAGAAATTTGAAAACGAGTTGCGTACTGAACTAGACATCTATCACCGCTATCAGAATCCATCGACCTTGGTGATCATGGATATCGACCATTTCAAGAGGGTAAATGATGAATATGGGCATCCGGTGGGGGATGAGCTGCTCAAAGAGGTGACGGCCCTTATCCAAGGTGAGATCCGCGACACAGACGTCTTCGCCCGCTGGGGCGGTGAGGAGTTCATCTTGCTGTTGCGCTATGCCCTTTGGGGCCAGGCTGTGACCATTGCCCAGAGACTGCGCCAGCGTATTTCTCAACAGGAGTTCTGCGATGGGCTGCACATAACCTGCAGCTTTGGGGTCAGTCAGATGCAGCCCGGTGACAGCTTGGCCTCCCTGGTCCAACGCACGGATGAGCTCTTGTATCAGGCCAAAGAACGGGGAAGAAACCGGGTGGAAAATGGATGAGCGCCGGGTGCTCAGGGCATGCTCGGACCATCCAAATGGGCTCTGGAGGCACTTAACGAATGCATATCGTCAACACCATAGTGCCCATTTTTGTGGTCATCGTTGTTGGTGTGGTTTTGCGCCGGCTGCATTATTTGCCCCAGGAGCTTCTGGCCCCTCTCAATCGCCTGGTCTATTACCTGGCTATTCCAGCCATGATTTTTCATCAAGTGGCCTCGGCCTCCTGGGCAGCCCATTTTCAATGGTCCTTGCTGGCCGCCACTCTGGTCCCGGCGCTTGTCGTTTTTGCTCTGGCCGTGGGCATTGCCTGGCTCTTGGGTCTTAGGCAGGGTGTCTCCGGTACCTTTATCCAGTGTTCCTTTCACGGCAATTTGGGCTACATCGGTCTGGCGGTATGCTTTTACGCCTTAGGAGATCAGGGGCTGACCAGGGCCAGCATTCTGGCCGGTTTTCTCATGCTGGTTCAAAACCTTCTGGCTGTGACCTCTCTGTTGATATCGGCGAAATCAGAGCAGGGACGTCCCTTGGGACGCCTCGCGGCGGCCAAGATTGTGCTCAATCCGGTCATTCTGTCCGCTGTGGCCGGGATTGTCTTTTCCATGACCGGACTGGATCTGCCCACTCTGATCTCCCGGAGCCTGCAGATCGTCAGCGGCATGGCCCTGCCTTTGGCCTTGATGGTCATCGGGGCCTCCCTGTCCTTTCATCTCCTGCGCAGGCATCTTGCTTTGGCCCTGAGTGCAGGGGCCCTTAAGCTGCTCTTGCTGCCAGGCCTGGGTTTGCTCCTGGCTGCCTTCTGGGGCCTGGACAAGGCCGTTTTTGCCCCGGCCCTGCTTCTGCTGGCCGGCCCTACGGCAACCGTGACCGTGGTTATGGCCGGGGAGATGGGAGGTGCGCCGGAGCTGGCTTCGGCAGCTGTGGCCTTAAATACCCTGATTTCAGCTGCCAGCTATACACTGTGGTTGAGTTTGTTGTAGGATAGGGTTCAGCTTTGCCTCCGGTAAGCTCGCATTTGGCAATTTGTCATCCATAACAGGCCAGCAAAAAATCATGAACATACACACCACAGAGCATGCTCAGAGGGCAAGCGACGATGTGCAGCTTTTGCTGCAGGTCCTTCCCCAGGAAATGCAAAAAGCCATTTCCGGCCTCCAGGCGGACAAGGAGCTCATCGAAGTGGTCCTGGATCTGGGCCGCAGACCTGAGGTCAGGACCTCTTCCGGATTTTACGATCTTGGCTTGCAGCCGGTGCAGCGAAGGGATCTCCAGGATGTGGTCGATGGGATCGGAACCTTTACCGCAGACAACCGGGCCGGGATTGAGCGTACTTTGCACCGCATATCGGCCATCCGCAATCGGACCGGAGACATAGTGGGCCTGACCTGCCGCGTGGGTCGGGCCGTATTGGGCACTATAGACATTGTCCAAGACGTTGTTGAGTCTGATCTCTCCCTCTTATTGCTGGGGCGTCCCGGTGTGGGCAAGACCACGCTTTTGCGGGAGGCGGCCCGGGTGCTGGCCGACGATCTGGGTAAGCGGGTGGTTATTGTGGACACCTCCAATGAGATCGGCGGGGACGGGGATATTCCCCATCCCGGCGTGGGCCGGGCCAGACGCATGCAGGTGCCTTCCCCCGAACGGCAGCATGCTGTCATGATCGAGGCTGTGGAAAACCATATGCCGGAAGTTGTGGTCATCGATGAGATCGGTACCCAGGCCGAGGCCGAAGCGGCCCGGACCATCGCCGAACGGGGAGTGCAGCTCATCGCCACCGCCCACGGCAAGAGTCTGGGCAATTTGCTGCAGAACCCGACTCTGTCCGATTTGGTAGGGGGCATCCAGGCCGTGACTCTGTCCGACGAAGAGGCCAAACGGCGAAAGACCCAAAAGACTGTCCTGGAAAGGAAGGGACCGCCGACATTTCATGTCCTTATTGAGATCCAGGACCGGGACCAGCTGGCTGTGTATCGGGAACTGGCTGCAGTAGTGGACGATTTTCTTCAAGGCTCCCCTGTGCAGGCGGAAGTACGCAAGCGCAGGCCAGATGGCCGGGTTGAGGTCTCGTCAGAGCGGGCTGTATCTGAACCGCAGGCACAAGGCCGGCATACGGCGGTTTCCAGTTCGGGGCAGCTGTCCATGCAGGGGGAAACGCGCATATTTACCTATGGAGTGAACCGGGATCGCTTGGAAAAGGCCCTGCGCAAGCTGAAGATTCCGGCCCAGGTGATCAAAGATGTGCACGAGGCGGACCTTATTTTGTCCCATAAGGGCCACCAGCGGCGACAGCCAAAGCGATTGCGCGATCTGCAGTCCGGCGGCATCCCCCTGTATGTGATTAAAAGCAACACGCTGCCCCAAATCGAGTTGGTCCTGGACAAGATTTTCGGTCAGCAGCATGAAGGGCAGTCCGAGGAAGAGGCCGTCCTGGAAGCGGAGGAGGCTGTGCGCGAGGTGATGCAATCCGGGCGTTCCCAAAAGCTGGGTCCTCAAAATGCCTATCTTCGAGCCCAGCAGCACCAGCTGGCCCAGCGCTTTGGGCTGAAAAGCGAAAGCCAGGGCCAGGAGCCTCACCGGCGGGTGGTGATTCTGCCCTGGTGAGAAAAGAGCCGCGCCAAAAGCAGGCTGTAAAAAAAATGAAAAATCGTTGGCTCTTGTGAGTACTTCCAGGAATCTGAGTGCTTGTGACGGGCGCTTTATTGGATAGCAGAGTTTGGACCGGCCCCGGTCTTTGACGCATTGGAGCATGCATGTCGGAGGGATGTTCATCACGGCCGCAGAGTCAATCGTTTGGGTCTTTTCTCCCATCTGTGCTTCTAGTTACCTCGGTTTTTTTCTGCAATTTCATGACCCGGCTCATCCTGCCGCCTCTCTTGGTTTCTTTGGAGCGGGAGTTCGGATTTTCCCATGGGCAGGCCGGGACCATCTTGCTGATCATGTCTGTAGGTATCAGCGCCTCTTTGCTTGTCTCCGGTTTCATCTCCAGTTGGCTCACTCACCGGCGAACTATTGTCCTCTCTTCCTTGGGGGTGGGCATAAGCATGATGCTCATTTCCCGGGCCGATTCCATGCTCGGACTGCAGGTCTGGTTCGTGGTTTTGGGCCTGGCTGTGGGCCTGTATCTTCCCTCCGGGGTGTCCACCATCACCTCCATACTGCCCAACAGGCATTGGGGCAAGGGACTGGCAGTACATGAGATGGCCCCCAATATGAGCTTTATTCTCGCTCCGGCCCTGGTTGCCGGGGTGGAGGGTATCCTGACCTGGCGGGAAGTGTTTGGCCTTTTGGGAACTGTCAGCTTGGGCATGGGGCTGATCTTTGGCATCTGGGGGCAGGGCGGACGGTTCGCCGGGCAGGTTCCCAGCCCCCGGGTGGTCCAGGATATCCTGCGGCGGCCTCAATTCTGGCTTCTGGCCCTGCTCTTCGGATTGGCTGTGGGCATTACGTTCGGAGTTTATAGTATGTTGCCCCTGTATTTGGTCAAGGTGCACGACTTGACCCCGGCCTGGGCCAACAATCTTTTGTCCCTGTCCCGGGTTCCCTGTTTGGCCATGGCCTTTGGCTGCGGATTTATGGTAGACAAAGTGGGCCCCAAATATACCATACTGGGGGCATTGACTGCTTCTGGGGTCATAACCGTATTGACCGGCCTTCTTTCCGGGGTCAGCCTGCAGATTGCCGTCCTCGCCCAGCCCTTATTCGCAGTCTGTTTCTTCCCCGCGGCCTTTGCCTCTATCTCCAGTATTTTTGATTTTCGTATCCGAAATGTGGCTATCTCTTTTATCGTTCCGGTGGCTGTGGTAAGCGGGACCGGGTTTGTCCCTTCTGTTCTGGGTTGGTTCGGTGATGCCGGGCACTTTAGCCTGGGATTTGTTTTCTTGGGCGCAGCAGGAGCAGTTGGGGCTTTTGCGGTGTGTTTCTTGAAGATATCCGGGGCAAACAAAGTCCCGTAAGGGGTGAGGGGTGTCCATCATGCTCGGATCAGAGATACACGCTCTGTTGCGTTTTGACAGCCAGTACGAGTATCTCTCCCAGGCAGATCAGGATTGCCGGGAAGAGGCGGACAAGAGTCGCGCCCTCTTGTGTGCAGCCTGCCGTCACCTGGTTACCAGAAGCAATGAAAAGATTGATGTCCACGGAAAGCACACCCACGTCTTTTTCAATCCGGCCGGGATCGTTTTTGAACTTGGCTGTTTCCGGGCAGCGCCAGGCTGTGCCTTTTGGGGCCGGCCCACCCTGGAGTTTACCTGGTTCGACAGCTATGCCTGGCGCGTATGTCTGTGCAGCAGATGCAGAACACATCTGGGATGGCACTACGCAAACATCCATGGTCCGGGAGGGTTTTATGGGCTCATCCTGAGTCAACTCATTGACGGTCCGGGGTAAAGACCTGGGGTGTGTAGTCCGGGGGAAGATGGGCCGATCCCTTGACGCAGGGCAGGCCGGTTTCCCGGGCCACAGCGGCACATAGCTCATCGCTGTTGGGAAAAAAACCGTTTCCGAGCTGCCAGGTTGTGCCGCTTTCCTTGTGGGCAAAGGCGCAGGTGGGGATATGAATGACCTCTGCTCCCTTGGAGCGCAGGATCTTGGCCAGCTCAAGAGTCCGATCCCAGTCTTCCTGGATGGTGAACACTCCGGCCAGTTGGGTGCTCTCATACCTGGAAAAAGCCTGCTCCCTGGAGAAAAGGCTGCGGAAGCAGTTGGTCAACGGACATTTGGTCTCATTTTCGCGACAACGGAGCAATCCTATGGCCGTCATACATACCTCCTTGGGGACAAAAGATGGAGCTGGGCCCAAGAGTTGTTGAATTCCTATATGCCCCAGCCTGAGTATATTCTCCTTGGTGATCTCTTTCTGTCAAGAAGGGAAAAGACTTCTCTTTTAGGAGGTATATCTGGAAAATATACACAATAAAGATATGGAATTCTCCATGAAAGGTATATGAGTCTTGGACTCAGCCAGAGGTCGGGAGACGCATGTTGTGAACACTGTTTATTTTTTGAAACCACATATTGACAAAACGGGGTAAACATATACAGTCGCTGCCTTGACAGGCGGCTTGCAGCCGGCTCGGGATCCCGCGGGTGGTCAGCATTGAGAGGGTACTTCCCGGACATACAACTACCCGGAATGGATATGGCTGGGTCGGGCCAGGCGTGGAACTGGAAAGGACATGTATGTAGGGATACTGGGACGAGGTTTTGATGTATGGGTAAAAGATCAACATTTTTGGAGCTCAAGGAGAGTGAGCGGGCCTATCGCCGGGATCTGATCCTGGATGCAGCCATGAATCTGTTTGCAGAGCGGCCTTTCCATGAAATCGGGATGCGGGATATCGCCAACGAGGCCGGCATTTCCCCGGCCTCCATCTACCGTTATTTTTCCAGCCGGGACGATATCCTGGCTGAAATCCTGGGCCAGGAGGTTTCTGAAGGCAGCCAGAGGCAGCAAAAGCGCCTGGAGACCGGCCGAGCCTCCCTGGAGGATATTGCCGCCGGGATTGTGGACTTTTTTATGGAAAAAGAGGCCACTTTGCAGATGCTCAACCACTTTTTGCTCAAAGATGAAGTGGACGAGGAGGCCAAGGAAAAGTTCAATGCCATTCAGACCCATTATCTGCAGCAATTCGATCAGGTCCTGTCCTCCATGGGCTGCGATGCAGACAATGTCCGTCTCTTTTCCCGGGCTTTTTTTGCCTCCTTGCTGGGTATTATCATGTCTTTCCGCAACTTGCCGGACAAGAATTCGGAAGCCAACAAGAAGCATGTCCATCGGCTGGCCAAGATGACGGCTATCATCTTCAAAAAAGGCATGCCCTGAAAGAGCCCACCGATGGCCCTTGGACCTAAGGCAGTGAGAGGCGGCTTTCCGGTGTGACCTCAGACCCCTCTCTGCCCCTGACGTTTTTGTCGGCATCCATCCTGCATTCATGTGTGGCCTCAGTCTATCGCCAGACCGGTCTTGAAAGCATAGGGTAACCAAATGAGATGAGCGCTTATGGGTAAAAAAAGAAGTCTGAAAAAGTATGTCGGGTTCTTGCTGGTTGTGGCCGTGGCCGGATTGGCCGGATTGTATGTCTGGAATGCAGAGGGCGAAAGGCCGACCTTGTCTGGACTGCCCGAGCAGGCGCGCCTCTCTCCGGATACCTCTATTGGGCTGGATATAAAGGACGTTAAGTCCGGGCTGCAATCTGTGCGGGTCACTGTCACCCAAAGCGGCCAGCAACATGTGCTGGCCAAAGAAGAGTTTGATCGGCCGGTGCATAATTGGGATGGGGAGTTCACTCTGGCGGAAGTCGGTCTCAGCGACGGTCCGGTGCGGGTAAAGGTAGAGGCCAGGGATCGATCCTGGCGCAATTGGCTGCAGGGGAATCTCATGCAGCAAAGCGTTGCCTACGAGTTCGACTCTAAGCCGCCGCGGATCAGTCTGGAGAGCTTTCAGCACAATGTGCGCCGGGGAGGTTCCGGAGTAGTGGCTTTTCAGGTATCGGAGCCCGTGCGCCGGGTGGGGGTTCAGATCAAGGATTACTTCTTCCCGGCCTACCCCCAGGCCGAGAACTTTTATGTGTGCTTCTTCTCTTTTCCCTTCACCCTGCAGCCGGGAGAGGCCCAACTCTTGGTTGTGGCCGAGGATCAGGCCGGGAACGTGAACCAGGCCGGATTTCATCATTATATAAACAAGGCCAGTTTTGAACAGGTCAAGCTGCCGGTGACGGACCGGTTTTTACAGACCACCATAGTCAATTTCCAAGATCGGTTCCCGGACCAAGGGTCCCTGCTGGATGTGTTTTTGAAAGTCAACCGGGACCTGCGCAAGGAAAACCGCGACTGGCTCAAAGAGATTGGTCGCGATACCGCCTCCTCGCCCTTATGGTCCGGTCGGTTTCTGCGCCAGCCCAATGCGGCCAGACGAGCCCATTTCGGAACCCAGCGCAAGTATGTGTATCACGGGGAAGTCATTGATGAGCAGACCCATTTAGGGGTGGACTTGGCCTCTATAGCCCGGGCCGAAGTCCCAGCCGCCAACTCAGGCCGGGTCGTGTTTTCGGACTGGATGGGTATTTATGGGCAGGTGGTCGTTGTTGACCATGGACTGGGGCTGCAAAGCCTCTATGCCCATCTCTCCCAACTTCGGGTGCAGAAGGGGGATCGAGTGGACAAAGGCCAGATCATAGGGCGGACAGGCACCACCGGCCTGGCAGGAGGGGATCACCTCCATTTCGGGATGCTGATTTCCGGTGTTCCGGTCAATCCAGTGGAGTGGTGGGATACAAGCTGGATTGCCAACAACATCTCTCCAAAGCTGTCTCTGATCAAGGAGTAATAGCCTCCTGAGTTGGGAGGGCATTATTTTTGACACCTGGTCAGATTTGGCATACCAAAAGGACAATGCACAAAACGCAGGGGCTGCATGGCATTATATATGAAGGCATGTCCAGGCCGCCTCGGCTGCCAGCATAAAAAAAACAGCACCGGAGGTTGTGTGATGTATGAGATTTTGAAACGAACAGAGATGGCCCAGGGATCGATGATTCTCAATGAACTCAGCGCACCGCAGATCGCGGCCAAGGCCCAACCTGGCCAGTTCGTCATTTTGCGGGCCAATGAAACCGGGGAGCGCATCCCCTTGACCATAGCCGACAGCAATGCGGAACGGGGGACGATCACCATTGTCTATCAGGTGATTGGCAAATCAACGACCATGTTTCGGGATATGCAGGTTGGCGAGCGATTTTTGGACGTCATCGGCCCCTTGGGCAAGCCGACCAAGATCGAGAAAGTAGGCACAGTGGTCTGTGTGGGCGGGGGAACCGGGGTGGCAGTCATGCATCCCATCACCCGGGCCCTGAAAGAAGCCGGCAACCACGTCATCTCCATTATCGGGTCCAGGACCAAGGATCTGCTCATTTTGGAGGACAAGATGAAGGCAGTTTCCCACGAACTGCATGTGTGTACAGATGACGGATCGTACGGTCATCATGGGTTTGTCACCGACAAGCTCAAGGAGATGCTGGACAGCATGGATGTGGGCTTGGTGGTGGGCATTGGACCGGTGCCCATGATGAAGTTTGTCTGCAAGATGACCGAGGAGTACAAGGTCAAGACCTTGGTCAGCCTCAACTCCATCATGGTGGATGGAACCGGTATGTGCGGGTGCTGCCGTGTGACTGTGGGCGGGGAGACGAGATTTGCCTGCGTGGACGGTCCCGAGTTCGACGGCCATAAAGTGGATTTCAACGAATTGTCCACACGTCTGCAGGCCTATACCCACTTCGAGCAGCAGGCCATGGAAAAGTACAAATGCGAGTGCCAGCGATAGGAAGCATTGCCCGCAGGCGGTCGTGTTGCCCAATCTCATCACCATAGGAGCCACAGGGAGGATATATGGCTGAAAAAAAAGAAAAAAAAGAGAAGCTCCCCCGCCAGGGCATGCCGGAGCAGGATCCCAATGTCCGCAAGCGCAACTTTGAGGAAGTCCCCGAAGGGTACTCTCCGGAGTTGGCTCAAGCCGAGGCATCCCGCTGCTTGCAGTGCAAGAAGCCATCCTGCGTGGAAGGCTGTCCGGTGGGCATTGATATTCCCTCTTTTGTCAAGCATATATACGAAGGCGATTTTACCAAGGCTATCCGCAAGATCTGGGAAAAGAACAGCCTGCCGGCTGTCTGCGGCCGGGTGTGCCCCCAAGAGGACCAATGCGAAGGCTTGTGCGTCTTGGCCAAAAAGGGAGAGCCGGTGGCCATCGGTCACTTGGAGCGCTTTGCCGCCGACTATGAGCGCAATTACGGCAGCGGAAAGTTGCCGCCCAAAAAGGCTGCGACTGGTAAGAAGGTGGCCGTGGTCGGGGCCGGCCCGGCCGGATTGACAGTGGCCGGGGATATGATCCTCAAAGGCCATGAGGTGACCGTATACGAGGCCTTCCACAAGGGGGGCGGCGTTTTGGTGTACGGTATCCCGGAGTTTCGACTGCCCAAGGAGATCGTGGCCTCGGAACTCCACTTCCTGGAGCGATTGGGAGTGGATATCGAGTGCAACACAGTGGTGGGCAAAACCGTTGATGTGGACGAGCTGTTTGATAAGGGCTTCGATGCCGTGTTTATCGGAGTCGGGGCCGGCCTGCCCAGATTCTTGAACGTCCCGGGTGAGAACCTGATCAATATCTATTCAGCCAATGAGTACTTGACCAGGGCCAACCTGATGAAGGCCTATCGCTTTCCGGAGTACGACACCCCCCTGGCTCAGGGCAAGGAAGTTGTTGTCTTGGGCGGCGGCAATGTGGCCATGGACTCGGCCCGGACGGCCATGCGCATGGGGGCGGACAGGGTGCGTATCGTCTACCGGCGCTCCCATGAGGAGTTGCCGGCCCGGAAGGCGGAGATCCATCACGCGGAAGAAGAAGGCATTGAATTTTACATGCTGGCCAATCCCAAGCGGTTTATCGGCGACGACAAGGGATGGGTTCAGGGCATGGAATGCGTGCAGATGGAGCTGGGCGAACCGGATGAGTCCGGCCGCAGGCGTCCTGAGCCAATACAGGGCTCGGAGTTTGAGTTGCCCTGCGACCTGGTGGTCATAGCGGTTGGTTCCGGGGCCAATCCTGTGCTCACCGGCAATACCCACGACCTGGAGCTCAATAAACGAGGCTACATAGTGGCCGATCCCAGAACCGGCAAGACCATGAAAAAGGGGGTCTGGGCCGGCGGAGATATCGTTACCGGAGCGGCTACAGTGATTCTGGCCGCCGGAGCCGGGCGGGTGGCCTCGGACTCCATGCATGAATACTTGACCATCGGCTGGTAAAAACACCTTCGATCATCTTCTGAAAGCTGCCTCCTCCCGCAATCCAGCCATCATGTGACCATGATCTGCGCCTGCAAGGCTCGTCTTGCAGGCGCTTTTTTTCCCATCCTGGTTATACTGCATACACTGGTTTTTTTAAAGGCAGGTTTGTGGCCCAAACTCTTTGATCTCTTTGTCTTCCGCCCTTTGCTTTCTACGCCCGCGAAAAGACTTTGATGACCGATCAGCCTTGACAGGCGCGGTCTGGCTTGCTATCAGCTTAGCACTCTCGTAAGGAGAGTGCTAAGCTGAGAGTTCTGTGCGGGCCGCATGGGACTGTGAAATGATCCCAAGCAGGGAAAGTGAGGGGCATATGACATTGACAGCGCGTGAAATCGAGGTTTTACGCATCATCGTTCAGGCCTATATTGATCATGCTGCACCTGTGGGTTCCAGGTATGTGGCCAAACAGTCCACCTTGAAACTCAGTGCAGCCAGTATGCGCAATATCATGGCCGACCTCACGGAAAAGGGCTATCTGCAGCAGCCCTACACCTCGGCCGGGAGAGTGCCCACGGACAAGGCATTTCGCTTCTATGTGGACACGGTTCTCAGCCCGGACCTGCTTCCGCAGAGTACCCAGCAAGACCTCCAAGATGCACTGGTTCAGGCCGGCCTGGAGTTTTCAGACATCCTGGAACATACCTCCAAGCTCATTTCCTCCCAGTCCAGCCAAGTGGGAGTGGCGGTAGCCCCCAAGCGGAGCATGATCCGCCTCCAACGTATCGATTTGGTTCTGGTGCGAACCGGCCTGGTTATGGCCATAGCCATTTTTGGCGGCGGAGTGGTGCACAACAAGCTCTTGCCGGTGGAGGCCAAGGTGACCGGGGATGATTTGGTCAAGTACGCCAACTACTTAAATGAAAAGTTCCAGGGCCGGACCATTGAAGAGATCAAGAAGAGTATTCTGCAGGAAATGGAGCAGGCGGAAACCAGATTCAACGCCTTGTATGGGCAGGCCTTGAGTTTGGCCCGGGACGCCTTTGCCAATAACAACGACCGCGAGGTGTTCTTGGAGGGAACGCTGAATGTGCTGGATCATCTGGAGGGCAAGGACATATCCAGTATGCGGGATCTTTTGGAGTTCCTTGAACACCGTTCGGCCATATTGGAGCTGGTGGACAAGCTGGCCCAGAGCGAAGGCCTGATCGTGACCTTTGGCACTGAATTCTACGGTCCGGAGCTGGGGCAATGGGGCCTTATCTCCTCCCCGTATCAAGTCCAGGGACAAAAGCTGGGGGTTGTGGGGACTATAGGGCCTATCCACATGGACTATTCCAGACTCATGCCCATGGTTGACACCATCGCCAAAATGCTTACTGATCTCCTTGAATCACGATTTGCGTAGCCTATGATTGAGTTTGGGATATGAAGGAGGAGTTAGATGTCAAAAGACAAAGAGCACAACAAGGTGTTCAATCAAGAAGATGCCGAGGGTGCCACCCAGGCCGAAGAGCAGGATGGCCAGGCCCAAGAGGCGCATGCCTCGGGAGAGGCCGGACCGGAAATTGGTGACGAGCAGCTCTTGGAACTCTGCCGTGAACGGGTGTGCCCAACCTGCCCTGAAAAACAGGAGATGGACCAGGAGGTCAAAAGGGTGCGGGCGGATGCGGACAACTACCGTAAACGCATGACCCGGGAAAAGGAACAGCACTGCAAGTTCGCCGTGCAGGATATCCTGGAAGACCTGATGCCGGTGGTGGACAATCTGGAGCTGGCTGTTGGTCACGGACGCAAAGTCGAGGCCTGCTCAGATCTGGTTCAGGGCGTGGACATGACCATCAGTATTTTTTTGGACACCCTGAAGAAGCACGGGCTGGAGCCCATTGAATGCAGTGAAGGGGACGCCTTTGATCCCAATTGGCATGAGGCCCTGGCTGAGGAAGAGCGAGAGGATCTGGAGGCTGGAAAGGTCTGCCAGGTTATGCAGAAAGGGTACCGGTACAAGGACCGGGTGTTGCGGCCGGCCAAGGTCATGGTCAGCAAAAATTGTCAAAAATAGAGGGCAGCCCCTTTACTTCCCAGAATGACGATTTACATTTTTACACATCACAGATTTTGTAGATAAGCAATGAGGAGGAATTCCTATGGGCAAGATTATTGGAATCGACTTGGGCACGACAAACAGCTGTGTCTATGTCATGGAAGGAAAAGACCCCAAATGTGTACCCAATCCGGAAGGTGGACGAACGACACCGTCCATTGTCGCTTTTACAGATAAGGAGCGTCTGGTCGGTGAATTGGCCAAACGCCAGGCAGTCACCAATCCGGAGCGGACGGTATTTTCCATAAAGCGACTTATGGGCCGGGACTTTAATGCCCCGGAGATCGAGAAATGGAAAAACCACAGCCCATATAAGATTGCGGAGGGGTCGAACAATGACGCCTACGTGGAAGTAGAAGGCAAGAAGTACAGCCCGCCGGAGATCTCGGCCATGATCCTGCAGAAGCTGAAGAAGGACGCCGAAGATTATCTCGGAGAGACGGTCACCGAGGCGGTGATCACTGTACCGGCCTACTTCAACGACAGTCAGCGCCAGGCGACCAAAGATGCCGGGCGTATTGCAGGTCTGGAGGTCAAGAGGATAATAAATGAGCCTACAGCCGCTTCCCTGGCCTACGGCCTGGACAAAAAGACCAATGAAAAGATCGCGGTCTTTGATTTGGGCGGCGGAACATTTGATATCTCCATTCTGGAAGTCGGAGACAACGTGGTCGAGGTCAAGGCCACCCATGGGGATACCTTCCTGGGCGGTGAAGACTTCGACAATGCCATCCTCTACGACCTGGTGGATGAGTTCAAGCGGGAAAACGGCATCGATCTCAGCCAGGATCGCATGGCCATGCAGCGGCTCAAAGAGGCCGCTGAAAAGGCCAAGAAAGAGCTGTCTTCCACAATGGAAACAGACATCAACCTGCCCTTTATCACCGCAGATCAGGCCGGGCCCAAGCATATGAACATCAAGTTCAGCCGGGCCAGGCTGGAATCCCTGACTTCTGACCTGGTGGAACGGACTATAGGCCCCTGCAAGCAGGCCCTGGAGGATGCCGGGCTCAGTGTCAAGGAAGTGGATGAAGTCATATTGGTCGGTGGTCAGACCCGGATGCCCCTTGTGCATCAGAAAGTGAAGGACTTCTTCCAGCGCGAACCGCATAAAGGGGTCAACCCGGACGAAGTGGTGGCCATGGGCGCGGCCATTCAGGGCGGCATCCTGGCCGGGGATGTCAAGGACGTCCTGCTTTTGGATGTGACCCCGTTGTCCCTGGGTATTGAGACCATGGGCGGGGTGTTCACCAAGCTCATTGAGAAGAACACCACCATCCCGACCAAGAAGAGCCAGGTATTTACAACTGCCTCGGACAATCAACCATCAGTGTCCATTCATGTCCTGCAGGGCGAAAGACCCATGGCCGCAGACAACAAGAGCCTGGGCCGTTTTGACCTGGAGGGTATTCCACCGGCACCCCGCGGCGTCCCGCAGATCGAGGTCACCTTTGACATCGACGCCAATGGGCTGGTCAATGTCAGTGCCAAGGATCAGGGAACCGGCAAAGAGCAGTCCATCAGCATCCAGCCCTCCAGCGGCTTGAGCGAGGATGAGATAGAAAACATGGTCAAGGATGCTGAGTCCCATGCCGCTGAGGACGAGAAGAAGAAGAAGCTCATTGAGGCCCGCAACCAGGCGGACACCTTGATCTACAGCACGGAAAAGTCCATGCGTGATCTGGGCGACAAGCTGGATGCCGAGCTCAAGAGCGAGATCGAAGGCAAGATCGAAGAGCTGAAAAAGGTCATGGAAGGCGAGGACGAAGAGGCCATCAAGAAGGCTACGGATGATTTGTCCCAGGCTTCGCACAAGCTGGCCGAAAAGCTCTACCAGCAGCAGAGCCAGCAGGGCGGAGCCCAGGCCGGTGGAGCCGCCGGTGAAGGTGGCCAGGCAGAAGGCAAGTCTTCAGAGGAAGAAGACGTTGTAGACGCCGAGTATACGGAACAGAAATAAGGATCGGCGGCGTGCTTGACAGCACGACCTCCACCTTTCTATATACAAGGGCCTGGTCCAGGAGTATGGACCAGGCCTTTTGTATTTTCTGGACTCCATGGTTTGGGATATATTCCCAAAGCAGGAGGTAACCCTTTTGGGGAGTATGGCTGTGCAATATGTGCGCTGGGTTGGGCTGGTTGTGATGCTCGTGGGCCTGCTTATGGCCGGATGTGCGCGTTTGCCGTTGCAAACTGACCCCGGTTTGGAGGCAGCACGCTTGTTGAACAGGGCCCGACAGGCCATGGAGCAGGGGGATGCCTCCCGGGCACAAGCCCTATATGCAGAGGCGGCGCACCAAGAGGGACTGGACCAAAGCCAACGCATCCAGGCCTGGAAGGGGTTGGCCCGAGCGGCTCAAGCCAATGCGGACTGGGAAGCCGCTGAGCTGGCTCTGAGGCAATGGGTCGGGATGCGCCCAAAGTTGCAGCGGGATTGGCAATGGCAGTCCAGATTCTTGCAGGTCCTTCTGGCCCGGGATGGTCAGGCATGGCTGGAGCATGCCTTGAGCCTGATCCACGACCAGTCCATGCCCTGGCCGCTTCGAGTACAGACAGCCCTGCATGTGGTTCAGGAATCGATACAAGCCGGCCGGGCGGGGCAGGGATGGTCCCTGGTCAACACCCTGTATGGGCAAGCTCCGGGCCAAAAGGCCCAAGAAGGGCTGGAAGAAAAGCTCTTGGACCTGTTGCAGGGTGTGGATGATGCCAACTGGGAAGCGATTACTAAACAGCCGGCCCCAAAGGATACGCCCGCGGACTGGCTGATCCGCTGGGCGGATACAGTGCGGGCCCTGAAGGGTGATGAGCTGGACTGGAGTCAGGCCGAGACACGGCTTACCAATATTGTCAACACCAGCGGTCTGGCCATGGACAAGGCCCTGCGCGCTTTGCTTGCAGAACTGGAAAAGCAGTACGCTGCGCCAACCCAGGCAGTAGGGGTTATCTGCCCTCTGAGCGGGAGCTATGCCCAGATGGGCTGGAAGATAGCCCTGGGGGCTTCTGTAGCTCAATGGCAGTTTGAGACCGCTGGACAAGGAGTTGATCTGTACCTGGTCAATTCGCAAGCCCAGGGCTGGAGAAAGCGCCTGGAAGCCCTGCCGAAGGAGTGCTCTTTGCTTGGAGGGCCGCTGCGTAGAGATGTGTGGACCCGAATTGTGAACCAACCTCTGGAACAGGAACGTACTTTTTTCCCCTTCCGCAGCCATCTGGACCCTGGACAGGAAGGTGAGGACGGCTACCGCTTTTTTCCCGGGACAATGGACCAAGTTCAGCCCTTGGTGGATATGGTCCATTCCACTCTGGCCATTTCCGACTATGCAGTCCTGTATCCACAAAGTGATTACGGCCGCAGGCTGTCTGCCGGCTTCCGACAGGTGGTTGAAAAGGCCTCGGGGCGGGTGATGGGCAGCGATACCTACGAGCCCGGGCAACCTGGAGACTTCAAGAGGGTGGTGGCTGATCTGTTGGGGGCCAAGGGCCAGGACGATTCGCAGGATTCTGTCTCCCCGGACTTCCAGGCGGTCTTTCTTCCGGACTCCTTTTCGCAAGTCCAGATGCTCATCCCGGAGTTTTTTTATTTTGATCAGGATCAGCTCATCTTTTTAGGTCCCACATTGTGGAGTCAAGGGCTGGAGGATATTTCAGAACTGGACCGCAAGTATTTTCAATTGGCCCTGATGACCACACCCTGGCTGCCGGATACGTCCAATCCCGCCGTCCGGCGGCTGGCTCAGGGCCTGGATGAAATGAATGAGGGCGAGGCGGATTTCTGGATTGCCTTGGGCTATGACTTTGTGCGCCTGGCCCAAAGAGTCCACAAGGCATCTCAAGAATCCCCAGAGGCCGACCTGCAAGGGGTCCTACAGTCTGTAGAGGACTTTTCCTGGAGCATGGCCCCAATATCTTGGGATGCAAAGGGGCGGGCCACGCAAGACCTGTTCGTGGTCCGGCCCGGGGAAGATGACCCGCAGCCGGTGCGGGCTGAACAGCTCAAAGCCTTCTGGGAGGCGGCCGGAAGAAACTGAACAAGGAGGAAGCATGGCGAAGATAGACCCCAAGGATGTGGCGGATATCGCAGATTTGGCCCGGCTGGAATGCGACCAAGAGACCCTGGAGACCTTTGCCCGCCAGCTGGATGATATTTTGCAATACATGGATAAGCTGAACCGACTGGATACAGCCGAGGTCCAGCCCTTGTACTCCCCGATCAGGCATGCCTCGTATTACCGTGGGGACCAGGTCCAGCAGGAACATTCCCGGCAGGATGTGTTGGCCAATGCCCCGGAGACAGACGGGAGCTATTTCATCGTCCCCAAGGTATTTTGAGCAAGGAAGGCTGTATGATCGATTGGCACAAGAAGACATTGACCCAGATCAGGGATAGGTTGGCGGCTGGACAGATTGGGGCCCGGGAAGCAGTTCAGGCCAGTCTGGACAGGATTGAAGCCACTGAGGGCATGATTTCCAGCCTGCTGCATGTCAATGCCCAGCAGGCCCTGGAGCAGGCCGAAGAGCTGGACGCGGCGGGGCCGCGTTCTGATCAGCCCCTGTGGGGCGTACCCATGGTGGTCAAGGATGTGTTCACCACCCAGGGCATGCCTTCCACCTGCGGCTCCAAGATGCTTGAGTCCTTTGTCCCCTTTTACGATGCAGAGGCCGTGGCCCGGCTGAAGCGGGCCGGAGCCATTGTGGTGGCCAAGTCCAATATGGACGAATTCGCCATGGGCTCGTCTACAGAAAACTCCGCTTTTGAACAGACCAAGAATCCGTGGGATGTGACCCGGGTCCCCGGCGGATCCAGCGGCGGCTCGGCGGCCAGTACAGCAGCCGGTCACACCCCGGCCTCCCTGGGCACGGACACCGGGGGGTCCATCCGGCAGCCGGCCGGCTTTTGCGGTCTGGCCGGGCTCAAGCCTACGTACGGCCGGGTTTCCAGGTTCGGATTGGTGGCCTATGGATCATCCCTGGATCAAGCCGGACCTTTGGCTCGGAGTGTGCGGGATTTGGCCCTGATCCTGGAGATCATCGCCGGTCACGATCCCAAAGACTCCACATCCGCGCCGGTCTCGGTCCCGTCCTATACCGCCGCCTTGGACCAAAGGCAGGACCTGGCTGGATTGCGCATCGGGGTTCCAGCCGAATATTGGGGGCAGGGCCTGGATGCTGAGGTCAAAAAGGCCTGTGAAGGGGCCTTGCAGACCATTCGGGACCTGGGGGGCGAAACCGTGCCTTTGTCTTTGCCCTATACTGAGTATGCCATAGCCGCCTACTACATCATTGTCATGGCCGAGGCCAGCTCCAATCTGGCCCGATTCGACGGGGTCCGCTACGGGCTGCGGGCCACTGAGGCCAACGAGCTCAAAGACATGTACGTCAAGTCCAGAAGCAGGGGCTTCGGCCCGGAAGTGCAGCGCAGGATTCTTTTGGGTACCTATGTGTTGTCTGCAGGTTACTACGATGCCTACTACAAAAAGGCGGCCCAGGTTCGCAGACTGATCCGGGATGAGTTCGAACAGGCCTTGACCCACTGCGATCTTCTGTGTGCTCCCATAGCTCCGACTGCTGCCTTTGGCCTGGGGGAGAAGAGCAACGATCCTTTGCAGATGTATCTCACCGATGTGTTTACCAATCCCTTGAATCTGACCGGTCTGCCGGGCCTGTGTCTGCCCGCGGGCCTGGGGTCAGCAAGCGGCATGCCGGTGGGCTTTCAGCTCTTTGGCCGCTTTTTTGACGAAGAAACTGTTTTGCAGGCCGGTTACGTGCTGGAACAGGCCCTGCCTTCCCTGCCTCGGCCCACCGCCTTAAGAGACCTGTGAGCCCATGTCTGTAGCCGTGGCCTTGAGCGGTGGCGCGGACAGCCTTTTAACCTTGTCCCTTCTGCAGGAACAGGGCTGTAAGCCGGTTGCTGTGCACGCCTCATTTTGGGGGGACAAAAGCCGGGAACGTCGGCTGCAAGAGCAGCTGGCGGCGGTCTGCGTCCGCATGGGGGTGAGCTTTCACCCCCTGGACCTGCGCAGAGCTTTTGACCGGGAAGTGGTGCAGCCCTTTATCCGCGACTATGCCCGGGGACTGACCCCCAACCCTTGTGCCTGGTGCAACCGGCGGATCAAGTTCAAAGCCTTGATGCGGGCTGTTTTGGATTTGGGACTGGCCCGGATGGCCACCGGCCATTACGCTGGGCTGGTTGAGGAGTGCCCGTCCCCTCCGGGCCTGTTTCGGGGCCGCGACCGGGATAAGGATCAGAGCTACTTCTTGGCTCTGGTCGGCCGGGAGCAACTGAAGACGGCTCTTTTTCCCTTGGCCGAGTGGAACAAGGACCAGGTCCACACCCAGCTGGCCAAACTGGGGCTGCATCCGGTGTCCGGCCGGGAGAGCCAGGAGATCTGCTTTATTCCGGACAATGACTATCGGGCCTTTTTGGCTGCCCAAGATATCTCCCTGCCCGGAGAGGGGAAAATTGTTGATGAACAGGGCCGGATTCTGGGCCGGCATCAGGGCCTGCATCGGTATACCTTGGGACAGCGCCGGGGCCTGGGGATCGCCTACAGCGAACCCTTATACGTCCTGGCCAAGGATATGGGCAGCAATACTCTGGTGGTGGGCCCGCGCAGACAGCTGCAGGCTGCCTCCTGCCGGGTCCGGCTGACCAACGCCTTGGTGGAGCCTGAACACTGGCCCCAGCAGGTCTGGGTTCAGACCAACTACCGGCAGGCCCCTGGGCCTGTGCGGGTGGAGATACAGGATAGGGAGGTTTTGGTCTCTTTTGAACAGCCGCGGACTCCGGGGTCGCCGGGACAGATAGCCGTATTTTATTCCGATCAGGGCCGGGTTTTGGGCGGCGGGGAGATCCATGCCTGAACAGAGCAGCACATTTTATATCCTGACCCAGGGCTGCAAGATCAATCAGTACGAAAGCCAGGCCCTGGCCGAGACCTGGATGGCCAAGGGAGCCCGGCAGGCAGAGGAGCTGGAGCAGGCTGATGTTGTGGTCATCAACAGCTGTGCTGTGACGGACAAGGCTGTGCAGGATCTGCGCAAGATGCTTCGGCGCTGCCGGCGCAAGAACCCGTGGGCCAGGGTGACTGTCACCGGGTGTGCGGCCCAGATGTGTCCTCAGGATATGGGAGATCTCTCGGATGTGCAGGGGGTGATTGCCCAGGAAAAGAAAGCCGCAATGGCTGATTGGCCCCCGAGCAATTGGCCCGGATCTGCGTCCGAGGTCGTACCGAACCGGGATCAGAGCTTTCCAGCCTTGGAGATCAGCCGGTTTCCCAGGGCCCGGCCCGTGGTCAAGGTTGAGGACGGCTGCTCCCACGGCTGCACCTACTGTATCGTTCCCTTGACCCGGGGACCGGCCAAGAGCCGCCCTGCAAAGGAGGTGGCAGCCGAGGCCGAGCGTCTGCTGGTCAACGGCTATCGGGAACTGATCATAAGCGGCATCAATCTGTCCCAGTATCGGTCTCAGGGAATGGACTTCTGGGATCTCATCCATTATCTCCAAAACCGCCTGACTCTTCAGTGGCAGGGGACGGCCAGGCTGCGTCTGAGCTCCCTGGACCCATCCCAGCTTGGCTCCAAGGCCCTGGCTGTGCTGGCTGATTCCAAAATGGTCTGTCCTCATCTCCATCTGTCCATGCAAAGCGCCAGCCCCAGGATTTTGCAGGCCATGGGCCGCGCTCACTACCACCCGGATCAGGTTGCCGCTTTTGTGCATGAATTGACCGAAGCCTGGCCCTGCTTTGCCCTGGGCGGTGACTTTCTGGTCGGCTTCCCCGGGGAAACGGAAGAAGATATGCAGTGCACCGAAAAGTGGTTTGCGGCCCTGCCCTTTACCTACGCCCATGTGTTCGCCTATTCTCCCCGGCCGGGGACACCTGCGGCCCAGGCCAAGAAAGGGGTGCAAGCGAAGCTCAAGAAAGATCGCAGCCAGCGCTTGCGGGAGCTGGCTGCTGCCAAGGGCCGGGAATTTGCCCGGCACCTGCTCAGTGCCTCCAGCTTGAAGGTCCTCATTGAGGAGGAAAACCCCGGCCGGGGCCGCTGTGAGTTCTATGTGCCCTGCACTTTTGTTCGCAGGCCCGGGGCAGGGGCCAGAGATCTGGTCTCGGCTCTTCCCGTGCAGGTCGAGGGAACGGCTTTAGTGGTTGGAAGCAAGGGTGTTATGGACCTGTCAACTCCGGAGGAAAGATGAGTCGGCCGCAGGTACCGCCACCGGCCCAGCTGGTCGTCTCTGTGCTCAGCAGTCGATTGACGCAGATCTGGCCGGATCTGGAGAGACAGATACAGGCCAGGTGGGGCCAGCTGGATTTTGGGTCTGATCCGTTTCCGTTTACTCAGACCACCTACTACGATCAGGAGCTGGGCACGCCCATCATGCGGCGGATGATATCTTTTCAGCAGCTTGTCAGCCAGGCTCGATTGGCGGAGATAAAGCTGGCCACCAATGCTTTGGAGGACACGTGGCGGCACGCAGACGGCCGCCGGCAAGTGAACCTGGATCCCGGTCTGCTGTGCCTGGAGCGATTTGTCCTGGGAACAGGCAAGAATTTTACCCACCGCATCTATTTGGACCAGGGGATATTTGCCGATCTGACCCTGATCTTTCAGAAAGGGGGGTGGCAGACCCTGCCCTGGACCTTTCCGGACTATGCCGGGGAGTATATTCAAGAGGTGCTGACCCGCATGCGGGCCAGATATAAGCAAAAGCTGCGCCATGATGACGGCCAGGATTGAATATGAAATCGGATATGGGGGATATGTGCTCAAAAGTATGACCGGCTACGGGGCCTATCGGCTCCAGGACGAAACCTGTGTGCAGGAGTGGGAGATAAAAAGCGTAAACGGCAAGCAGCTCGGCCTGCGCTGGCGTCTGCCCTCATTTTTGCGTTCCTGTGAACCGGCTTGGGAAAGAGATGTGCGCCAGGTCGCAGAAAGGGGGCGCGTTGATATAAGTCTCCAGGTGACCTTCCTACAGCCCGATCTTATGCCAGTGCATCTCAATCAGGGCCTGGCTCTGGCTATGTGTAAGGAGCTGGACAGCCTGGCCAGGCAGCAGGGACAGGCCTTTGAACCGGACTACTCCCGCTTGCTCAATGTCCCCTCTTTGTGGCAGGAATCGAGTTTTTCCGAGCAGGATGCCCAGGGCGAACGCTTCCGGCAGGGCCTGCACCGGGTCTTGGAGGAATGGGACGGCTTCCGGCAAAGTGAAGGCCAGGCCCTGGCCCGGGATCTTATCCACAGGGCGCAGCGAATGATCCAATGGGTTCACGAGCTGAGCGAACTGACCGCGCATGTGGCCGAGGAAAAGTATCAGCTCCTTCGGGAGCGGGTGGCCCGTCTGCTGGCTCCGGAGGAGGCGGAGCTGGATGAGCAGCGCATGCTCCAGGAGCTGGCTGTCTTGGCCGATCGACTGGATGTATCCGAAGAGATAACGCGGCTGAAGACCCATATCCAGGTCTTAAAGGATTATCTCCAGAACCAATCAGCCGGAGGACGCAAGCTCGATTTCCTGCTGCAGGAATGCTTTCGAGAGATCAATACCTTGGGCAATAAGTCCCAGAACACCCAGGTCAGTCAGGTGGTGGTTGATTTCAAGGCTGATCTGGAAAAATGCCGGGAGCAGGTCCAGAATCTGGAGTAGGAGCTCTGGTTTCTGGAAATATCAAGTTTATGCAGGATGTTGCGGGGGTGTCTCTGGTCGAAGCTGCAAGCCCCAAACATATCAATCGCCCATTTGGAGCCAAAAAGAGGTGGTCAGGATGGCCCTGAAGCATTTGCTGAATATCGGGTTTGGAAATTATGTGGTTGTCTCCCGGGTGGTGGGTATCGTCAACCCCGGTTCTTCGCCCATGCGCCGTCTGCGCGAAGACGCCCGCCAGGAGGGTCGGCTGGTGGATGCCACCCAGGGACGCAAGACGAGATCCATTATTGTCACTGACTCCAATCACGTCTTTCTCTCTGCCCTTCAGGCTGAGACCATCGGCCAGCGCTTTTCGGACAAAGGCGGTGACGATGAACGCTAGCCGGCAGGGATTGGCTTTGGTTCTCTCCGCCCCTTCCGGGGCAGGGAAGAGTACTTTGGTCCGGCGCTTGGTGCAGGAGTTCCCGGGATTTTCTTTTTCTCTGTCTACAACCACCCGACAGCCGCGGGCCGGGGAAAAAAACGGCCGGGAGTATCGTTTCGTGAGCCGGGCCGAGTTCGAGGATCTGATGGCCAAGGGATATTTTGCGGAATGGGCCCGGGTGCACGGCAACTATTACGGAACCCCCCTGCAGGCCACCCAGGAGCTTTTGCAGTCCGGACAGGACGTGCTTTTTGACATCGACGTCCAGGGGGCCAGGCAATTGCGGGCCACCCTGGCTGCAAGTGTTCTGGTTTTCATATTTCCACCGGACCACAAAGAGCTCAAGCGGCGATTGGAACAACGGGGCACTGACCAACCGGAGCAGATCGCCCGGCGTATGGCGGCAGCCAAGGACGAGCTGGCCGCTGCCCCGGAGTTTGATTATTGGATGGTCAATGACCAGCTGCCCAAGGCCTATGATCGGCTGCGGAGCATCTATCTGGCCGAAGGGTGTCGGGTGAATCGGAGCCGCCATGTTCTGGACCACATCCTGGCCGGGTGGACAGAAAAATACTGAATATTTAATTGGTTTCATACGAGGACAGGCACCGTGCCCCTACAGTGGACTTTTCAGCAAAGCATCAACGGCCCCGAACCCAAGGATCTTCCGGCCTGGGCCGGTTCATTGAATATTTCCCATTTTTTGGCCCGTCTGCTGTGGAGACGCGGCGTATGTTCATTGCCGGAAATGGACCGTTACCTGAGCCCGGGGCTGCGCCATCTGCCTTCCTTGGAGAGCTGGCCGGCATTGATCCAGGGAGCAGAAGTCCTGGCTGAATGCATCCAGCACGGCCTGCGGGTGGGGATATGGGGCGATTACGACGTGGACGGGATCACGGCCACGGCCTTGCTGGTGGATTTTTTCCGCAGCAAAGGGGTGCCGGTCAGCTTTGCCCTGCCGGATCGGTTTGAGGACGGTTACGGACTGTCGGTGAGCGGGGTGGAGCGTCTGGCCGAGCAGGGGGCGGGCGTGCTGCTCACTGTGGATTGCGGGATTGCTGATGTGGCTGCTGTAGAGCGGGCCAGGGAACTGGGAATGCGGGTGGTGATCAGCGATCATCACCTGCCCGGGACGGATATGCCCCCGGCAGAGGCCATTGTGGATCCGGTTGTGGACGACACCTGTTCATACTCCGGGGTGGCCGGGGTGGGGGTGGCCTTTTTGCTCATGGCCGCTTTAAACCGTATCTTGCCCGGTGAGCGGGTCGATGTCCGAACAAGCCTGGATCTGGTAGCCTTGGGGACCATTGCCGATGTGGTCCCTTTGACCGGGGTGAACCGTATTTTGGTCAAAAACGGGCTCTTGGTCCTTGGCCAGGGGAAGCGGCCGGGGATATTTGCCTTGAAGGAAGTGAGCAAGCTCCCGCCCACCGCACCCATGGGCAGCGGGCAGGTGGGATTTGGCCTGGCCCCCAGGATCAATGCCGCCGGAAGGCTGGCCTCGCCCCTGGAGGCCCTGGATCTTTTATTGGCCCCGGATTTGAGTACAGCCAGGCCTCTGGCCGCACAGCTGGAAAAGTACAATCAGATGCGCCGGAGCACGGAAAAGGATATCCTGGAGCAGGCCTTGGAGCAGGCCGAGGGACATACGGATCGACTTGGCCTGGTCTTGTGCGGAGAAAACTGGCATCAAGGGGTGATCGGCATCGTGGCCTCCAGGGTGGTGGAACACATGCATCGGCCGGCTCTGCTTCTGACCGGTCATGCAGACGGACTGAAGGGTTCGGGGCGGAGCATTCCAGATTTTGACCTCCATCAGGGCCTGGGCGACTGCGCCCATCTTTTAAAGCGCTTTGGAGGACACCGGCAGGCTGCCGGGCTCACTCTGGGTCCGGAGAACCTGGGGGACTTGCGGGCATCCTTTGACCAGGCAGTGCGAAAGCAGCTGGGAGACGAGCTTCCTTCTCCCTGCCTGCAGGTGGAAGCCAAGCTGGGACTGGATATGGTCGATCTGCGCCTGGTTCAAGAGATCGATCTGCTGCAGCCCTTTGGCCTGGGCAATCCCCAGCCCGTGTTTTGCTCTCCTCTTTTGCGGGTGCAAAAACACAAGGTCTTTGGCTCCAAGCACGTCTCACTGCAGCTGCGGGACGAGCAGGCCGGGGTGACCATGTTGGGCAAGGCCTGGAGGCAGGCGGATGTGTTGTCTCAAGAAGTCATCGGGCAGAACATGCAGCTGGCCTTCACTCCCAGGATGAACTACTACAATGGACTGACCAGCATTGATCTGCAGATTCGAGACTGGCTGCGCCTATCCGGATAACGGCCCGCCCCGTCCTTGCACTCCTCTCTCATTCTTCCTGCCGCAACACGACTACAGACCGGTCTTGGACATCAAAGTTGCCTTCTGCTTGGATAAGCGTCTCTTCCTCCAGCCAGCCCCATGTGGTGTCCAGGATCTTGGCCCACTTCTGTCCCCAGGAGGCATGGGGCAAGGTAAAGTTCAGCGGTTCATGGTGGGCATTGAAGATGAGGTAGAAGTTGCCGTCACTGACCGGATCTCCGCGGGGGTTGGGGTTGGGGATTGACTGCCCGTTTAAGTATATGGCCAGGGATTTGGCAAAACCCTGCCCCCAGTTATCCTCGTCCATTTGCTTGCCTTCCAGAGTGAACCAGGCAATATCCGAGGTTTGCGAGCCGTGGATGGAACGGCCTTGGAACCACCGTCTGCGTCGAAAAACCGGGTGATTGAGGCGAAACCCTATAAGCCGACGGGTAAACTCCAAGAGCTCTTGGTCGATGTTTTCCCAGTCGTACCAGGATATCTCGTTGTCTTGGCAGTAGGCGTTGTTGTTTCCCTGTTGGGTGCGTCCCATCTCATCTCCGCCCAGGAGCATGGGCACCCCCTGGGACAGAAACAGGGTGGTCAGAAAATTGCGCTGCTGCCGGGCGCGCAGGTCTAAAATCTCGGGATCTTCAGTGAAACCTTCCACTCCGCAGTTCCAGGAGCGGTTGAAACTTTCGCCGTCCTGATTGTCCTCTCCATTGTCCTCATTGTGTTTTTCATTGTAGGCCACCAGATCCTGCAGGGTGAATCCGTCGTGGGCGGTGATGAAATTGATACTGGCAAAGGGAAGTCGGCTGGTGTTTTCATACAGATCCGGGCTCCCGGCGAAGCGGTAGGCCAATTCACCCAGGGTCTGGTCTTCGCCTCTCCAGAAATCGCGCACACAGTCCCGGTATTTACCGTTCCACTCCGACCATACCGGAGGGAAGTTGCCCACCTGGTAGCCGCCTTCGCCCACATCCCAGGGCTCGGCAATGAGCTTGACCTGGCTGATCACCGGATCCTGCTGAATGATGTCGAAAAAGGCTGACAGGCGGTCCACGTCATGGAGCTCCCGGGCCAGGGTGGAGGCCAGGTCGAAGCGGAATCCGTCCACGTGCATGTCCAGGACCCAGTAGCGAAGGGAGTCCATAACCAATTGCAGGACATGCGGTTGGCGCATATTCAGGCTGTTGCCGGTGCCGGTGTAGTCCATGTAGTAGCGGGGGTCATCGGTCAGGCGGTAGTAATAGGCGTTGTCGATGCCTTTGAAGCAGAACATGGGACCGAGGTGGTTGCCTTCCGCGGTATGGTTGTAGACCACATCCAAGATGACCTCGATACCGGCCTGATGCAGGGTTTTGACCATCTGCTTGAACTCGGCCACCCCGGATCCTGGGCGCTGGTCCGAGGAGTACTCGTTGTGGGGGGCGAAGTAGCCAACGGAGTTGTATCCCCAATAGTTGCGCAGGCCCCTGTCCACCAGATGCTTGTCGTGGAGAAACTGATGCACGGGCATGAGCTCCACAGCGGTAATGTTCAGTTTCTTGAGGTGTTCTACTGCGGCCGGATGGGCCAAACCGGCATAGGTGCCTTGGATGTCCTCGGGAATATCCGGATGCCGGATGGTGAAGCCCTTGACGTGGGTTTCGTAGATCACGGTTTCGTGCCAGGGCAACTGAAGTCTGCGGTCGCCGCTCCAGTCGAAGAATGGCTGATGGACTACACATCGGGGAACAAAGGGGCTGCTGTCTTTTTGGTTGATGACCTCCGGGCCTTGGTCGAAGTCATAGGGGAATACAGCCATATCCCAGTTCACTTGGCCTACAATGGCCTTGGCATAGGGATCCAAAAGGAGCTTGGCCGGGTTGCAGCGGTGGCCTTCGGCTGGGTTCCAGGGACCATGGACCCGAAAAGCGTAGCGTTGTCCGGGCTCGACCTCAGGCAGATAGCAATGCCAGCAAAATCCAGTTACTTCCGGCATTTCAATACGCGTTTCCCGGTCTTCATCGTCAAACAGACACAGCTCTACCAGCTCGGCGATTTCGGAAAACAGGGAGAAATTAGTCCCGGAGCCGTCGTAGACCGCTCCCAAGGGAAAAGGTTGGCCGGGCCATATCTTCATGGATGTATTCTCCTCGTCGGACTCGGATATGATTTTCTTCTTCCTGTGTACTCGCAGGGATTTTTTTTTACAAGCCCTGAATACAAAAGGAAATCAATATGCGCATTTTTGCTGTTAGCGAAACATCATCTCCGGCAGCCACAATACCAAATCGGGCCAGGCGGCCAGCAGGGCCAGGCCGACGACTTGGATGCCGATAAAGGGCAAAACCCCGCGGATGATGTGTGGGCCGAACTGGATCTGGGGTGGAGCTACGCCCTTGATGTAGAACAGAGCCGGGGCCATGGGCGGGGTGAGAAAGGATGTCTGCATGGTCACGCAAAAGAGCATGGCCGTCCATAGGGGGTCAAAGCCCAATTGGTTCAGAACCGGGGTGAAGATGGGGACCAAAATGGGAACTATGCCTACCCATTCCATAAACAGCCCAAAGGCGAAAAAAGCGGCCATCATGATGATCAAGATGCCCCAGGGGCCCACCGGGAGGTTGAGCAGGAGCTCTTGGACAAGAAAACCTCCGTCCAGAAGCATGAAGGTTCCGGTAAAGACAAAGGCCGCGGCTACGATGAGCAGGATCATGGAGGACACAACCGTGGTCTGGACAAAAGCCTCTTTGAGGGTTTTCCAGGACAGATTCCCGTAGGCCCAGGCCAGAAGGACGCTGACAAAGGCCCCCACAGCCGCGGCCTCGGTGGGGGCGGCAATGCCGAAGAAGATGGTTCCCAGAACAGATACGATAAGCAACAGGGTGGGGAGCATGGAGGTGACCACCAGGAGAAGCTTCTTGCCCAGATGCAGATTTCGCTCCTCCTGAGGCAAAGCCGGCCCCAACTCCGGCTTGAAATAGCAGACCAGGACTATGTACAGGGCATAGAGGAAGGCCAATATCAGCCCGGGAACAATGGCGGCCATGAACAGTCTGCCCACTGAGATTCCGGCCATGGGGCCGTACACGATGAGCATGATGGAGGGTGGAATAAGGATGCCCAGGGTTCCGCCGGCGCAGATGGAACCGCAGGACAGGGCCGGGTCGTAGTTGCGGCTGAGCATATGGGGCAAGGCGAAAAGGCCCATGATGATCACCGGAGCACCCATAATGCCGGTGGCCGCGGCCATGACCGTGCACACCGCAACCACGGCCAGCCCCAGGCCGCCCCGCAGGCCGCCCAAGAGCAGATGCAGGGAAGAGAAAAGCTTTTCCGCCGCCCCGGAGCGCTCCAGCATGATGCCCATGAACACAAAGAGAATGATGGCCACCAGGATATAGTTGTGCATAGTCTCGAAAAAGCGCAGGATGAGCATATTGAAAAAAGACTCTCCAGCGCCCAAAAAACCCACGATCAAAGAACTGCCCAGCATGACGAAAGGAACCGGAAATCCAGAGGCCAGTCCGATGATCAAGGCCCCGAAAAGAAGGCAGAGAAGTATTTCAGGACTGGCTATCACCGTGTATCTCCTTGGAGAAGGGTGCGCGCGGAGCGGATGAAGTGGGCCAGGCCCTGCACAAGGAGCAACAAAGCGGCGACAGGCAGGACCGTCTTGAAGGGATAGATGGGGGGCTGCCACATGCTGGCGCTGCTGGTCTCCAAAAGGACCCAGGATTTCCAGGCGAATTGGCCTCCGTAATAGACCAGGGCTATAAGGGCAGGGAAGAAAAAGAGCAGATAGCCGATGCAGTCAATGGCCGCTTTCCCCCGAGAAGAGAAGCGATCATACAAAAGCTCGATGCGCACGTGTTGGTCCTTTTGCAGGGTGTAGCCTGCGGCGGCCAAAAAGATGGTTCCGTAAAGCATGTAGGATATGTCGTAAGACCATTGCGTGGGTGCATTGAAGAGATACCTGGCTGCAGTGTCGTAGACCAGTTCGAGGATCAAAACCGGTACAAGCCAGGCGACGCCTTGCCCAACCCAGGCATTGATGCGGTCTATGGCCTTGAGCATATGGTACACATCCTTTGGCTGTGCCGATGAAGAATATCCGAAATATAAGGTTTCAGCTTTGCCAGAGGCAAAGCTGAAAGCTGAAACTTTTGGATCTCATTTCATGCCGGTCTTTATTCGCTCTTTCCCTGGGCATAGGGATAGGGCAGGCGGACCAGGTCGGCATAGGGCTCCACCAACTTGCGGAAGTTGCGCTGCGACTCCAGCACTTCAGCGAAGAACTCGTCTTCCTGGGCCATTTTATCCATTTCCTGCTGTCCGATGCGTTTGATTTCTTCGATCATCTCCGGAGTCAGCTTGGAGACTTCCACCTTGGGGCTGTTCATGAAGTACTCCATGGCTTCGGCATCCTGCTTCATGGCCTCGTTGATGGCCTCAAAGGTGGAGATCTTCAAGGCGAACTTGACCTTGGGCTTGAGGCGGTCCGGAAGCTCGTTCCAGGTCTTTTCATTGACCAGGGTTTCCAGGGGGGCGCATGGCTCGTGGATCCCGGGGACCTTGAGATAGGGACAGATCTCTTCAAAACCCAGCTTGCGGTCGATGGCCGGGGTGGCGAACTCCGCAGCGTCGATAACCCCCCGTTCCAGGGAGGGATAGACCTCGCCGCCGGCCAAGCTGACCACCCGGGCTCCCAGGCGCTCCAGGCACTTGCCCCACACGCCCACAGTACGGAACTTAAGGCCCTTGAAGTCTTCCAGGCTGTTGATGGGCTTTCTGGACCAGCAGAAGTTCTCCGAGCCCAGCATTCCATAGGGTGGCAAAACCACGACATTCTGGCCTTCATACATCTCGTTCCACAGCTTGAGGCCGTTGCCGTGGTAGATCCAACTGAGCATCTCCCGCATCTGCATGCCGTTGGGGTAGGAGTTGGCGAACAACACCGAGGCCGGAAACTTTCCGATCCACCATCCGGCCCAGGTGCAGCCGATATCCAGGGTACCGCTGCTGACCGCGTCAAAGACCTGCTTGGAAGGAACGATGGATCCTCCCGGCTGCATGCGGATAATGAGCTCCCCGTCGGTCAGCTCTTCCACCAACTCGGCAAAGCGTTCTGCCGGAGCATAAAGCTGGGGAAGTCCGGCTGGATAACTGGACTGGCCGCGCCAGATGATTCTGGCCTCAGCCGGCCCTGCCTGGGCCAAAGCACTAAGGCACAATCCCAGACCCGCGAGACAGAGAAGGACTTTTTGGGACATACTCATGGGCTGCTCCTGAGGTCAGAGGTTATAAAAGTATTTTACCGGCTCATGGCTGGATTGCCTCCAGGAGGAATGTATTTTTGGAGCTGTCGAACAACAGGAACTTGGCCCTGACGGTTTTTTCCTCTCCAAAGATGTTTCTGGCTGTTATCTTTGATCCCTGGGCCTGCACAGACTCCACACTTTCCAGGACCTTTTCCTGGGTCTCGCCGGTTTTGAGGTATACATGCACTTCACACATGCGCCATCTCCTGTGTTTTTTTGGGGTGAGCTTATTCTTCCTGCAGGGAGGCGATGGCCTGACGCAGGTGTTGACTGCCTTTGGCGGTCAGCTCGCTCATGGCCCGGACTTCTGCTGCCGCCTGCTCCTTGCCCGCCTGTTCCAGCTCCCGGGCAAAGGCCTCGTATTCTTCTTGATGCTGATCATTGTGCTCGATCCAATGCTCCATACGGATGCGGGCCTTTTGCAGAGTGTCCATGTGCTTCCTCCTTGCAGATTTTTTGATATCTCAGACGGACTGAGCCCCTGATGAGGGCCCAGCTGAGGCCTTGCTTATGAACTCAAAATACGGGGCAAACTCAGCCCAGGAAAACACTTTGCCGTGTTCGATGATTGAGCAGAATCTGGCGCATCCTAAGGCAGGCCCACGGTGCATGTTCAGCAAAGCGTAACTCAGGCCGGCTTCGGCCAGTCTGGCCAGGTACAGGGCTTCCAAATGCGGGGCAGCTGGATGGGTTGCGCCGGAAATGAGGTTGGAGAGGCCGATCATGGTCTGTATATCGGTCCCGCAAAGCTGGGGGAGCATTCGAATGCAGGCCAAAACACCTTTGGCCTGTTCGGTGCCGTCATCCCAGCCTAATGGAGCCAGGACCGGATCGATGATCAGTTGGGAAGTATCCAATCCGGCCCGGGTGCTGACAGACACAAGCTCAGAGGCCAGCTGTAGACGTTCGTCCACCCCCTTGGGCACATGGCCGTTTGGATGCAGGAGAAAGCCGACAATGGGCAGGCCGTGCTCAACCGCCAAGGGCAAAATGGTATCCACCTTGGCCGGCTCCAAGGAGAAGCCGTTGATTATAGCCCGGCCAGGGCTGGCCTGAAGTCCTTGGTGCAGCAGTTCAGGATCGTTGCTGTCCAAAACCACCGGGAGGTCTGTTCCGGCCCGGACGGCTCGAACACAAAAGTCCATGGCCTGTGGTCTTGAGGCCGACTTGGGTCCGGGATTGACGTCTATGGCCTCTGCTCCCCAAGCTGCATAGCGTCCGGCCAAGTCGCTGATGGGCTCCATGTCCTTGGTGTCCACCGCTTTGGCCACCACCGGGTTGAGGATGTGGATATTGTCGGCTATAAGGCGCATAAGCTCACATCACTTTTGTGGATTGCCGGAAAAAGCGGCTATTTTTCAATGCCGGCCCTGGCCTGAACCCCTTGCTGGTAGTAGTGCTTGATCTCCTGCATTTCCGTGACCAGATCCGCTGCCTCAATTATTCTGGGATCAGCCATGCGTCCGGTGAGGATGAGCTCCACCTGGGGCGGCTTGTTGGCAATGATCTCCAAGAGATCATCAACTGTGAACAGGTTGTAATAGGTGGCTATGTTCACTTCATCCAGGATGACCATCTGGTATTCACCGGAGTGGATGATGGCATTGAGCTCCTGGAGTCCGTCCCGGGCCAGGGCGCAGTCTTCCGGGGTGGGATCGTTGAAAATAAAGCAGTCCCGCCCGAATTGCTTGATGACGATACGATGGGAGAAGTCCTTCAGACTGTCCAGCTCGCTGTAGTGCATGCCTTTGACGAACTGCCCGATAAAGACTTTCAGACCGGCCCCGGCTGCCCGCAGGGCCTGACCAAGGGCAGCTGTGGTCTTGCCCTTGCCGTTGCCGGTATACAGTTGGACGTATCCTCTTTCCATTATACAATTCCTCCTTCGCCTGTGGGATGTTGCATTGTTGAAGGGTCAATCCAGGACCAAGACTGGCCCATGCCAGTTTCGAGGTCAAGGCCCAGGGCTTTTTGGTTCTGCTTTCCATTTTCAACAATTTCAGTTGATTTGTGTTCCTGACGGCTCAAAATATCCCAAAATGTGTTTCCAAAGTATAATATCCGCATGGATCATGACTTCTCAAGCTCGTATGAAACTAGGCCCTGCTTTGTTCGTCATTTCCGCGCAAGGCGCGGGAATCAAGAACAGATAGAAAGGTTTTCCCCTAGATTGCCCGGTGAGTCTGATCCCGGTGTATTTG